>CAZPJC010000084.1:0-9964 GCA_964586645.1 uncultured Schumannella sp.
GGGGGTGACGCCGTAGTGGCCGGAGCTCTGGAAGTCGTCGCGGCTCGACTTCGACGCCACTCGGACGTCGGCCACGGACATGGCGCCGCTGCCCACGCGGTCGGAGCCGGTGACGGTGTGGGCCGGCTGGTCCCAGGCCTCGACACGCAGCTTGCCCGAGTGCTCGCCGTAGGGCCCCATGCGCACGTCGGCGACGGACTGGCCGCCCGCGCTCGGGGAGCCGCCCGCGGTCACGCAGCCGGCGGCGGCGTCCCAGGCGACGACGCGGAAGACGTCGTTGTGGCGCACGCCCGAGGCGCGCACGTCGGCGACCGCGAAGGCCCCGTTGCCGGTGCTCGACGCGCCGATCGCGGTGCGCGCCGGGCCGTTCCAGGGCGTCACCTCGTACTTCCCCTTGCCGCCCCACGACGTCGTCGCGCGCGGATCGGCGACCGAGTAGGCGCCGTTGTGCGGCCAGCTCTCGCCCGCGACGGTCTTCGCCGGAGCCTCCCACGGAACGACCGTGAGGGGCCCCGCGCCGTGGTCGCGCCGGACGATCCGCAGCGCCCCGAAGTCCATCCCCTCCAGCGCCCGCCAGTCCTTCCCCGCGGGGATGAGTGCGAGCCGGAGCGCGGTCTTCCAGGTCAGCGTTGAGAGCCGGTGCATCGGCCCGCCGGGCCCGCCGCGCGCGGCCGAGGGCACGGGCAGCTCGCCGATAATCTCGCCCACCCCGCGCAGCGGCCGACGGGGCGGGACGTAGACGAACGGCCGCACGCGCTCGCGGTGGCGGGCGACGAGCAGGAACCGCCGGCGGCTCTGGGCGAGGCCGCCGAGCTCGCCGCAGTCGTGCACCGTCTCGGCGACCGCGTAGCCGGCCAGCTCCAGCTCGTGGACGATGTCGTCGAGGAGGGCACGCCCGCGGCTCTGGATGAGCGGCACGTTCTCGAACAGGACGAGCGGGATCGGATCGCCCTCGAACGCGTCGAGCAGCAGCCGCACGCCGCGGACGGTGAGCCGGTTGAGTGCCTGGTAGCGGCGGGTGCTCGAGCGCCCCTTCGCGAGTAGCCCCGAGAACCCCTTGCAGGGCGCGGAGGTGAAGGCGATGTCCGGGCGGCGCCCGCCGAAGGCACGGACGATGTCCGCGGCCGTGGCCTCGCGCCAGCCTGGCGGCGGCGCGCCCGTGTTCCCGCAGGCGCGGCACCGATCGGCGCCGTCCTCGACGCACTCGGCGTGGAAGTCGAGGAACTGCCCGCGGTCGAAGAGGTCGAGGCAGGTCGCCGGCACGCCCACGAACCGCTCGAAGTCCGCGCAGGCGCCAGGGTCGGCGTCGATGCCGCCCACGCATTCGAAGCTCGCCTCCACCTCGCCAACGCGGACGTGGCCGGCGTTGAACCCGGAGGCGCCGCCGCCGTCGCCGCAGAAGAGGTGACCGTGCAGGATGGTGCGATGGGTCAGCACGAGTGCACCTCTCCGTCCGCGCCGAGCACGCGTTGCTGGCCGTCCTGGCCGATGCGGCGGGTGATCAGCGCGCCGCAGCTGCAGCGCGTCGTCGGCGTCGCCTGCCCCCACGTGGGTTCGGGCACGCCCTCGATCCGGTGCCAGTCGCAGCGGGGCGCGATCCGGTCCCCCCGTCGGAGGCAGTAGTCGGCGAAGTCGCGCTCCTGCCAGAGCGCCGCGGACCGCTGCCAGGCGAGCAGGTCCCCGACGGTCTTCATCGTCGGCGCGTCGTCCTCGTCCTCCTCGTCGCCGCCGTTCCACCGCCGAGGCTGGGCGCCAGCGGGCCCGCGGAAGGCCCCGGCGCTCCAGGCCGCGCGCATGAGCGGGCGAACCAGGTAGGCGAGCGAGAGCGCGTCGCCCGTCGCCCCGTGAGCGTCGAGAACGATGCCGTGCTCCTGGGCGAGTTCGACAAGCCGGCCGGGACGCCCGCGCGTCTTGGTGGCCTTCCGCACGACGAGGAGGTCGAGCCAGGGCCAGGCGACGGGGGCGCGGCCGAGCCGCTCCTGCTCGGTCGCGAGGAAGGTGTAGTCGGCGGGGGCGCAGTAGGCGGCGGGCAGCCGGCCCGCCAGTGCGACCTCGACGAGCGGGGCCACCTCCGCCCAGCTCGGGGCGGCGGCCACGGCCGCGTCGTCGATCCCGTGCACGCGGGTGGCGTCGGCGGGGATGGAGACGGGCGGGCGAACCAGCGAGCGGAAGGCGATGCGGGGCGGCTCCTCGCTCCCGAGCTCGACGTGGACGACGGCGACGTCCACCACGTGCGCGTCGGGGCCCGCGTGCGTCGTCGCTTCGAAGTCGATGCAGGCGACGGGGCAGCCGCGGAGGGGGACCGATCGGTCGATCGGTGCGGGACGCTCGATCACTTCCCACCTCCGATCACGCTCGCGATCATGCGGTTGATCTCGCGGTCGACGTCCTGCGCGGGCAGAAGCACGCCCGCGCAGATCGCGATCGAGATCGCGCCGAGGATCGTGATCACGATCGTGCGGCCGATGGCCTCTCCGATCGTGGGCGGCGGGTTGTCCGTAGGGTGGTGGCGGTTGTACACAGGTTCTCCGTTCCCCTGGTCGCGGGGTGGTTGCAACGGTATCACGCGACGCGCGTGCCGTAGAGCGTGACGTCCCAGCCGGCGGACTGCAACCAGGGGACGAGCCACTGGAGGTGGCATCCCTGGCCGGGCTTGCACGTGCACGCGAGGTAGGAGTCGTGGGGGACGAGGTGGCGGTCGAGGAGGGGGTGGGCGGTCCAGGTGAGGGCGCCGGGTGCGAGATCGCCCGCGCTGGCCTGGCGCGCCCACCGCGCGACGAGGGCGTCCCGGTAGCGGTCGATGGCGCCGGCACCCTGGTAGAAGAGCGGGGCACGACGCTCGGCGAGGGCGGCGTGCATCAGCTCCACCTCCGCGCCCTCGGCGTAGAGGTGGTCGGGGCGGCCGTGGGTGAGCGCGCGAACCCAGATCGGGGGCTGCGCCATCGCCGCGAGGTGGCGACCGACCGAGGGCAGGTCGGCGCCTCGCGCGCGCTCCACCCCGCGCTGGATCAGCGTCTCCTGCCAGTTCGGGAGCGAGGCCGCGTCGAGGAGGTGAAGGACGGGCCTCACGGCTCGCTCCCCGAGTCCAGATCTTCGGACGGAAGCGGGCAGGGCTCGTCGTGGGCGAGGCCGCGACCGCAGTTCCGGCACACGTGCGCGTGGTGCTCGCAGAGGCGCGAGTCGGGCTCGTCGTCGCAGTCGGGGTGTGGCCCGAAGAACTGCGTCAGCGCGAGGAGCAGAAGCCCGGTGCCTGGCGAGAGCCGGACCTCGGGCGGCGTGTCGTCGCAGTCCACGCCGGCGGAGAGCTCCAACAGCGCACGCCGCATCGCCTCGGCGTCGCCCCGCTCGCGCGCGGCGAGGACGGCCGGCGCGGTGAGCGCGCCCGTCCACTGGTTGATCCCGTCGTCGCAGTCGTGGTCGGCCATCACGCCTCCCGAAGCCAGCGCTCGGCGGCGCGCTCGTGCGCTGCAGCTCGAGCCTCGGAGTCCGTCGCCGCTTCAATGAAGCGCTCGCGCCAGTAGTCGTCGGGCGCGGCCTGGGACTTCCGGCGCTGGAGATGCGCCTGGGCGCGCGCCTCCTTCGCCTCGGCGAGACGCTGGCGCGCGAGCCAGCGCCGCGTGCCCGGCCGAAGCGGCACGGGCGCGAGCGAGGTGGGGTGGTTCTCCATCGGGGCCTCGTGTGGAGCGGTTGGTCGTCCGCTCTCCCGACCACCATACGCCAGCGCGGCGCGGTCTGCAAGTGCAAACCGCGCCACCGGACGGCTACTCGTCGTTCTCCTCGCCGTCTCCGTTCTCCTCGTCCTCGTCCTCGTCCTCCTCGCCGTCGTAGTCCTCGGGCTCGTCGGCGGGGTCCTCGTGCTCGACCTCAACGGGCGGCGCCTCGGGCTGGACGGCGGGCCGCGACCCGAAGAGCGACATCTGGCGCTCCTTGCCCTCCATCTGGCGCGTGTCGATCACGATGTCGGTGGCGGTGTCGATGACGCGGATCACCCCGTCGTGGTAGTCGGCGACCTCGATCACTTGGACCTTCCGCACCTCCTCGCGCTTGCGGATGACGTCGGCCACCTGGGCGCGCGCGCCGGTGAGGCCGTTCATCTCCGTCTTCATCTGGCGCTTCACCTCGGCGTGGCGCGCGGTCGCCTCCTCGATCTTGGCCTCGAGCTGGGCGAGCTCGTCGCCGCGCGCGAGCAGGTCCGTGTCGGTGAGGGTGAAGGCGTGGTTGATGATCTTCTCGACGAGCACCTTGGTACGGGCGGGCGGGACGATGCGCGCCACCACCTGGCCGCCCTCGGGCGCGGGCGCGGCGGCGCTCCCGCCGGTGACGAGGCGGAGGTGGGTGCGGTCGGGCGCGGCCTCGCCGGGGACGGGCTCCTCGGGCGGCGGCGGCTCGATCGGCGGCTGCGCGAGCAGCCAGCGGACCGCGTCCTGGGCGACGAGGAGATCGACGGACTCCGGCCCGCCCTCGGCCCCCACGCCCTCACGGCCGTTCGCCCACGCCTTGTAGGCGCGGATCGCGACCAGGTCCTTTCCGGCGGCAACCTCGGCGCGGATCTCGCCCTCCACCTCGACGGGCGGGCGGGCGAAGGTGATCACCACCGGGGCCTCGGGCTCCGCCGCGGAGGGCGCCGGATCGGCGGCCGGCTCGGCCGAGGTGACCTCCGACGTCGGGGTCGCGTCGTCGCTCGTGAGCGTGCCGCCCAGCGCCGTGGCGAGCGCTGCGGGGTCCACGCCCTGCAGGCTGATGGAGACGGCGCCGTCCGCCTCCTGGCGCACCTCGGGCGGCGATTCGGTGAGGGGCACGTCGCCCTGCTCGTGGTTGGTGGCGGCGGCCGCTTCGGCGGCCAGTTCCTTCTTCGTCTTCCTGCCCATGGGGGCCTCCGGGATCAGGTGGTGGTGGTCGGGGTCACGAGTTGGGCGTGTAGCGCCCAGGTGTCGAAGAGGCGGATGGGCGCCGCGTGGGGGCGGGGCTTCGACGCGCGGCCGTGTGCCCTCCGCGTCTCCAGGTAGTGCACGACGCGACGGTCGCGGCGCACGACCTCGCGGGTGACGATCGCGTCGTCGAGCACGCGTCGGTAGGTCATGCCACCGCCACGCGGCACCGGCATCGCGGGTGCCCGCAGCCGGTGATCGGATCTCCCCAGACGATCGCCGCCTCCTGGACGTCGAGCGGGACCTCCGCGTCGGCGGGGAAGCGACGCAGGCGGGTGAGCACCCGGACCATGCCGCGGTTCTCGGGCTGGATCTTCCGCGCGGCACGGAAGAAGGCGCGAAGATCCCGGACCGTCACGGCACCCCCAGCAGCGCGCCCGCGGCGCGGGTGCGGGCGATCTTGCGGGCGAGGGCGGGCACGACGTCGCGCAGGTCCTGGCCGAGGGTGGCGGGCGACTCGTTGCCGGCGCAGAACCAGCGGGGGCGGGCGCGCCGGGCGAAGAGCTCCAGGTAGGGCCCGTCCGGGAACATGCGCTCGAGCGCGTCCTGGACGACCTCGGTCTTGACCGAGTAGGCGAGCGCGGGCGCCTCGAACACGTCGCGGGTGGCGCGGTCGCGAAGGTGCCGGTACGGCGAGCCGCGCACCCCGACCGCCGCAACCTCCTTCGCCGCGCGCGCGAGGCGCCCGAGGCCGAAGTGCAGCTTGCCGATCCGGCGGCTGATCCGCGCCGCCAGCTCCTTCGCGCCCACCCCCTCGGCCATCGCCTCCGTGACGATGGCCTGGACCTCGGCGGGCGTCGGCGGAGCCGGACGCTTCGACCACACCCACTCCCCGACGGGGCGGAAGCCCCACGCGCGCATGACGCGCGCGCCGTCCTCGGCCATCGACGAGGGGCGCCAGAGGACGCAGACGGCGTCCTCGGCCATGCACTCCCCGACCGGAAGGGCGGCGACGTCGTC
This sequence comes from uncultured Schumannella sp., assembly GCA_964586645.1. Taxonomy (GTDB): domain Bacteria; phylum Actinomycetota; class Actinomycetes; order Actinomycetales; family Microbacteriaceae; genus Pseudolysinimonas_A. The sequence goes on from CAZPJC010000084.1 coordinate 5,889, forward strand.
GGTGGTCATGACCGCGTAGTTGGAGGCGGCGCCACGCGGCACCTCCGACATGGTGAGATGATCCCCGAACGCCCAGGAGGGATCGGCGGCCACGACCCGGTAGGGCCGGAAGACGTCGGAGGCGCTCACGTGCCGCTCCGCGTCCCGCTCGTCCAGTCGGGCAGGCTGGCGGGGTCGGCCCCCGCCGGGTTGGGGCCGAGCTGGGAGCGCCGCGACCGGTAGGCCCCGTGCCGCGGCGTGTCGTCGTGCGTCGCCCGCCAGCGCGGGTTCTCGAGCTCGCGCCACGCGGCCTCCAGCCCCGCCGCGCGCGCGGCGTTCCCCCACCCCTCCCAGGTGGCGGCGCGCACGCCCGGCCCGGTCAGCGCCGTGCCGCTGAACCCGCGCCGCCGCTGCCAGGTCTGGAACTCCAGGCGCATGCCGTCGGTGGCGATTCCGTCGTTGCGGAGGAGCGCCGCGAAGACGCCGCGCGTGTCGCGCGCGACGAGGTCGACAAGAGCCACGTCGCAGGCGAGGCCGATCTCCCGCGTGGCGGGCGTCTCCTCGCCGAAGAGGGGCACGATGTTCCGATGCACGAGGATCGGCGCGAGGCCCTCGGCGACGAGGATGCGGGCGATCAGCGTGGCGCGGTCGACGTGCCAGGCGCGGATCTCGGGGTGCTCGGCCGCGTAGGGCGCGGCGACGTAGGCGGGTGGACGGGGCTGCATCGGTTCTCCGCGGGGCCTGGTTGGTCGTCGGCGCCGCTTGGGTGTCATACACCGACGCGGCGCGGGGTGTCAACGCCGCGTGCTCGCGTCGGCGAGTGTACGCTGGGCAGGTCCGCGCGGGGCAAGGTCGGCGTGACGCGCCGCCCCGACCGAGAGGAGGATGGCGTCGGCGACGTCCCCCTGCGCGCCGCCCGCCGCCTCGGGCGCGGGATCCCAGGGGAACGGGTCGAGGAATCGCCCCCACCCCAGCGCGCGTACGAGGTCGCGCGCGGCGATCTTCCGTTGGAGGCGACCGTTTCCGCCGAGGGACCACCACGCGCGCCAGGGCGTGGGCTCGACGAACCAGGGGTAGGCGAGCTCGGGGCGCTGGGCGCTCCAGAGCGCGACGGCGCCGGCGAGCGTGCCGAGGCCGTACCCGGTTTTGGCCTGGTTCCCGGCCTTAGGCTTGCCGCCCTTGGCGCCGCCGCGCGAGGCGCCGCTGTAGCAGGCGGGAGGCTCCTCGATGACGATGCGGACGCGCGGGTCATGGGCGCGCCGCATCATCTCCGCCTCGGCGATCTCGTGCGCGATCGGCCCGTCGAGGTAGCGGACCACGCCCGGCCAGCGCCAGGCGAGTCCGCCGAGCTTCACGTGGCCGGTCGAGAGCGGCCCCTGCTCGGTCGCGAGGCACCATCCCCACCCGCCCCACGCCAAGTCGTTGCCGTGGACGAGGTTCACCGGGTGCGCCGGTCGTAGGCCGGACCCGAGCAGTCGCGCGGGGTGAAAACGAGCGCGGGCACGCCATCGAGCTGCTCGACGCGGACGGTGGCCTCGTCGAAGACGCCGCCGCCGCGGCGCTCCAGGTGCGCTGGCATCTCCTGCAGGTCCTGGAGGGGCACGCCCGGGAGGCGCAGCTCGGAGCGCAGGAGCGGCCGCGGGCACGCCCCCCAAAAGCCCTTGGCCGCGCCCACGATCGCGCCGCGCACAATCCCGGTGAGCGGCGTGCCAGCCTCGCGCGCCAGACGCAGGACGCGGCGACGAGGCGAAAGAGGGGAGGTGCTCACGTCGAGCTCCAGGGGGTGCGCACGGTGAGAAGGTTGGTGGGGTCGCGCATCGCCGCGCGGAGCGCGTCGCGGAGACGAAGGAAGGCGGCGGCGCGCTCGTCCTGGATGGCGGCGTCCCGATCGTGGTCAGGGCGCGAGGCCGGCTTCGGGGCCCAGAGCCCGAGCTCGCCCTTGGCCCACGGGAACGGCTCGGGGAGCCGGACGACGGTGGGGTCGAGGAGCCAGTGCCACTGGTCGCGCATTGCCCAGCGGTCGCGGTCGACGGCGCGGCTGGCTTGGTGCGCGGAGAGGGTGGCGTCGGGCACCGCGCCCACCACGCGCGCCGCCCCAAGCACCACGCGTTGACGAAACGACGCGAAGGGCGGGCACCCGGGCCACAGCGCGGGGTGCTGCGCGTCGTTGTAGGGGTCGCGGTGGAAGAGCGACGTCGAGGTGAAGTCGCCGCGGTCGAGCTCTGGGTAGAGCCGCGCGCCCGTGTGGATGGCGATCCAGAAGGCGCGGCTACGCAGCCGCTCGGGCGGGGGCTTGCTCCGGTTCTCGATCCGCTTGTCGTGCTCGATGATCGCCGACCCGAACGGCTCGAGTACCGTGAACCCGAAGAGCGGCTCGCTTGGCGCGACGTCGGGGAAGAGGCGAATGCCGGGCCAGATCACGCGCCCTCCGTCGTCGACGGCGTCCACTCCCGAAGCGGGGCGTCGGCGCGAAGGTAGAGCGGGTGTCGAGGGGAGCCGTCCGCGGCGGTCCCAAGGCAGTAGAGCACGCGCCCCTCGTCGAGCAGCCGAACCCGGATGCGCTCACCCGCGGCCACCAGGCGGACCCGCGCCTGATGCGGAGCGCCAGCGAGTGCACCCCAGGCGGCAACGACGCGCGAGCAGGGTCGGATTGCCTCCTCGAGCAACGCCTCTCGCTCGGCCGGAAAGGCAAGTCCGAGGTCGCTGGCACGCCAGGCCGTACCGCGGCGGTGACGGTCGGCGCCGCACAGCAGGTAGAGGCGCTGCGGGTCCGTCGCTCGGAAAGGCGAGAGGTTCACCATCACCAACCCGCCAGCGCCCTCGCGCCGCGCGAAGGCGGCGCACCGCCGGATTGTGGGATCATCCGCCGCCTCGGTGGCGGTCGACGGGTTGAGGCCGACGAACCCGAGCGGGGGCGCGTCGTCCCAGCGCCGCCAGAGCGCGTAGCGATGGTGCCCGTCGTCCGAGAAGGTCGCGCCTGCGCGCTTATCGAGCGTGACGCGGTGGATCACGATGGCTCCTCGGGGTCAGGGATGGTGATGGTGATCGGAATGATCAGGACGCCCGGCCAGTCGCGTTGGGCTGTCTCGCGGTCGAGGTAGATGGGCGCAATGCCGACCACGTCGAGCCGAGGACCGCCCGGCCTGGCGTGCAGGGTGAGCGGCCCGGCCATGCCGCGGAGGTCGGTCATCGCCACCAGGACGATGTAGGCGTCGCGGGTCACGACTCGCCTCCGATCGCGACGGTGAAGGTGAACGGCGGCAGGTGACGCGGTCTGGTGACCACCTTGACCACGCCGTCGGCGCTGAACTCCACCGACACGACGACGAGGTCGGGGTTGACGCGCTCGACCCACGCCTTGATGGCGCGGGCGCTCAACCGGGGCGTCTGGGCAAGCGAGCGGCGGATCGTGTCGGTGGCGCGGCGCGCAACCTCGCGGACCAGTCGTCGAACGAGAACAACCCGCGCGATCACCCGCGCCCGGCGACGGGCCCTACCCACCCGGCACCTCCTTGACAGGCCCGGCGTCGATGTCGGGGACCGAGGCGATGCTGGCGCGCCAACTCTCCTCCGTGCGGCGGAGCACTTCGGCGAGGGGCATGATCTCGACGATGCCGTGCCCGAACTCGCCCTGGCCCAACTCCTCGGCGGGTTGGAGGTCGTTGAACCACATGAGCGGACCGTCTCGCCGGAAGCAGCGCTGCCAGGTGTGGCCGCCCTCGACGTCGGTGTATGGCGCGACGCGCTCGCGCGCGAGGAACGCGATCAGCGCCTCACGAGTCGAAGCGCGCGCGACGATGTGTTGATCCTCCATCCGGCCACGCATCGGGTTGAGCACGAGGACGAACATCAACCCTCCCACGGCGCGTCGCCGGCCGGCGGCGCCTCGGCCACGTAGGCCTCGCCGTCCCAGCGCGGGAGCGGCGCGCCCGACCGCGCCCACACCTTCACCATCCCCCCGAACGTGAAGCTGCGCGTGGCGTCCCGGTGGTGGTCCTTGGCGAAGACGAGATCCCCGCGCGTGCCCAGCACCGTCCCGTCCCGCTCCTGCGGCGGCGCACTCGCGGCCGCGTCCTTCGCCCGGTAGTCGAAGTGGC
>CAZPJC010000085.1:0-8483 GCA_964586645.1 uncultured Schumannella sp.
CGCCGCAGCACGGCTGGCCGTTCCTGCTCGACACCTGGGTGCGCTACGAGGTGCGTTCCGACGGGCTCACGGTGACCCACGGCGTGACGAACCTCGGCGCAGCGCGAGCCCCGTACGCGACCGGTGCCCACCCGTTCCTGCGCATCGGCGACCACGACGTCGAGGATCTCGTGCTGACCGTCGCGGCCGGCACCTACTTCGACGTCGACGACCGGCTGAACCCCGTCGGCGAGCCCGCGGTCGACGGCACCCGCTACGACCTCCGCGCGGGGCGCCGCCTCGGCGACGAGTTCTTCGACACCGCCTTCGGGGGTGTCACGCACCGCGACGGTGCGAGCGCCTGGCTCACCGCCCCGGACGGCGCCACCCTCGAGCTCGTGCAGGACGTCGACTGGGGGTACGTCCAGGTGTTCACGACGCCGATCTTCCCGCGCGCGGGTGGCACGGGCACGGCCGTCGCCGTCGAGCCGATGACGGCGCCGCCGGATGCCCTCAACTCCGGGCAGGGCCTCGTCTGGCTCGAGCCGGGGGAGTCGTCGCAGGGCTCGTGGGGGCTGCGCTACACGCCCGCGGGGATGCCCGGAACCGTCTGATGGCGCGCGGCTCGGAGAACGCCCGCATCCGCCGCTGGCGCCGGTACCTCGCCGACGAACGGGCCGAAGGCGCGCTGTACCGCGAGCTCGCGGTCCGCAGCACCGGAGAGGAGCGCGACATCCTGCTCGGGCTCGCCGAGGCCGAGGAGCGCCACGAGCAGCACTGGGTGCGCCTCCTCGGCGACGATGTCGGCGGTCCGCGCCCGGCGAGTCTCGGCAGTCGGATGCTCATCGTCTTCAGCCGCCGCTTCGGCTCCCTGTTCGTGCTGGCGCTCGCGCAACGCGCGGAGGGCCGGTCGCCGTACGACGCCGACTCCGACGCGACGGATGCGATGGCCGCCGACGAGCGCATCCACGGCGAAGTGCTGCGCGGACTGGCCTCCCGGGGCCGCCGCCGCCTCGCCGGGAGCCTGCGCGCCGCGGTGTTCGGCATCAACGACGGACTCGTCTCCAACCTCGCCCTCGTGCTCGGGGTCGGCGCGACCGGCCTCCCGCCGCAGACCGTGCTCGTCACGGGGGTCGCGGGGCTGCTCGCCGGATCGCTCTCGATGGGCGCGGGCGAGTACGTGTCGGTGCGGTCGCAGCGCGAGTTGCTCGACGCCTCCCGCCCCGATCCCGCCTCGCAGCACGCCCTGCCCGATCTCGACGTCGATGCGAACGAGCTCGCCCTCGTCTACCGCGCGCGCGGGATGTCGCCCGACGACGCGGCCGAGCACGCCCGCGAGGTGCTCGCGAATCTGCACCTCGAAGAGACCGGGTCGTTCGCGGCGGTCGGCGACGACGACGACGGGATCGGTTCCGCCTGGAGCGCGGCGATCTCGAGCTTCCTGTTCTTCGCCTCCGGAGCCTTCATCCCGGTGCTGCCGTACCTGGTCGGCGCGGGGGGCTTCCTCGCCGTCGGCATCGCCGCGGCCTCGGTCGGCCTCGTGCTCCTCGCGACGGGCGCGATCGTCGGGCTGCTCTCCGGTGGCTCGTTGCTGCGCCGGGCCGTGCGGCAACTCGGGATCGGCCTCGGGGCGGCGGCGGTCACGTATCTGCTGGGCCTGCTGTTCGGCACCGCGATCGGCTGAATCCACGCGACTCGCCGGGGGGACTTTGTACCCTGCCCCGGGTGACGGGTGCCTTCCACACTGTTCCCAGCCGGGATGCGGGGGCATCCGGCTCCGGATCAGGACGCGCATCGGGGGATGCGTCACGGATCTGCTCGCTGAGCCAGGGTCTCAGGTCAGGGACCGGCGGGATCGTCGCAGGAATCATCCGCTGCGACGGTCCCGCTGGTGGTCAGTACTGCCAGCCGCCCGCGGAGGGCCGGCCGGCGAGCGCGTCGCGCAGACGTCCCGACACCTCGAGCAGCTCGGCGTCGGTGAGCGTCCCGGGCGCGAGGAGGCTCGATCGCGCGGGCACGAGCGGCAGCGGGGCGACGACGTCGCCGACCGCCACACCGACGACGAGCGCGTCGACCCGGCGGGTCCCCGCCTGCACCGTCGCCAGCGGGAGCACCGACAGCGTCGCGGCGGGAAGGAGATCGGATGCCGTGGTCCCGTCCGTGAGACGGAGGCCTGAGGCGTCGACCACGACGAACCCGCCCCGCTCCGGACGCAGGGCGAGGTGCGGGTCGCCGAGGTGCTCGGCCAGCCAGCGCGTCGCCGCCGAGGTGCCGACACCCCCGGTGATCGGGATGACGAGGCGGCCCGGATGGGCGGCGCTGAGCGCCCGCATCCGGTTCCGGTGCGCGAGCGCCCGCGCCGTGAGGACGACGACGACCGCCGCGCCGCCGAGAACGAGCACCGGCAGGGCCGGACTGGTCTGGTCGAGAGGGACCGTGGCGAGCCGCACGGTGACGATGACGACGCCGAGCGCGACCCCGGCGGCCGGGAGCCACAGCGGGAGCCGTCGGCGCCGACCGCCCATCAGTCGGCGGACGTCAGCGACAGCAGGACGGGCAGGAAGAGGCTGAGCGGGTCGTCGTCGGCCCCCGAGCCGCGCAGGGTCAGGGTGCGACCCTCGGCGAGGGTCACGTTGACGGCGAGGGGCAGGTCGGCGTCGACGCGCTCGTCGGGGTAGAAGTTCTGCGTGGAGGTCACCCGCATCGAGCGGATGTCGAGGGGGAGGACATCCACGACGAGTGCGCCTTCTTTGAACGACGAGTCGATCACCGCGCCGTCGACGAACACCGTCACACGCACCGCGGTGTCGGTGACCTCGGTCGAGATGTGGCTGATGTCGCGGCCGTTTCCGGCGAGGGCGATGCGCGACACCAGCTGCCCGAGCAGGTCGGCGTTCTCGGCGAAGACGGGGCTCTTGCCCCACAACTCGTTCGCCGTCGCGAGGCGGGAATCGAGTTCACGCGCGGCGGCGTGGCGCTCCTCGTAGGTCGTCATGTGCCGAGCCTAAGCCCGCTGAAGCACATCGTCTCGTGGCGGTCAATCGCTTCCCGCCCGCACCCCCAGGGCGTCGGATGGATGCCATGGACGACGAGCTGGACACCATCCACGACATCATGCGCGGCGCGCGCTTCGCGACCGTCACCACACGGGGCGCGGGAGGCCATCTCTACAGCCGACCGCTCGCCGTGCTCGACCACGAGTTCGAGGGGAAGGTCTGGTTCTTCACCGCCGACCCGAGCCCGAAGACCGATGAGCTGCGCGACGATGCGCACGTCAACGTCGCCTACGCCGACGGCGCGAGCCACGTGTCGCTCAGCGGCACGGCGACCGTCACCCGGGATGCCGCGCTCCTCGACAGGTTCTGGAACCCCTGGGCGGAGAGCTGGTTCGAGGGCGGACGGGACGACCCGACGGTGGCGCTGCTCGAGGTCGACGCCGACAGCGTCGAGTACTGGCACGTCGACAAGCCCGCGGTGGTGCGGGCGTTCGAGGTCGCGAAGGCGCTGGTCACCGGGTCGGCGCCCGACGTGGGTGAATCCCGCACGGTGCAGCTCTGAGCACGGTGGGCCCGGTGGGGCTCGAACCCACGACCCGCGGATTAAAAGTCCGATGCTCTACCGACTGAGCTACAGGCCCTACCCGTCCAGCGTACCGGCGGCCCGGAGGGCGTCGCCCAGCGCCGTCGACAACCGCGCCGCGGACTCGAGCGACAGCGAGAAGCCTGTCCACCCGTCGCCGAGGTAGACCCACACCGCGGCCTCCCCGTGGCGTCGAGAGACCTCGACGAGCAGTTCCGCCGCGTGGGGGCCGCCGTGCCCGCGTCCCTCCAGCACGACGGGCACGGCGAACGTCTCGCCGCGGTGCCTCACGGCTCCGGGCTCGTCTTCGGCGGCGTGGTCGGCGATGCACCACGGCGGGCATTGGGTCATGTTCCTCACGCTCTCGTTCCGGCCCTCGCACCGTAGAGGAGGTGTCGGACACCCGGCTCCGGCCCGGGAACCACGGGGCCCGCGCCGCGAAGGGGAGGACGGACCGGGGGCGGCGCCACGGATCAGATGGGCGGCACCGTCCCCGGAGCCCGGGGGAGGTCCCGTCTCGGGGGCCGACGGGAGCACCTGAATGCTACTCATGAGTCTGTAGACTCACAAGTAGCGGCAGGGGATGTTACGAGATGTGGAAGGTGCCTTGCAGATCGTCGTCGGCCGCAACATCCGCCGGCTGCGCCAGGAGCGCGGGCTGAGCCAGGAGGACCTCGCCGACGAGATCGGCGTGCACCGCACGTACATGGGCGGTGTCGAGCGGGGGGAGCGCAATCTCACCCTGCGGTCGCTCGAACGGCTCGCCGAACGCCTCGGCGTGAGCCCGCTCAGTCTGCTCGAGGACCCCGGCGCCGCGTAACGTGGAGGGGGTGTCCGACGCCTTCCACAAGCCCACGCTGTTCAGCGGGTCGCGATTCGACGCCCTCGAAGGCGGCGACGATCCCGCGCGCGTGATGCGGGTCGCGCACGAGACCGCCCGGGCGCTGCTGTCGCGGGCGCGCAACGCCGGCGATCCCGACGTGGTCGACCGGCTCGTGCACTACACGGACGAGCACGGACTGGATGCCCTCGCCGAGCTCTGGGCGCGCTCCGGGCCGCACACCCTGCCCGGAGCGCTGTGGCGGCTCTACCTCGTGCGGCTGCTCATCCATCAGGATCCCGCCGGCGTGAGCCTGCTCTTCCAGCGCGGCACCGAGGTGCTGCCGACGATCGACGCCCTCGTCGCGGGCGCGCCGATCCCCGCCGGACCGGACGAGGTCACCGACCTGGCCGACCGCATCCTGCGCGGGGTCTTCGAAGGCGACTTCGCGCTCGCGCTCGACCGCGCCGCCGCCTTCTGCCGGGTGGCCGCGGCGGGTGCGTCGAGCGTCGCCGACGATCAGGATGCCGCGAGCCCCGACCGTGCGAGCGAGCTCACGACCCGCGCGCTGCGGCTCACGACCACGGCCGAGGAACTCGCCGCCTGCGCCCGGCTGGCGCGCGACGGCGCTCTCGAATAGCCCCGGGTAGACTGTCCCGGCCGGGCCGCAGTAACCCCGGGCTCCAATATTCGCCGCTTCGAGCGGCCTTGCGCCGAGAGGCGTTTCTGCGGCTCGGTTCCCCCTCGGGCACCGGCCCGAACGCCCCCGGCCGGAACGCGGAAGAACCCCGCACGGCGAGGCTGCCGTACGGGGTTCACCGGGTGAGGCGGCTCACGACGCGGGCATCAGCACCGTGTCGATGAGGTACACCGTGGCGTTGGCGGTGTGCACGCCGCCGCAGATGACGGTCGCGTCGTTGACCTTGAGGTCGTCGCCCATGCCGGTCACCTCGACGGTGCCGCCCTGGACGGTGGTCTGCGTGCCGACGATGTCCGACGGCAGGATCTGCCCGGCGACGACGTGGTAGGTCAGGATGCTCGACAGCAGCGCGGCGTTCTCCGGCAGCTTGAGCGACTCGACGGTCGCGGCGTCGAGCTTGGCGAACGCGTCGTCGACCGGTGCGAACACCGTGAACTCGGAGCCGTTCAGCGTGTCGACGAGGTTCACGTCGGGGTTGAGCCCGCCCGACACCGCGGCGACGAGTGTTGTGAGGAGCGGGTTGTTGGACGCGGCCACGGCGACCGGATCCTGCGACATGCCGACGATCGAGCCGCCGCCGTCCGGGACGGCCTCGGCGTAGGCGGCGCAGCCGCTGCCGACCAGGTCGTCGAACGCCGGGTCCATCGCCTCTTCGGTCGGGGCGGACGAGGTGTCCTCCTCCGGGGCGGCGGTCATCGGCGAACAGGCGGCGAGACCGAGGCCGAGCGCCGCGATCATCGCGAAGCCGGCGACACGAGTTGTGATGTGCATGATCTTCCCTTCGAGGTGAAGGGGCCCAGATCCCCTACGCCCGCCCCCATGGCGGCCGCTTGATGGATGCTTCGGAGCCCCTCGTCCGAGGGGATGGGTCGGAATCCGTTTCCCGTCCGATGCGCCACGGGTTCCGAACACCGGGTCATGGACATCACCCTCATCCTCATCGGACTTCTGGGCGGCCTCGTCACGGGAATCTCGCCGTGCATCCTCCCGGTGCTGCCGGTCATCTTCCTGTCCGGTGGCGCCGCGAGCTCGCGGGTCGGTGAGGACGGGGCCGCCAAGAAGCCCTCCCGCTGGCGGCCGTTCCTGGTCATCGCCGGTCTGGCTCTGAGCTTCAGCGTCGTCACCCTCGTCGGCTCGCTGCTGCTCGCCCTGCTCGGGCTGCCGCAGGACGTGCTGCGCTGGGCGGGCATCGTCGTGCTGACCCTCATCGGGATCGGGCTCATCGTGCCGAGGTTCCAGCACCTGCTCGAGCTGCCGTTCTCGAAGATCCCGCAGAAGTACGTGAGCCCCGACCGCAACGGGTTCTTCCTCGGCGTCGCCCTGGGCCTGGTCTTCGTGCCGTGCGCCGGCCCCGTGCTCGCCGCGATCACGGTCGCCGGGTCGACCGGCCGCATCGGTCTCGACACGGTCGCGCTGACGGCGTCGTTCGCGATCGGCACGTCGATCCCGCTGCTCATCTTCGCGCTCGCCGGCCGTGGCGTCGCCGAGCGGATCAAGGCGTTCCGCAAGCGCATGGGTCTCATCCGCGTCATCGGCGGTGTGACGATGATCGCGCTCGCCGTCGGGCTGGTCTTCAACCTGCCCGCCCTGCTTCAGCGGCTCATCCCCGACTACACCGGCGGCATCCAGGAGCAGCTCGCGGAATCCGACGAGGTGCAGGACGCCCTCGACCTCGGCGGGCTCGTCAACGAGCAGAACAAGGACCTCGACCAGTGCAGCAACGGCGGCACCGAACTCGAGAGCTGCGGCACCGCCCCCGACATCCAGGGCATCACCGCCTGGCTCAACACCCCGGACGGCGAGGGCATCGACCTCGCGGACCTGCGCGGCCAGGTGGTGCTGATCGACTTCTGGACCTACGCCTGCATCAACTGCCAGCGCTCGCTGCCGCACGTCACCGCCTGGGACGAGGCCTATCGGGACGCCGGACTGCAGGTGATCGGCATCCACGCTCCCGAGTACGCGTTCGAGAAGGAGCAGCGCAACGTCGAGCAGGGCATCGCGAACTTCGGGATCGACTACCCCGTCGCGATGGACAACAACCTCTCCACCTGGACCAACTACCGCAACCGGTACTGGCCGGCGACGTACCTGATCGACGCCGACGGCGTCGTGCGGCACATCAAGTTCGGCGAGGGCGGCTACGACGACACCGAGCGGCTCATCCGCGAGCTGCTGCTCGACGCGGACCCCGGAACGCAGCTGCCGGGCGAGACGGCGGTCGCCGACGAGACCCCGGATGCCGGCGCCACGACGCCCGAGACGTATCTGAGCGCGGGCAAGGAAGTCAACTTCGGCGGCGACGAGGAGTACACGACCGGGGCGAACTCCTACGAGTACCCCCGCGACCTCGCCCGCGACACCTTCGCCCTCGACGGCGACTGGACGATCGACTTCCAGGGGGCGACCCCGGCGGGCGCCGACGCCCGGGTGAAGCTCGCGTACACCGCCACCCAGGAGGTGCGCGTCGTGCTCGGCGGCTCCGGCACCGTCGTCGCGACCGTCGACGGGAAGAAGGTCGAGATCGACGTCGAGGGCTCGCCCGACTCCGACCGGCTGCTCACGACCTCCGGATCGAGGACCGGGGAGATCGAGCTCGCGGTGCCGACGGGCGTCACCGTCTACTCCTTCACGTTCGGGTGAGCCCGGGCCAATCCGGCACCGGAACGGCGCCGAATCAGCTGTGACCGGGGACGCGGCGGGCTCCCGAGCCATCCCAGACGCCGCGGCCCCGGTCTCCCGTCCCACCCGAGCCGACCCGAAAGGACTGCCATGAGCGTCGTCTCACTCGCCGACCTTCGCGAGGCCCGCCGTCAAGCCCGGGCCGCAGCTCGGGCGGATCACGCGGGGGGTGCCAGACTGGCGATCGTGCCCACGCCCGACGCCGAGGAGGACCTCTCGATCGAGAGCCTCCTCCGCGAGGTCGCGGCCGGCAGCCGCACGGCGTTCGCCGAGGTGTACGACCGCATCTCCTCCCGCGTGATGGGACTCGTGACGCGCCTGCTGCGCGACCGCGCCCAGTCCGAAGAGGTGACGCAGGAGGTCTTCCTCGAGATCTGGCAGCAGGCCTCGAAGTTCGACGCGAACCGCGGCAGCGGGATGGCGTGGGTGCTCACGATGGCCCACCGCCGGGCGATCGACCGCATCCGCGCCTCGCAGAAGAGCCACGAGCGCGACCTCAGGATCGGCATCCGCGACATGGAGCGCGACTTCGACCACGTGTCGGAGGCCGTCGAGATCCGCGTCGAGAACGAACGCGTCAAGACCGCGATGGGCCGGCTCACGCCGCTCCAGCGAGAAGCCGTGATCCTCGCCTACTACGGCGGCTACAGCCACAGCGAGATGGCCGACATCCTCGGCATCCCGCTCGGCACCGTGAAGACCCGACTGCGCGACGGCATGATC
>CAZPJC010000085.1:8583-9846 GCA_964586645.1 uncultured Schumannella sp.
CATCCTCGGCATCCCGCTCGGCACCGTGAAGACCCGACTGCGCGACGGCATGATCCGTCTGCGCGACGAACTGGGGGTGACCTCATGACCGACTCCGACGACACGACCCGCGCGGCCGCCTACGCCGCCGGCGCGCTCACCGCGGCCGAGCGCCGCGAGCTCGAGCACGACCTGCAGCGCTCGCCTCGCCTGCGGGCCGAGGTGGACGAGTTCGCCGAGACCGCCGCGCTGCTCGGCCTCGCGACGGCACCCGTCGCCCCGTCGGCCTCGTTGCGCGCCAGCATCCTGGACGCGGTCGAGGCGACCCCGCAGCCGTCGAACGTCGTGCGCGGCCCGTGGTTCCGCCGTCCCGTCGCCGCCGTGCTCGCCGCGGCCGCCGCGGTCGTCCTGATCGCGGGCGGAACCGCCGTCGGGCTGCAGCTGACCCGCCAGCCGTCGGTCGTCGAGCAGATCACCGCCGCCGCCGACTACGAGCGCGTCGTGGGCGAGGTCGACGGCGGGGGGAGCGTCACCGCCGTCTGGTCGGAGTCGCTCGGCCGGGCCGCGATCGTCGTCGACGACCTCGCCGATCTCCCGTCGGACCGCGTCTACCAGGCGTGGGTCATCGACGAGGCCGGTCACGCCGAGCCCGACGCGACCTTCGGCGCGGACGGCGCGCAGACGCTGACCGTGTCGCTCACCGGGCGGATGGATGCCGGCGACGCGATCGGCATCACGGTGGAGCCGGCGGGCGGCTCGTCGACCCCGACGACCACTCCGATCGTCGTGATCCCCACCGCCTGACAGGTTTCCCGGCGTCCTGATCCCGCCGGGAGAACGCGGGGGCATGCACGGGTGGTTCCGTGCTGCCCCCGCCCTTTCGGCTTATCCGAACTTGCCGGAGACGTAGTCCTCGGTGGCCTGCACGCTCGGCTTGCTGAAGATCGTCGTGGTGTCGTCGTACTCGATGAGCTTGCCCGGCTTGCCGGTCCCCGCGATGTTGAAGAACGCGGTGCGGTCCGACACCCGGCTCGCCTGCTGCATGTTGTGGGTCACGATGACGATCGTGTAGTCCTGCTTGAGCTCCTCGATGAGGTCCTCGATCGCGAGCGTCGAGATCGGGTCGAGCGCCGAGCACGGCTCGTCCATCAGGATGACGTCGGGCTTCACCGCGATCGCCCGGGCGATGCAGAGACGCTGCTGCTGCCCGCCGGAGAGACCCGCCCCCGGCTTGTCGAGGCGGTCCTTGACCTCGTTCCAGAGGTTGGCGCCCTGCAGCGACCG
>CAZPJC010000086.1:0-6880 GCA_964586645.1 uncultured Schumannella sp.
GACGACCTCACCGACGAGCACCTCTTCCCGTGCAACCACGACCAGTTCCTCGACGTGACGATCACCCTCGTCGGGCCGGGCGGCGAGCACGTGAGCAAGCACGTCGTCTACGAGGACGTCAACTGGCAGGGCTGACCACCCCTCGGCCGTAGGGTCGAGACATGCGGCGCCCCCTCCTCATCGGCCTGATCGCCGGCGGACTCGCGTTCGTCATCCTCGTCGTCGTCGGGATCGTGGTCGCGGTCACCGTGATCGACCGGAACGCCGCGCTCTCCGAGCATCGCGCCGCGTCGGCGGAGCTGTCAGCCGAGGTGGACGCCTCCGATGCGGCGGTCGCCGAGGCCGACGCGGTTCTCTCGATCGCGGTCGACCCGCTGGTGCCGCCCGAGCCGGTCGTCGCCGCCACGACCGAACGGGATGCCGCGGCGAGCGCCCTCGACGACGTCGCCCCGCTGCTCGCGACCGACCCCGACGATCTCGGCACCGAGGAGATCCGCGACCTGACGACCGACCTCCGGGCCGCGGCGGCGGACCTGCGCGACGACGACGACCTCGTGCTGGCGGCCCTGGACGATCTGGTCACGGCGACGCAGGAGTCGGCGGCGGCCGTCGAGACCGCCAACTTCAGCGCCGACAACGCCCCCCACCTCGCATTCCGCACCGCTGTCGCCGACCTCGACGCGGCGACCGAGGACGCGATCGCCGACTACCTGCTGTCCTATCTCGACGCCGCGCACGCCCTCGAGGCGTCGCACGCCGAGGAGATCGCCGAGAAGTCGGGTCCGCTGCTCGACCGGCGGCTGGCGGCCGAAGCGTTCGCCCGCTCAATCGCGGGCGGCGTGCTGCTCGAGTTCGACTGGGCCGTCACCGTCAACGGCTACGGCACGGGCGGCAGTTACGGCGGCACCAGCTACTGGTGGTCCGACCAGGGCGGGTACGCGACGATCACCCTCTCCGACAGTGTCGCGGCGATGTGGCCCGGAGCCGGCGTGCAGTCCCTGGTCGCCCATGAGGTGGGGCACGCGATCCTCTCCAAGTGCACCGACCTCTTCTTCGGCACCGAGTTCGAGGCGGGCGGCGAGGAGCCCTGGGCCACCGCCTGGGCGATCGGGATGGGCTACACCGCCGACGGCAACGGGGAGTCGATCTACGGCCGCCCGCCGGATGCCCTCATCCAGCTCTCCACGCAGTGCCGCTGAGCACCCCGCTCGGGGGGTCGCGGCCGACGGCTCGCAGGGGGCATGATGTGCGGATGCGTTCCCCCCGCGCATCCGCCGTCGTCGTCGCGCTGTCGACGTTCGTCGCCGTCGCCGTCGTCGCCGCAGCGGTGAGCCAGCTCACGCCGCTCGATCGCGCCGGTGCGGCGCTGCCCGACGGGCCGATCACCGTCACGGGCGCCCCGGCCGACCAGACGCCGACCCCCGGAGCGACCGACGATCCGTCGTCGACCGACGTCTCGGGCGAGGATGCGGGCGACTCCCCCGCGGGACCGGATGCCGACGGCGCGACGGTCGTGGAGCCGGCTCCCGCCGCGACGGTCGACCCCGACCCGACGACACCGCCCGTTCCGGCGCCCGCGCCCACGTCTCCGGGCAACAGCGCGTCGGCGCCGGGGCAGACCGCGGCACCGGGCAACAGCGGCAACGCCCCCGGGCAGAACAAGCCCTGACCGGGCCGGTCAGACCAGCCGGTACCCGGCTCCGCGCAAGGTCTCGATTCGCTCGGCGCCGAGCTTCGCCCGGAGGTAGCGCACGTAGACGTCGACGACGTTCGACCCCGGGTCGAAGTCGTAGCCCCACACCCGGCTCAGCAGCTGCTCGCGGCTGAGCACCTGCCCGGGATGGCGGAAGAACTCCTCGGCGAGGGCGAACTCCCGGGTGGGCAGGTCGATCTCCCGCCCGCCGATGACGGCACGACGTTCGAGCAGGTCGAGCACGACCCCGCCGTGCTCGAGTCGCGTCGGCGCCTCGCGCTCGCGGTCGCGCAGCCGGGCGCGGATGCGGGCGAGAAGCTCGTCGAAGGTGAACGGCTTCGCGATGTAGTCGTCGGCACCCCCGTCGAGCCCGGCCGCGATGTCGCGGGCGGAGTCCCGGGCCGTGAGCGCGATCACCGGAACCGTGCTGCCGGCGGCGCGCATCCGCTCCAGCACCTCGAGGCCGGTGATGTCGGGAAGCCCGATGTCGAGCAGCAGCAGGTCGATCCCGCCACCCCTGAGCATCTCGAGCGCCTCGTACCCCGCTCCCGCCGAACTCACGAGGTAGCCCGCGGCGGTCAGCCCGCGACGCACGAACGAGACGATGCGGTCCTCGTCCTCGACGATCAGGATGTGGGTCACGTCGCCTCCTCGGCAGGGATGCTGAGGACGAACTCGGCGCCGTCCCCGGGTGATTCGACGCGGGCGGTGCCGCCGTGCGCCTGGGCGATCCGGGCGACGATGGCGAGCCCCAGCCCCGAGCCTCCCACCGGCCCGCGGGTCGCGCGGGCGAATCGCTCGAAGATCCGCGTCTCCTCGCCGGGCGGGATCCCCGGGCCGTGGTCGCGCACCCGGAGCTCGGCGCGGCTCCCGACGACGCGGCTCCCGATCTCGATCGGGCTTCCGGCAGGCGAGTATTTCGCGGCGTTGTCGGCGAGCTGGAGCCAGGCCTGCGTGACGAGGCGCCGGTCGAGACGCACGGTCGCGGTCGCCCGCTCGGTCACCGTCCAGGAGTGCCCGGGAATCGCCCGGGCGAGGGTCGCGACGTCGTCGGTCAGCCCCGCGAGGTCGGTCGGCCGCATCTCGGGCACCACGGCGCGCACCTCGGCGAGGGCGGTGAGCCCGTCGACGAGCGCCGACATCCTGTCGATCTCCTCGATCGCGAGCGCCGCGGTCCGGCGCACGTCGAGGGGATCGCCGACGTCGACGAGTTCGAGATGGCCGCGGATGATCGTCAGCGGCGTGCGCAGCTCGTGGCGCACGTCGTCGAGCAGTTCGCGCTGATCGCGCAGCGCGGTCTCGAGCCGGTCGAGCATGTCGTTGACGGTCTCGGTCAGCCGGGCCAGGTCGTCGTCGCCCTCGACCGGGATGCGTTCGGCGAGATCGCTCGCGGTGAGCCGCTCGGCGGTCTCCCGGAGCAGCCGGACGGGGCGCAGCAGACGGCCGGCGACCGACCAGCCGGCGAGCGCGACGGCGAGCACCACGAGGAGTGCGACGATCACGAAGATCAGGAGCCCGCGGTTCGTCGGCTGGAGCGCGAGCGAGAGGTCGATCGCCACGAGGTAGATCCCCGTGTCGTCGGCCCCGGCGACATCCACCGGCACGGCGACGTAGCGGATCTCGGAGCCGCCCGCGACGGCCGTGCCGATCCGGGCGCTCCCGTCGGCGACCTCGCGCACGACCCGGTCGACGAGCGAGGAGTCCTCGAGCGAGAAGGCGACGGCGGTGCCCGGCACGAGGGCGGCCTCACCGTCGACGATCCCGAGCGCCGACCCGTTCGACGGAGCCGGCAGCACCCCGAGGATCGCCGCGAGAGCCTCGCGCGAAGTCGAGATCTCGTCCACCTCGGACTCGACCACCGCCCGCGCCGCCTCCAGCTGGGAGGTGAGCGCGGCATCGACGCCCTGCACGACCTGGTCGCGCTGCACGAGGTGGCTCACCGTGCCGGCCACCCCCAGTCCGACGACGGTGACGAGCAGGATGGCGGCGAGGATGCGGACGCGCACGCTCCAGCGCGGCAACCGCCGCCGGTCGCCGGACCCGGTCATCCCCTCAGTATGGCGGGCCGGGTGCCGCGGACTCTGCTCGCGCGCCCCGCGGATGAGAAGACCCTCATCGGCGATCTGGCCGTAAACTGCTGCCACGACAACCAGGCACCTCACCATTCACACGGTGCCGCGCATATCGAACCGGAGAACCCCGCGATGACGTCTGCCATCCCCGACAAGCCCGCCCTCGAAGGCCTCGAGCCCAAGTGGGCCGACCACTGGGAGCAGCAGGGCACCCACCGGTTCGATCGCGCCGCCGCTCTCGCCGCGGGCAGCGTCTTCAGCGTCGACACCCCGCCGCCGACGGCATCCGGAAGCCTGCACATCGGGCACGTGTTCTCGTACACGCACATGGACCTCGCGGCCCGGTTCCACCGGATGCGCGGCGAGCAGATCTTCTACCCGATGGGCTGGGACGACAACGGCCTGCCCACCGAGCGCCGCGTGCAGAACTACTACGGCGTGCGCTGCGACCCGACCCTCCCCTACGTGCCGGACTACGTGCCGCCGATGGAGGGGGTCGACAACGCGTCGGCCAAGATCTCCGACCAGGTGCCGATCTCGCGCCGCAACTTCATCGAGCTGTGCGAGCGGCTGACCGTCGAGGACGAGAAGCAGTTCGAGGAGCTGTGGCGCGCGATGGGGCTCTCCGTCGACTGGTCGCTCACCTACCGCACGATCGGGACCGAGGCGCAGACCGTCGCGCAGCGCGCGTTCCTGCGCAATCTCGCCCGCGGCGAGGCCTACCAGGCCGAGGCCCCGACGCTCTGGGACATCACCTACCGCACCGCGGTCGCTCAGGCCGAGCTCGAGGACAAGGAGCAGCCCGCCGCCTACCACGCGGTGACCTTCCACCAGCCGGATGGCGGGTTGGATGGCAGCGGGCTCATCGAGATCGCGACCACCCGTCCCGAGCTGCTGCCGGCCTGCGTGGCCCTCGTCGCGCATCCCGACGACGAGCGCTACCAGCACCTGTTCGGCACGACCGTGACGACGCCGATCTTCGGCGTCGAGGTGCCGGTCGTCGCCCACCGGCTCGCCCAGAAGGACAAGGGCACCGGCATCGCGATGATCTGCACGTTCGGCGACGTGACCGACGTCGTCTGGTGGCGCGAACTCGACCTGCCGAACCGCACCGTGCTGGGCCGCGACGGCCGCTTCCTCGCCGAGGCCCCGGCGGCCGACCTCTTCACCGACGCCGGCCGGGCCGCGTACGCGGAGCTCGCGGGCAAGACCGTGTTCAGCGCGAAGGCCCGGATCGTCGAGCTGCTGCGCGAGAGCGGCGACCTGATCGGCGACCCGAAGCCGACGACGCACGCGGTGAAGTTCTACGAGCGCGGCGACAAGCCCCTCGAGATCGTCTCGACCCTGCAGTGGTACATCAGCAACGGCGCGCGCGACGAGCAGCTGCGCGACCGGCTGATCGACGCCGGGAAGCAGATCGACTTCCACCCCGACTTCATGCGCGTGCGCTACGACAACTGGGTCGGCGGCCTGACCGGCGACTGGCTCATCTCGCGTCAGCGCTTCTTCGGCGTGCCGATCCCGGTCTGGTACGAACTGGATGCCGACGGCGAGCGCGGCGCCGTGATCATCCCGTCCGAGGAGTCGCTCCCCGTCGACCCGTCGTCCGACGTGCCCCCGGGCTACACCGAGGCGCAGCGCGGCGTGCCCGGCGGCTTCGAAGGCGACCTCGACATCATGGACACCTGGGCGACGTCGTCGCTCACGCCGCAGATCGCCGGCGGCTGGGAGACCGACCCCGAGCTGTTCAACCTCGTGTTCCCGTACTCGCTGCGCTCGCAGGGGCAGGACATCATCCGCACCTGGCTGTTCTCGACCGTGCTGCGCGCGCAGCTCGAGCACGGCGCCGTGCCGTGGAAGAACGCGGGCATCTCCGGCTTCATCGTCGACCCCGACCGCAAGAAGATGTCGAAGTCGAAGGGCAACGTGGTCACCCCGGCGGCGATGCTCGACGAGCACGGATCGGATGCCGTGCGCTACTGGGCGGCGTCGTCGCGCCTCGGCACGGATGCGGCCTTCGATCCGCAGAACCCGAAGCAGATCAAGATCGGCCGCCGCCTCGCGATCAAGGTGCTCAACGCCGCGAAGTTCGTCTACTCCTTCCCCGCCGCCGACCTCGCTGGTCGAGCAGGCCCGGAGGGCCGTGTCGAGACCGCCGTCAGCGCCCCGCTCGACGTCGACATGCTCGCCGAACTCGCCGAGGTCGTGCGGATCGCGACCAGGGCGTACGAGGAGTACGACCACGCCCGGGCGCTCCAGGTGACCGAGCAGTTCTTCTGGACCTTCTGCGACGACTACCTCGAGCTCGTGAAGGAGCGCGCGTACGCGGGCGACGGCAGCGCGGTCGCGGCGCTCACGCAGGCGATCGACATCCTGCTGCGGCTGCTCGCCCCGGTCATCCCGTTCGCGACCGAGGAGGTGTGGTCGTGGACGCACGACGGCTCGGTGCACACCGCCGCGTGGCCGACCCTCGAGTCGGGCGCCCCGCGCGGGCTGCTGCCGGCCGTGAGCGCGGCGCTCATCGGCATCCGCCGGGCGAAGACCGAGGCGCAGGCGTCGCAGAAGACCGCGGTCACCTCGGCCGTGCTCGCCGGCCCGGCGTTCCTCGCCGAGGCGGCGGACGACCTCAAGGCCGTCGGCAAGATCGCCGAGCTGTCGCTCGTCGAAGCCGACGAGATCGCGGTGAGCGAGATCGTGCTCGCGGAGGAGCCGGCGTGACGATCGTGCGCGACCTTGCTCCCGGAGATCGGGATGCCTGGCGCGCGCTGTTCCACGCGTACGGCGTCTTCTACGAGACCGACCTCGCCGACGAGGTGCTCGACCACGTCTGGTCGGCCCTGCTCGGCGGCGCGCTGCGCGGCTTCGTCGCGGAACAGGACGGCCGCGTGGTCGGATTCGCGCACGTCCGCAGCCACGTCGCGACGTTCTCGGTCGGCGAGGACTGGTACCTCGAGGACCTGTTCGTCGACCCGTCGGCCCGCTCCGGCGGGGTGGGCACGGCGATCCTCGAGCATCTCGTGAAGATCGCGACGTGGGAGGGCGGCGGCACGCTGCGCTGGGTGACGGCGGAGTCGAACGCGACCGCCCAGCGGGTCTACGACAAGCTCGCGACCCG
>CAZPJC010000086.1:6980-9670 GCA_964586645.1 uncultured Schumannella sp.
TGACGGCGGAGTCGAACGCGACCGCCCAGCGGGTCTACGACAAGCTCGCGACCCGTACGACCTGGGTCACCTACGAGGTCGAGCTCGGCGGCTGAGCACCGCAGCGGGCTAGCGTGGAGCCATGCAGCTCGGAACCCGATGGGAGATCGGCGCGGAACCGCCGGCGCGGCTCCCCGATTCGGTGATCGCCGCGATCGCGACCGTCGAGATCGAACTCACCGGGATCGACACCACCGGCTGGCGCTGGACGCTCACCTGGCTCGAGGGCCGGCCCGTCGTCGAGCTGGATGACGGCACCATCCTGCGCTACGACCCGCTGACCGAGTCGGTCGCGGTCGAAGCCCCCGTCGACTGACGGCGGGCCCGCTCAGAACAGCCGGAACGCGGCTCGCTGGTCGTGCGCGACCCGGGCGTTCGCCTCGATGCGCTGCGGCGTACGGGCGGGCCGTGCGGCCTCTCGCTGCGCCGTCGCGCGCGCCCAGGTCTCGAGCGCCAGTCCGAGGCGGAGAGCCACGGCCGGTACCCCGCGGATCGCCCGCGCCTCGCGTGCTGCGTCGTACGTCGGGTGCCCGATCACCCCGCTCATTTCTCATCACTCTTCCCTGAACCACCGACATCTCCGACCTGCACGACGCCGTCGATGAGGGGGAAGACGTCGACGTGGATCTGGAACGGACGGGCGCCGTCGACCCGCTGTCCGCGATAGAGCTCCTGATACCTGTCGAACACCGCGGTGAGCTCCGCGACGAGAGCCGTGGACTGCTCCTTCGTGAGCGGCAGGTTGGCTGTCGACACCGTCGAGGCCTTGATCCACCCGGGGCTGAGGTCTTCGACGCCGTGCGCCAGGAACTCGCGGAGACGACGCTCACGGCTGCGCTGCCATTCGCCCACGACGAGTTCGCTCGCGGCACGTTCGACCTGGTCGGCATCACGTTCGATCTCGAGGTTGATCGACTGGGGCACGCGTTCCCACCAGCGTTCACGGCCCGTTCCCCGGCTCGGATCCTCGCGGACGAAACCGTGCTTCTCGAGCTGGCGGAGGTGGTAGCTGGTCGCGCCACTCGACTCCCCCAGCCGTTCGGCCAAGGCGCTCGCGGTCGAGGGGCCGTAGGCGGAGAGCTCGTCGAGCAGCTGCACGCGGAGCGGGTGCGCGAGCCCCTTGAGCGCGCTCAGATCGAGCGACCTGTCTTCGGCTTTCTCGGCCATGGTGCAAAAGTACCTCTGCAAAGCTTTCTTTGCAACTGTTCTTTTGCAAAGGTATCTCTGCACGATCTCCGTGGCGTTCTAGGCTGGGGAGATGAGCAACCCCTTCTTCGAACCGAGCACCCTCCCGTACCAGTTGCCGCCATTCGCGGACATCGCGGACGAGCACTACGAGGAGGCGTTCGAGCAGGGCATGGCCGAGCAGCTGCGCGAGATCTCGGCGATCACCCGCAAGCGCGACGCCCCGATGTTCGAGAACACCTTCCCCGCGCTCGAGTCCAGCGGGCAGACCCTCGCGCGGGTGAGCCGGGTGTTCTTCAACAAGTCCTCGGCCGACTCGACCGACTTCACGAACGAGCTCGAGGAGCGCATCGCCCCGAAGCTCGCCGCGCACGAGGACGCCATCCTGCTCGACCCGTTCCTCTACGCCCGCGTGAAGACGGTCTACGAGAACCCGGGCGAGAACCTCACCGCCGAGGACCGCTACCTCGTCGAGCGCTGGTACCTCGAGATGACCCTCGCCGGGGCGGGCCTCGACGAGACGCAGAAGGACCGGCTCAAGCAGCTCAACCAGCAGCTCGCGACCCTCACGACAAAGTTCGAGAAGAACCTGCTCGCCGACACGAATGACCTCGCGGTGCACGTGACCGACATCGCCGACCTCGACGGGCTCGAGGGCGGCGAGATATCCGCCGCCGCCGAGGCCGCCGCCGCCCGCGGGCTCGACGGCTTCCTCGTGACGCTCGTGCTGCCGACCGGGCATCCGTTCCTGGCCCAGCTCACGAAGCCCGAGGTGCGCGAGAGGATCATGGCCGCCTCCCGCGCCCGCGGTTCGCGCGGCGGCGAGTTCGACAACACCGGGCTCGTGCTCGAGATCGTCCGGCTGCGCGCTGAGCGGGCGGAACTGCTCGGCTTCGAGAACCACGCCGCGTACGTCACGAAGGACGAGACGGCGGGAAGCCCGGATGCCGTGGCCGCGATGCTCGGCAAGCTCGCCCCCGCCGCGGCGCGCAACGCGAAGGCCGAGCAGGCCGACCTCGAGAAGGTCGCCGGGCGCCCGGTGACCGCGGCCGACTGGTCGTACTTCACCGAGAAGGTGCGGCAGGAGAAGTACGACGTCGACACCGCGGCCCTGCGCCCCTGGTTCGAGGCCGAACGGGTGCTCAAGCTCGGCGTCTTCGGCGCCGCGAACGCGCTCTACGGGATCACCTTCACCGAGCGCACCGACCTCGTCGCGTACCACCCCGACGTGCGGGTCTTCGAGGTCGCCGACGGCGACGGCTCCCCCGTCGGGCTGTACCTGCTCGACCTCTACACCCGGGACTCGAAGCGCGGCGGGGCGTGGATGAACTCGCTCATCACCCAGAACACGCTGCTCGGGCATCCGGTGATCGTCGTCAACAACCTCAACGTGCCCAAGCCGGCGGCCGGGGAGCCGACACTGCTCACCTTCGACGAGGTGAGCACGTTCTTCCACGAGTTCGGCC
>CAZPJC010000087.1:0-9607 GCA_964586645.1 uncultured Schumannella sp.
CCTGACATAATGTTGCTTATCGGATGACGCGATCGGGGTCGGTGGGCGGTACGAGGATGCTGCGATGCGCATGCTCCTGACCTCGAACGGACCGCAGAACGACATCATCCGCGGGACGATCACGGATCTCCTCGGCATGCCGACCGCCGAGGCGCGTCTGGTCGTCGTGATCGACGCCATCCTGCCGTTCGCCGGCGACAGGTCGACGTTCGTCGAGCACCTGGAGATGCTCCGGGCGATCGGCTGGGCCGAGTTCGACCTCCTGTCGCTGCTCGGCGCACCGCGGACCACCGCGGAGCCGCGACTGCGCGGCGCGGACATCATCCTCGGCTACGGCGGCAGCAACCTCTGGCTCGCGCACGCCTGGCAGGCGTCGGGCCTCGGCGAGATCCTGCCGCAGCTGCTCGACGAGAAGGTCTACGTCGGCTGGAGCGCCGGGTCGATGATCTTCTCGCGGCTGCAGGCAGCCGCCGTCGAGGCGTTCGATGACGACGAGCTCGAGCGCTTCGGGCTCCCGTCGACCGCGCCGGCCGTCCCGCTCTTCGACTGGTTCGTGATGCCGCACCTCGGAGCGCCGTACTTCGAGGACGCGTCCGACGAGTGGGCGGCCCGGCACGCCGCGCGCCTCGGTGGGCCCAGCTGGTTCATCGACGACGAGACGGCGCTGCTGGTCCGCGACCCGGCGGCGGAGCCGGAGGTCGTCTCGAGCGGGCGCTGGCTGCGTTTCGACTCGGCGGGACGCCCGGTCGAGACGAAGTGAGACTCAGCCGATCGCCTTCTTGAGCGTCGCCACGAACGCCGCCGCGTCGGCATCCGTGAACTCGGTGATCCCCCAGGCCGTCGGCCACATCGGCGCGTCGTCGAGCTTCGCCGGCTGCTCGAAGCCGATCGTCGCGTAGCGCACCTTGAACTTGGACGCCGGCTGCAGGAAGACCAGGATCTTGTCCTCCGCGTTCGCGAACCCCGGCATCCCGTAATAGGTCTTCGGCACCAGGGCCGGGGCGTGTTCGGTGACGAGCGCGTAGAACCGCTCGGCGATCGCGCGGTCGGAACCCTCGAGTTTCTCGATCGCCTCGCGTACCGCCTTCGTTCCCGCCTCGCGCTTGTCGGTGGCCTTCGCCTGCGCCTTGCGCTCGGCGGCGGCCTGCTTCATCGCGGCCTTCTCCTCGGCGCTGAACACCTCGGATGTCGTCTTCTCGGCCATCGGGATCTCCCTCGTTCGCGGCGGTGTGGGTCCCAGGCTAGGCAACGTGGCCGCGCGAAGCTTCTCCGATCCTGCTCGGATCAGGTCGCTCGCCGGAGCGGCCGGAACGGCGGCTCCTCGCCCGCGGTCAGGAGCGCGGCACTGATGAGCCGGGCGGCTCTGAGGACGGACGGGGCGAGCACGTTCGGGTCGACGGTTCCGATCGTGGCCACGATCGAGACGGCGCCGTAGAACTCGCCGCGATGCGCGAAGACGGGCGCGGAGATCGACACCGTGCTCGTGACGATCGCGCCCTCGCTGATCGAGACCGAGGTGCGCCGCACCTCGCGCACGACGGCGCGCAGCTGGTCGCGATCCGTGATGGTGCGGGGCGTGTACGCGTGCAGCGGCTCCGCCTCGACGATCTCCCAGAGCTCGGGCGGACCGAACGCGAGGAAGACGTGCCCGGGCGATGACGCGTGCAACGGCAGGCGCTCCCCCAGCCCCGCCGCGAGCCGGGCGCCGCGTCGGCCCAGCAACTGCTCGACCATGATCCCCTCGCCGTCATGGAGCGCGGTCAGCACGACGTGCTCGCGCGTGGCGACGAACAGCTCCTCGAGGAACGGGAGGATGCGCGATCGATAGCGGTAGGCGCGAGGCGAGAGCACCCCGATCTCCCACAACCGCAGCCCGATCACGTACCGACGCCGCTCGTCGCGCTCCAGCGCCCCCCAGCTGACGAGGTTCGCCACGAGTCGGTGCGTCGTCGACACCGGGAGTCCGGTGATCGCGGCGATGTCGCTCAGGCTGAGGCTCGGGCGGTCGGCGTTGAACGCGCCGAGAACGCTGAGAACCCGCTCCTGCAATGCCACGCGTGCCAGACTTCCACTAGTTGGGAATCGAATTGTCGACAATCTACCGCTCCCCTAGGTTTCCCTCACACAGCAGGAGGCGACGTGGCCGGACACGCTGGCATCGAGCCATCGCGCGACGACGCGCGCCCTCGCGCCCTGGCGTCCGCTGTTTGGTCGACGAAATTGTCGACAAAACCGTTGCCCGCATCCGCTCGGCGGGTTACCGTGGCCACACCCCACCACCACCACCACTTTCTGCAACGAAGCGGAGGACGGCCATGGCCGCTCGGCTGACACTCACCGACGTCTCACTGCGGTTCGGCGGCATCTCGGTGCTCCAAGACGTGAGTCTCGACGTCGAACCCGGCTCGGTCTTCGGGCTCGTCGGGCCCAACGGCGCCGGCAAGACGTCGCTGTTCAACTGCATCAGCGGGCACTACCGTCCGTCGTCCGGCTCGATCCGGATCGACGACACCGAGGCGCTGTCGGTGCAGCCGTCGCGCCTCGCGAAGGTCGCCGGGCTCGCGCGCACCTTCCAGCACCCGGCCCTGCGGCTCGAGGCCTCGGTGCTCGAGAACGTGCTGCTGGGCGCCCACAGCCACCTCCCGGGCGGGCCCGTCAGCTGGGCGCTGCGCCTCCCCCCGACGAGGAAACGGGAGCGCGAGGCCCGCGCCGAGGCCCGCGACCTCCTGGAGCGGTTCGGACTCGGCTGGGCCGCCGACGTGCCCGCCGACGAGCTCTCGCACGGTCTGCACAAGGGCGTCGAGCTGGTGCGCGCGATGATGTCGCACCCGCGTCTGCTGCTCCTCGACGAGCCGGCTGCCGGTCTCTCGCACGGCGAGGTCGAGAACTTCATCGGGCAGATCCGGGCGATGCGGGATGACTTCGACCTCACCGTCGTGATCGTCGAGCACCACATGGGACTGATCTCGGCCCTCACCGACCGGGTCGTCGTGCTCGACCACGGCGCGAAGCTGATGGAGGGCACCGCGGCCGAGGCGCAATCCGACCCGCGGGTCGTCGAGGCCTACCTCGGCAAGGAGGTGACGGATGACGCTGCTTGAGCTGGAGGACGTCACCGCCTCCTACGGCCACGCCCAGGTGCTGCACGGCGTGTCATTCCGGGTCGACGACAACGACGCGTTCGGCATCCTCGGCGCCAACGGCGCCGGCAAGACGACGACCCTCCGGGCGATCAGCGGAATGGTGACGACGGGCGGCCGGATCACCTTCGACGGCACCGACATCACCGGCTTCCGGCCCGACAAGGTGGCGTCGCTGGGTATCGCGCACGTCCCCGAGGGACGCGGAACGCTCGGCGACCTCTCGGTGCGGGACAACCTGCGCGTCGGCGCCTACCAGCGCACGGATCGCAAGGGCGTCGCCGAGGACATCGAGCTCTGCCTCGACCTCTTCCCGAACCTGCGCGAACGGATCGGCTCGAATGCGTCGGCCCTCTCGGGCGGCGAGCAGCAGATGCTCGCGATCTCGCGGGCGATCATGGCGCGTCCGCGGCTGATCCTCCTCGACGAGGCGTCCCTCGGGTTGGCCCCGAGTACGGCCCAGAACGTCTACCGGGCGATCAAGCGGCTCCGCAGCGAACAGGGCGTGGCGATGGTGGTGGTCGAGCAGAACGCGATGCTCGCCTTCTCCGTCGTCGACCACGCGATCGTCCTCGAAACGGGGGCGACATCACTCCGGGGTTCGCGCGACGAGCTCCTGGGCATGGACGAGGTACGTCGCGCGTACCTGGGGGGCTGACCGTGGCGTACTTCATCCAGCTGGTCATCGAGGGCCTCGCCACGGGGTCGATCTACGGCGCACTCGCGCTGGCGATCGTCCTGGTGAACCGGGCCACCGGACTGATCAACTTCGCGCAGGGCGGGATGGCGGTGCTGTCGACCTTCGTCGCATACGCGCTGTTCAACGCCGGCGCCCCCCTCCCCCTCGCGATCCTCGGCGCGGTCGTCTTCGCCTTCATTCTCGGTGCGGCGATCGAACGGGTCATCGTGCGGCCCTTCGAGCGCGGCGACCCCGACACGGCGGTCGTCGTCACGATCGGGCTCTTCGTTCTCATCGGCGGCGTGGCGGCGTTCTTCTTCGGCTACGAGCCCCGGCAGTTCCCGTCGTTCTTCGGGACGACGTCGATCGACCTCGGCGGCGTGTTCGTGAGCCTCCGGTCCCTCGGCACGATCGTCGTGCTCGCCGTCGTCGTCGTGCTGCTGCAGCTGCTGTTCCGCGGCACGAAGCTCGGCCTGGCCATGCGCGCCGTCGCCGACAACCCGCAGTCGGCGGCCCTCTCCGGCCTGCCGGTGAGTCGTCTGCTCATGATCGGCTGGGGTCTCGCGTCGGTGCTCGGCGTCATCGCCGGCGTGCTCGTCGCGCCGCAGCTGTTCGTCAGCCCCGGGATGCTCGACTTCGTCCTCGTCTACGCGCTCGCCGCCGCGATCCTCGGCGGGCTCGACTCCCCCCTCGGTGCCGTCGTCGCCGCCTGGTTCATCGGCGTCATCGAGAACCTCGCGGGCGCCTACATCGATGTCATCGGGAACGACCTCAAGATCGCGGTGCCGTTCCTCGTGATGATCATCATCCTGATCGTGAGACCGCAGGGGCTCTTCGGACGGAAGGTCGTGGTGCGCGTCTGATGAACACGTCGTTCAGCAACAGAGTGTCCGCTTTCACCACGAACGTCTGGGTGCGCGTCGTCTTCGGTGTCGTGGTGGCGGCCGTGCTCGTCGTCGCGCCGCTCATCTCGAGCAAGTTCGTCAACTACCAGCTCGGTCTCATCGCGGTGTTCGCCGTCGCGATCCTCGGGCTCAACATCGTGATGGGCTACGCCGGCCAGGTGTCGCTCGGGCAGAGCGCGTTCCTCGGGCTCGGCGCCTATATCGCGGCGTACTTCGTCACCGCCGACCTGCCGATCCCCGACGAGCTCAAGCTGCCGGTCAGCCTGCTGCTGTGCGCGATCATCCCCGCCGCGGTCGGTCTCGTCGTCGCCCTGGCCGCCGCCCGCCTCCGGGGGCTGGCTCTCGCGATGGTGACGATCGCGTTGCCGATCATCGGCATCCCGCTGGCGAAGCGCTTCCGGGAGTTCACCGGCGGCTCGCAGGGCACGACGGTCAGCTGGCTGCGCGCCCCCGACTGGGCCGAAGGCATCCTCGAGAACGACCAGTGGCGCTACTACGTCGTCGTCGTCATCGCGGTGATCATGTTCGTGCTCGCCCGCAACCTGGTCCGCGGCCGGATGGGTCGCGCCTTCCGCATCGTGAAGGAGAACGAGGCCGTCGCGGTGGCGATGGGCATCTCGCCGTACCGCTACAAGGTGATGGCGTTCACCATCGCCAGCATGTTCGGCGGCGTCGCCGGATTCATGTACCTCGGAATCGTGCAGTACACCTCGCCGGAGACGCTGTCGTTCCACACGTCGATCAACATGGTCGCGGCGATGGTCATCGGCGGATCGGCGAGCATCCTCGGCACCATCTTCGGCGCGATCTACTTCGTGCTCGTGCCGAACCTCGCGAACGAGATCAACCCGTCGCTGACGGCGCTGTTCTCCGGCGCCATCCTGCTCGCCGTGCTCTTCCTGGTTCCCGGCGGCATCGTCTCGCTCCCCCGCCGCATCTCCCAGGTCGTGCGCCGACTCGCGCGCCGTCGCGGCGGCGCAGCTCCCCAGAACCCTTCGGACCAGGCACCTGTCACCGCCGGTCCGGAGTCCACCGAGAAGAACAAAGGAAAGAGGCAAGGTCAATGATGAACTTCCGTAACGCGGGCCGCATCAGCGGCATCGTGGCCACGGGCGCCATCGCCGCCCTGCTCGTCACGGGTTGTTCCCGTGGCGGCGACGCAGGCGGCGACGAGACCAACGCGCCGAGCCCGGGCATCACCGACACCACCCTGAGCCTGGGCATCAGCAGCCCGCTCACCGGCCCCACCGCCGGACCGGGCTCCTGCACGGTCGCCGGTCTGTACACCTACCTGGAGGCGAAGAACGCCGACGGCGGCTTCGAGTTCGGCGACGGCAAGACCCGCGAGGTGAACCTGACCTACCTCGACGACGTGTACGACCCGGCGAAGGCCGTGTCGAACTTCCGCCAGCTGGTCGACGACGGCATCTTCGCGTACGTGGGTGCCCTCGGCACCCCGACCAACGCGGCGATCCTGCCGATCGCGCAGGAGGAGGAGGTGCCGCAGGTCCTGCTCATCACCGGGGCGACGATGTTCTCGTCGAACCAGGAGGAGAACCCGTACACCTTCGGTCTGCTCCCGACGTACTACAGCGAGGGCTTCGCCTTCGGCGAGCTCCTCGCCGAGCGCGGTGAGGTCACCGTCGCGACGCTCGCGCAGAACGACGACTACGGCGACGACTACCTCGCGGGCTTCGAGGCCGCGATCGACGGCACGGATGTCGAGATCGTCGCGTCGGCCACCTACGAGCCGAGCGACCCGACCCTCGACAGCCAGGTCACCGAGCTCGCCGCCTCCGGCGCCGACGCCCTGCTGAGCGCCGTGTCGGTCACCCCGCTCCAGGTCGGCGTGCTGACCAAGGCCCAGTCGCTGGGGTGGACGCCGGAGATCTTCCTCCCGTCCAACACCTCGACGCCGGCCACGGTCGTCGTCCCCGGTAACGGTGCCGCGTACCCGGCCGTGTACTCCACGTCGCTGACGAAGGTCCCGGTCTCCCCGGCCTTCGCCGAGGACGAGGACGTCATCGCCTACAACGCGGCGTTCGCCGAGTACGGTGCCGCGATCGCGCCGAACTACACGCCGCACTGCGCGTGGTCGTACGCCGAGGGCGCGATCCTCGAGCAGGCGTTCCTCGGGATGACCGAGCCCACGCGGGAGAACTTCCTCGAGGCGCTGCACTCGATCGAGGACTTCCAGGCCCCGCTCCTGCTCGACGGGATCACGGTCAACACGACCGACCCGACGCTGCCGGCGATCCAGGGGATCAACCTCGTGCAGTTCAACGGCACCGGCTACGGCCCGGTGCAGTAACACCAGCACGACGAGAAACGCCCCGGGCCGTGAGGTCCGGGGCGTTTCCGCTTTCTCGGTGGTCGCGTAGGGCCGCAGGCGCGTGTCGAGACCCGACTTGTGGTCTCGACACGCCGCTTCGCGGCTACTCGACCACCGACGCCGGGAGGATCGGGATCGTCAGCGTCGCGTCGTGGCGACCGCCGGTGTGCAGGATCTGCGGGCCGCGGTTGATGTCGGTCTCGTGCCGGGCGTAGACGAGCGGCTTCGGATAGTGCTTGAGGTCGTGGCCCTGCACGACCAGCACGAGGCTCTCCCCCGCCGCGAACCGCGTGCCCGACGGCAGGATCTCGATGTCGAGCCGCGTCGGCCCGTCGGTCTCGAGCGGGAGTTCCCGGCGGTGGGCGAGCACCGGCAGGTAGTCGGTCGAGCGCTCGGCGTCGAGCTCACGGTGGGAGGCGCGGATCCAGCCGAGGGCGACCGGGCCGTCCTCGAACTGCGCGTAGTAGGCGAACGGCACGATCGCCCCCGCCGCGTCCCGCTTGAACAGCCCGACGAAGACATCCATGTCGGTCGCCTCCGGGGCCTCGACGTAGAGGGTCGCGCGGGCGTGGCCGACGACATCCGCCGGCTCGTCGAAGCGGTGCTCGAACACGACCCGGGATGCCGTGAACGGGTCGCCGAGGCCGTGGTAGCTCGCGCTCGACTCGACCGCGATCGCGTCGTGCGCGAGCGTGCCGGAGGCGGCGTCGAGGTGGAGCGTCCGGTACTCGACGTCGGGCAGGGGCCACGCCGTGCTCTCGACGAACGTCCCGGCGCCGTAGCGCTCGCGCAGCTCGGCGCGCACCGGCGGCCAGGCCCCGAGACCCGACTCCTTGCCGAGCAGGAAGTGGTCGAAGAACTGCGCCTGCAGCTCGACCATCTCGGGGCGGTAGTACTCCGCCCACTTCTTCGCGCCGTGCACGTGCAGCCACTTCTGCTCGCTCCCGATGCGTCGGAAGCCCTCGAGCGTCCCACGGGTGTGCAGGCCCTGGTCGGTCCAGGAGGCGACGACGAACGCCGGGACGGTGATCGCCTCGAGGTCGGCCGCCTTCGAGGCCCAGAACTCGTCGAACAGCGGGTGCTCGCGCGTCTCGCGTTCGAGGTCCTCGATCTCCCCGGTCGACGCGCCCCAGCGCTCCCAGATGTAGGGCCAGAACGACGTCTCCGGGATGCCGCCGTGCCGGGCGACCTCGCGGTAGGTGTCCGACCAGCCCTCCCACGGGTTGATCGCGACGAGGTGCGGCGGCGTGAGGCTCGCGACGCGCCACTGCGAGCTCGTGAGGTACGAGACGCCGGTCGTGCCGACCTTCCCGTTCGACCACGGCTGCACGCCCGCCCACTCGATGAGGTCGTAGTAGTCGGCGGCCTCCTCGGGCGAGAGGTACGACGCGGGGCCCTTCGCGTACCAGGTGCCCGGGATGTCGGCGATCACCAGGGCGTAGCCGCGCGGCACCCAGAACTCCGGGTCGGGGCCCTCGAAGGTCGTGAGGGCGCTCATCCACTCCGGCTTGGCGCCGCTGGTCGGGTAGATCTGCCCGATCGGGGCCGGGTCGTGCTTGCCGTACGGCGACCAGGCGATGAGCACCCCGGCCGGTTCCCCCGACTCGGGGCGGTAGACATCCGCCTGCACGGTGCGCCCGGCCCGGGTGACGACTTCGACGTCGCGGTCGATGAGCATGCCGGGGTGCGTCTCCTGCCGCGGGTTCGGCGGCGTCCCATGCCGGGACTCGGGCGTGCTGCGCGGCGGGCGCGTCGGGTAGGGGAACTCGGACATCGGCGTCCTCTCGTGGGTCTCCCCCGACGCTATCCGCGGTCGGCGTCGGGGGCAGGATCTAGCCTCACCAGGTGGGAAAGATCCTGTTCGACACCGCCACGACCATCAACGGCTGGATCGCCGACGAGCAGAACTCGCTCGCCTGGCTGTTCGCGGTCGAGAACGGCACCCAGCCCGACGAGGGGCTGTTCCCGGCCGGGGCGACCGTCCTGGTCGAGGGCTCGACGACCTACGAGTGGGTGCTCGCCGAATCCGACATCCTCGCGCACCCCGAGAAGTGGCGGGAGTTCCATGGCGACCGGCCCACCTTCGTCTTCACGACGCGCGAGCTCCCCGTCCCGGAGGGCGCCGACATCCGCTTCGTCACGGGTGCGGTGCGCGACGCACTGCCCGCGATCCGGGAGGCGGCGGGCGAGGGCGACGTCTGGGTGGTCGGCGGCGGCGACCTCGCGGGGCAGTTCCTCGACGCGGGCGCGCTCGACGAGATCGCGATCTCGGTCGCACCGGTCGCCCTCACCGGCGGGGCCCCCCTGCTGCCGCGCCGCGTCGAATCCGACCGGCTCCGGCTGGAGTCGGCGCAGAAGATCGGGCAGTTCGCCCGGCTGGTCTACCGCGTCGGCTGACTCAGGCGAGGCACGACGGCAACTGCCGGCGGATGAGGTCGATCAGCTCGGGCGGATCGAACGGGGGACGCTCCCCCACGAGGGCGCCGAGCGTCCACCAGTGCGCGCCGTCGGGCGCCGCGGCGGGATCGATCACCGCGGAACCGAAGATCAG
>CAZPJC010000088.1:0-5469 GCA_964586645.1 uncultured Schumannella sp.
GGGATGATCAGACCCGACTGGCCGGTCGCGCCGTCATGCGGCGAAACGCTCACGAAGCACCCCCGGTTCCGGTCGCGCCGAGGTACTTCGCGGCTGGGTCGTCGGGGTGCTCGCGGAGCCAGGCCTGTCCGGCGTCGGTGAACGGGCCGCCTCGGGGTCGCACGCCGATCATGGCCCGCACCGCCTCGGCCTCGTCGGCGTCGATCTCGATCCGCCCGACGTCGTCCTTGCTGAAGTCGCCGAACACCGGTCCGCGGAAGAACGTCGTGGTCTCCCACCGTCCCCGGGACGTCCAGGCCTCGTCGGAGGTCGCGCCGGCGTCGTCGATCACGGTGCGGCGGTAGAGGCCGCTCGGCCACTCACGGGTGAACCCGTCGTGCAGGATCGCATAGTAGGTCGTCGAGCCGATCACATCCCACCTCCGCCCCCGCCGCCGCCGGGTGTGCCGGACTGGCCCTGCGCGTAGATCGCCGCGTCGAAGTCGGACGCGGCGATGCCCGTCGCGATCGTCGACGCGATCTCCTCGTCGCCCGCGAGGTAGGTGTTGGCCGCGTTGGCGGTGCCCTCGAGCGCGGCGCCGTAGCGCTCGAACATGCGCGTGATCGCGCCGTCGTAGATCTCCTGGAGGAAGCCCGAGTACGCCCCGGCGACGATGCCGTCGTAGCCCCCGGCGGCCGCCACCTCGCCGACGCTCTCGGCAGGACTCTGAAGCGCCGTGTTGACGGCCTTCACGGCGGCGTCGGTCTCGGTGAGGATGCGGTTGAGCCCTGCCGGCTCGATGCGCCACCCGGTCATGCGTCCAGCCCCCTGACGACTGCGGTGCCCTCGAGCAGGTGCTCGAGGGCGAAGACGAGCGACATCCCGCGACGGTGCTCGAACGGCACGATCGCCTCGGTCACGAACCCTGTGCCGCCCGGGAGCGTCGCGCTCGCCCCGTAGGCCCGCTCGAGGTCGACGGTGGTCTCGACCCGGCGCGGGCGCCCGAGGGTCGCGACGAGGGTCTCGTCGAACTCGGTGACCGTCACGACGCCCTCGCGCACGGTGTCGCGGACGAGCATCGGCGGCTGCATCGTCTCGGCGAGCGCGCGCAGCTCGTCGAGGGAGTGCTCGCGACCGGCGAGGACGGCGACTTCGAGAGCCATCAGGATGCCCCTCCGCTGCGGTCGAGGAGCATCGCGATCTGCTCGGTGCCCAGGGCCTGCGTGAAGCGCACGGCGGTCGAGACCGGGGACTCGGTGGTCGCGCCGAAGCCGACGACGATCGACGGGGTGCGCGGGCGACCCGCGGTGCGGGCGCCGAAGTCGCGGGCGAGTGCGTCGAGGTCGGGGGCGAGCGCTCGAGTGGCCCGGGGGCCGACGAGGGCGGCGAGCGGCACGGCGGCCGAGACGGGCTGTCCGTCGAAGGCGAGGTCGGCGCGACCGCGCTGCATCGAGACCGTCGCGAACAGCGGGCCGGAGGCGTCGGCGGCGAGGCCGGTGAGCGCGTCGACGGCGAGCTTCGTCAGGTCGGCACCCGACGCGGTGGGGGCGAGCAGGATGCCCGTGGTCGTCTCCTCGACACCGCCCTTCGTGCGTCGCACGGTCGTCGTGAACCGGGCGGTTCCCCCGGCGTCGGCGACCATCCAGCGCACCGGCCCCGGCATCCAGGCCCGAGAGGCCGCGGTGTACGCCGCCCGGTCCCAGGCGAGGGTCATCGGCTCGTGCGCTCCCCAGCAGGCGGGCACCGTGCCGGTGAGCCGCCGGGTGAGCGAGAGGATGGCGTCGCCGAGCAGGGTGTCGTCGTCGGCGGGGGACTGCGTGCTCACGGCGACCAGGAAGCGCATCGGGTCGGCGGCGTCGCGCTGCGTCGGGCCGACGACCTGCTCGCCGCTGAGGGCGCGCTCGACCGAGTCGGCGACGACTCCGGTCAGCGGATCACGCAGGTGCGCGCCGTCGCGCACGAGCCAGCGCCCGCCGGCGATCGTGAGGTGGTAGCGCGCGAGGTAGCTCATGATGGCGTGCGGGCGGGTGATGACGACCGGGATCAGCCCGGCCCCGGTCGTCGCGATCAGGGCGTCGGCCATCGCCTCGGTCAGCACGACGCGGTCGACCCGCGTCTCGATGCACGCGTGACCGCCGTCGATGTGATCGACGAGGGGATGCGTGAAACCGATGAGCACCTCGCTCATGGCCGGGGCCTCAGCCCATGTTGGCGACCGCGGACTTCGCCTTCTGCAGGGTGCCCTGCGCGGTCTCGTTGGACTGCTCGAGGCTCTTGCGGAGCGTGTCGATGATCGACTTGACGTTGGACGCCGCGTTCTTCCACCGCAGTTCCTTCGCGGCGTAGTCGTCGGAGACGTCGTCGGCCTGGAAGTCGGACTTGGCGAGCGCCACGTCGGCGTCGCGCTGCTCGATGAGCGACTCGAGCCGCGCGGCGATCGTGTAGAACTCGTCGATCGCGGCATCGACCGCCGCGGTGTCGTAGTCGCGGCGGTCCGCCTGGTTTCCAGCCATCGTCTTAACCCCTTACGCCTTGCTCGCGCCGAAGCGCGCCGCGTCGAACGACACCGAGGCCTGCGCCTGGGCGGTCTGGTCGGCCGCCTCCTGGTCGCCCTCGGCGAAGGACTTGTCCATGCCCGAGATGCCCGTGAGCACCCCGCGGAGCGCGGCGGTCAGCTCGACCGCGATCTCCTCCGAGTGCGCCTGGAAGTTGTCGAAGGCCGCGCGCGTGGCGCCGTTGACCTTGCCCTCGATCTTCTCGGTGACCTGGGACAGCTGCCGCACGGTGGCGCCCAGCTCGTCGGCCGAAGCCGAGGTCTTCTTCGTGAGCGACGTCAGCACGTCGGCTCCCATGGCGAACTTCATGCGCTACTCCCCTGTTCCCCGGCCGAGCCGGCTCGGTTCAAAACCCGAGTGAAACACAGCACGTGTCGCGACGAGGCTAGCATCAATGCGAGAACGCATTCCTGAACTTTTCCCCAAGGAACGACGTGAGCAGGATCGACAGCGCCGCCCGCCGCCCAGCGGGCACATCCCGCGCCCGGGTCGGGCAGGTCGCGGGAGGGATCGTCGTCGACCTCGCCGGTCTCGTCGTGCTCGCGGGCCTCGTGGTCCTCGCGTCGGCGTCCGGGAACGCCGACCTCGTCATCCTGGCGGTGCTCGCGCTCGCCGCCTTCGTGATCGGGCAGCTGCGCACCTGGTCGCGCACCGGCCGCAGCCTCGGATACCTGCTCACCGGCGTTCGGCAGGTCGCCGCCGTCGACGGCGCCCCGCCCGGGCTCGGCCGGGCCCTCGCCCCGAGCTGGCTCGCCGATGTGCGCCATGGCCGCGATCCGGTCGAACCGGTCCCGATCGTGCCTCTGCTGCCTCCCGTCGCGCCGACGAGTGCGCCGCCGGCGTTCGCCGTGCCGGCCGATGCCGCCGAGCCGGAGGTGGTCGTCGCCGACGCCGTCCGGTCCGCGCCGCGCGTCCTGCTGATCATCGACGGCGCCGTATCGGGAGCGATCGGCACCGGGGTCGTGCTCGGCCGCAATCCGACGGCGAGCGGCGGCGAGCGCGCCGTCGCCGTGGCCGACATCCGTCGCGAGATCTCGAAGGCGCACCTCGCGCTGCGCACGGATGCCGACGGCCGCATCTGGGCGGTCGACCGCCAGTCCACGAACGGCTCGATCCTCACCCGCGCCGACGGGGTCTCCGCGCAGCTCCCGCCGGGTGCCGAGGTCGAGATCGGACCGGGGGACGTGGTCCGCATCGGCAGCCACGCCATCTCGGTGCAGTCCGTCGACGAAGTGCGGGTCGCGGCACGATGAGCGAGCGCGACCAGGCCCTCCTGGAATCGGTCCAGACCCACCGCGCGCGGCTCGGCTCGGCGATCGCCTTCGGGTCGCTCGGCGCCCGGCGCCCCCTCGTCTCCCTCACCCGTCGGCTCGTGATCGGCATGGTCGTCGCGGCCATCGCCTGCGCCGCGTGCGTCGGCGTCTCGTTCGTCGGCAGCATCCTGCGCGCCAACGCGGCCGCCGCCGAGCAGTCGCCGACCCCGGTC
This sequence comes from uncultured Schumannella sp., assembly GCA_964586645.1. GTDB lineage: Bacteria > Actinomycetota > Actinomycetes > Actinomycetales > Microbacteriaceae > Pseudolysinimonas_A. Next base: position 4,021 of record CAZPJC010000088.1, read on the forward strand.
CCGTCGGACGCCGTCGCGCCGACCCCGACTCCGGCATCCCCTACGGAAGGCATCGCCCCATGAGCGACCTCACCAAGATCACCGTGATCGGCGCCGGGCGCCGGGTCACCCTGGTGATCCCGGCCGACGAGCCGCTGGGCGCGCACCTCCCGGAGATCGCGCGGCTGCTCGAGCAGCCCGCCGCCCGGGCCGCGCTCACCACCCCGTACGGCGAGCAGCTGGAGCTCGCGCTCGCCCCCGCCGACCAGGGCGTGCTCGACGGCGCCGTGCTGCGGCTGGTCGACGTCGCGCAGCTGCCGGCCCCGCCCGAGGTCACCGACGTCACCGACCGGGTCGCCGAGCTGCGCGACGCCGCGCGCGGCGCGTGGGATCCCCGCCACGCCCTCGTCGCCGCCTCGATCGGAGTCGGCCTCCTCGCGATCGGCGCCGGCTCGGCGCTCACCACCCTGGTCGGCGGCGGCGCGGCCGTCGCGCTGCTCGTCCTCCTCGCGCTGGGGTCGACGCTGGCCGGGGTCCTCGGCCGGGCACGCGCCGCCGCGCCGCTGCTCGGCGGCGCCCTCGGCACCGTGATCCCCGTCGCCGGATGGACGTCTGCGCAGCTCGCGCAGGTGGTCCCGGCGACCCCCGCCGTGCTCGGCGCGCTGGTCGTCGGGCTCGCCTGGCTCGTGCTCGCCGCGGCCGTCGGTCTGGGCCGCCGCAGTCCGGCCGCCGCACTCGGTGCGACCGTCGGCATCCTGCTCACCGTCGCGGCCACCGCTCCTCCGGCGTTCGGGGTCGCCCTCGTCCCCACCGCCGCGCTCGTGGCGACCCTCGGGCTGGTGCTGCTCGCGCTCCTGCCGTCGCTCGCGGTCGCCGCCTCGGGTCTGGCCTCCCTCGACGATGAGGTCATCGCCGGCAGCCTGCCCGGTCGCGACCGGGTCGCCACGAGCCTGGCCGAGTCGTTCCGCATCACCGCATGGGCCCTCGTCGCGCTCGCGGTCTGGCTCGCCCCCGCGATCGGCGTGCTCGTCGCCTCGGGGGAGCTCTGGCCGATGCTGCTCGGAGCCGCGGTCGCGCTCGTCACGATGCTGCGCACGCGGGTCGTGCCGATGGCCGTCCCCGCGTGGGCGATGTGGGTCGCCGCGGTCGGCGGACTCGCGGTCGGACTCGCGCTCGCCCCGGGCCTCCCGGCGGGCGCGATGCTCGGCGCGGCGGCCGGCGGCGCGGTGCTGCTGGCATTGCTCGCGCTGGTCCGGCCGAGCGCGCAGACCCGCATCCGGCTGCGGCGCGCGGGCGATCTGCTGGAGTCGCTCGCCGCCGTCGGCGTCGTCCCGTTCCTGCTCGGCACGTTCGGGGTCTATGCGTTCCTGCTCGAGGTGTTCGCGTGAGCGCCACCCTGACGGCGACGCGCCTGCGCGACCTCGAGGCGACCGAGCGGATGCTGGCGCGCCCGCTCACCACGGTGCGCCG
>CAZPJC010000088.1:5569-9592 GCA_964586645.1 uncultured Schumannella sp.
TGGCCGAGCAGCTCACCCACGAGGGCCGCCGCGTGGTCGTCGCGTTCGATCACACCCGACCGGGCCGCCTCAACTGGGCGCGCGCGGTGACGCCCAAGCTCGCGGCCCCCGCGCTGACGATCGAGCGGGACGCCGCGCTGCTCAACCCGGTGCGGCTGGTCGCCTCGCGCACCCTTCTCACGGCGGCGGAGCTCGCGGGCCACCTGATGACCGATCCCGAGCCCGGGGAGACCCGATGAGCACCGGCATCGTGCACCGGCCCGCCCGGACGAGCTCCCCGTCGACGCCTCCCGCGGAGGAGGTGCTCGCCGCACCGCCGCCGCTCGGCGAGGGCGACATCGGCGCCCCGCCGCTGCAGATGCTGCTGCCGGTCGTCGGCTCGATGTCGTCGATCCTGATGATGGTGGTACTGCGCGGCAACCCGATCTTCGTCGTCGTCGGCGCGATGGTGCTGGTCGTCGCCCTCGCCGGGGGCGTCGGGATGGCGCTGTCGTCGCGCGGTCGCGAGGCGCGGAGCCGCCGCCGGGCCCGGGAGCGCTACCTCGACTACCTCGAGACGACTCGCGCCGAGCTCCGTGCGGAGCGGGATCGCGTGCGCGCCGACGCGCTCGTCACGCATCCCGACCCGGCCCGACTGGCCGTCGTCGCCGCCGACCCCGCGCGGCTCTGGGAGCGACGCCCCCGGGATGCCGACTTCGCCCGGGTGCGCGTGGGGACCGGCGTCGTGCCGTGGTTCGCGCTGAAGGTGCCGGCCGACCCGAACCCCGTGCAGCCCGCCGACCCGACGATGGTCGCCGAGGCGGACAACGTGCGGGCCGCGTACTCGCCGATCGCCGGGCTCCCGGTGATCGCCGATCTCCTCGCCCACCGCACGATCGCGGTCGTCGGCCCGGCCGACGTCGCCCGCCGCGCCGCGCGCTCCCTCGTGCTGCAGCTCGCCGCCTGGCACGCACCCGACGACGTGCAGCTCGCCTTCGCCGTGCCGCCTGAGGCCCTGACCGAGTGGACCGGGATCGACCTGCTGCCGCATGCGCTCATGCCCGACCGCTGGGACGGACCGGTGCGCGCCCGGCGGATCGCCGCCGACGCGAGCGGGCTGGGCACCCTGCTGCGCGACGAGATCGCCGCGCGCGTGGCCCGGTCGACGGCTCAGCGGGGCGCCGCCGTCGCGCTCGAGTCGCTCCTGGTCGCCGTCCTCGACAGTCCGACCGGCCCGGCGCGCGGCTTCGCCGGGGGCGCGACGCCCGGCGTCGTCACGCTCGCCGTGGTCGGCGAGCGCCTGCACGAACCGAGCGAGACGACCCTCCGGCTCACCGTGGACGCCGATGGCGGCCTGCGGGTCGAGGACCTGACGACCGGCGCGACGATGTCGGGCACCGTGGATGCGGCGTCCCCCGCCCTGCTCGCGGCGATCGCCGGGATGCTCGCCCCGTTGCGCCTCTCCCCCGAGTCGCGTTCGGGCGGCGGGACCCTGCGCGAAGTGGGTCCGCTGGATCTGCTCGGCGTCGAGTCCGTCGACGCGATCGGACCGGCGGCGTGGACCCGCCGCGCGGGGGCGTCGTTCCTGCGCGTGCCGGTCGGCACCGACGACGGCGGCGGTGCGATCGAGATCGACCTCAAGGAGGCCGCGCAGGGCGGCATGGGTCCGCACGGCATCTGCATCGGCGCCACCGGCTCCGGCAAGAGCGAATTCCTGCGCACGCTGCTGCTCTCGCTCGCGGTTCGGCATTCGCCCGAGGATCTGTCGATGATCCTCGTCGACTACAAGGGCGGCGCCGCGTTCAGCCCGTTCCAGCCGCTGCCCCACCTCGCCGGCCTGATCGACAACCTCGAGGGCGAGGCGGGGCTCATCGAGCGCGCCCGCTCGTCGATCAACGGAGAGATCGTGCGTCGCCAGCAGCAGCTGCGCGACCTCGGCGGGTACGACTCGATCACCGCGTACCGCGAAGCCCGGCGGCTCAATCCGGCCCTGCCCCCGATGCCGCACCTGCTGCTGGTCATCGACGAGTTCGGCGAACTGCTGACGGCCGAGCCCGAGTTCATCGACCTGCTGCTGACGATCGGACGCATCGGCCGCTCGATCGGCGTGCACATGCTGCTCTCCAGCCAGCGCATCGAGGGGGGCCGTCTGCGCGGACTCGACACCTACCTCTCGTATCGGATCGGACTGCGCACGTTCTCCGAGCAGGAGTCGAGCGTCATCCTCAACACCCCGGACGCCTTCCACCTGCCGCCCGTTCCGGGGTACGGGTACCTGAAGGTCGACACCTCGGTCTACGCGCGCTTCAAGTCGGGCTACGTCGCCGGTCCCGCTGCCGGCCCCGCACTCATCGACGACGACGTGCGGCCCAGCGTGCTGCCCCTGCCGGTGTACAACACGCTGCAGGCGTCGCTCGAAGAGCTGCTGCCCGGTCGGCAGGTCGCCGCGACCTCGGACACGCCGCTCATCGACCTCGCGGTCGCCCGTCTCCACGCCCCCTCGGCATCGGCGAGCGCCGTCTGGCTGCCGCCCCTGCCCGAGCGCGTGCCGCTGTTCGAGGTGCTGGACGGCGCCCCGACCGGCCTGCAGGTGCCGATCGGCCTGCTCGACGATCCGGCCCGGCAACGCCAGGGCGACTGGACGATCGACCTCACCCGCGGCGGCGGACACCACGCGATCATCGGGGCTCCGCAGAGCGGGCGCACGACGATGCTGCGCACGATCGCCGCGGGCATCGCGACGACGCGCACCCCGGCCGAGGTCACCGTCTACGGGCTCGATCTGTCCGGAGCCGGGCTCGCCCGGCTCGAGGCGTTCCCGCACGTCGGCGGTGTGGCATCCCGCAACGACGGCGAATCGCAGACCCGGCTGCTCGAGGAGATGCTCGCGATGCTGGGGGCCCGCGAGAAGTTCTTCCGCGACAAGCGCATCGAGTCGCTGGCCGGGTTCCGTGCCCTGCACGCGGCCGGCGAGGTCCCGAAGATCGTCTCGGCGGATGTCGTCCTCCTGGTCGACGGCTACGGGCAGACCCGCGGCGACTTCGAGCACCTCGAGGCGCCGCTCGCCGAGCTGCTCACTCGCGGCGGCTCGTACGGCATCCACCTGGTCGTCACCCTCACCCGCTGGGCCGAGGTGCCGATGCGCCTGCAGCCGCTCATCGGCAACCGCTACGAGCTGCGGCTCAACGATCCCGGCGAGTCGACGATCTCCCGGCGGCTCAACGCCACGATCGTGCAGCCCGGGCGGGTGCTGACCGAGGACGAGTTGTTCGCCCAGGTCGCACTGCCGTCGGTCGACGACGTGCCCGACGAGCGACTCGGCGAGGCGCTGGCCGAGCTCGCCGCGCGCACGGCGGCGGCCTGGAGCGGCCCCGCCGCCGCCCCGATCCGGAGACTGCCCGAACGCCTCGACGTCGCCGAACTGCCCGACGAGTTCGACGAGCCCGAGCGCATCCCGATCGGCCTGCGGCAGGACACGATGGAGCCCGCGCTCCTCGACCTCGCGGGGCGCGACCAGCACGTGCTCGTGCTCGGCGACCCGGAGAGCGGCAAGTCCGCCCTCCTCGACCTCGTGGTGCGCGGTCTCATCGCCCGGCACACCCCCGACGAACTGGTGATCGCGCTCATGGAGCCGCGCGGCCGGCTCGCGGCGTCGATCCCGAACGAGTACCTCGGCGGGCACGGAGCCACCGGGCCGCGGGCGCGCGAACTCGCCGCCGCCGTCGCCGCCGAGCTCGAGAAGCGCCAGGGCGAGGGCGGTACGACGCCGCGCATCGTGGTGATCGCCGACGACCTCGACATCCTCTCCGCCGGGGGGCGCTCGCCGCTCGAGCCGCTCGTGCCCTATCTGCCGCAGGCGCGCGACCTGGCCCTCAACGTGATCGTGACGCGCCCGGTCGCGGGCAGCGCGCGGGCGCTGTTCGAACCGACGCTGCAGGCGCTCAAGGACCTCGGCGCGACCGGGGTGCTGCTCTCGGGCGAGCGCAGCGAGGGGCAGTTGTGGCCCGGGATCTGGCCGACGCCGGCGATCCCCGGTCGCGCCCG
>CAZPJC010000089.1:0-2168 GCA_964586645.1 uncultured Schumannella sp.
TCGAGCGAGGCGGCGAACCGCTGCGCCTCCCGCTCGAACACCTCGGGCTCGTCGAGGTCGACGAGCGCCGGCAGGAAGTTCTCCGGGCTGGCGTTCTCCTCGAGCCGCCGCACCAGGTACGAGATGGCGGCGTCGAACTCGCCCGGCTCGACGACAGGCGTGTAGAGCAGAACCCCGCCGGTATCCGCGCGCACCGCGTCGGCGAGCGCCGGGGCCATGCCGAGCAGCATCTCGAACTCGACGCGACTCGCGACCCCGCGGTGCGTCGCGAGCAGGTGCGCGAAGGCGAGGTCGAACAGGTTGTGGCCGGCGACCCCGATGCGCACGGCGTCGGTGTTCTCGGGGTGCAGCGCGGACGACAGCATCCGCTTGTAGTGGGCGTCGGTCTCGGCCTTCGAGCCCCAGGTCGCGAGCGGCCAGCCGTGCACGGCGGCGTCGACCTTCTCCATCGCCAGGTTGGCGCCCTTCACGATGCGCACCTTGATCGGGGCGCCGCCCGCGGCGACCCGCTCGCGCGCCCAGGTCGTGAGACGCTCGAGGGCGGGCAGCGCGTCGGGCAGGTAGGCCTGCAGCACGATCCCCGCCTCGTAGTGCAGCAGCTCGGGCTGGGCCAGCAGCCGGGTGAAGACCGCGAGGGTCAGGTCGAGGTCGCGGTACTCCTCCATGTCGAGGTTGATGAACTTCTGCGAGCGCGACCGTGCGGCTTGCTCATACAGCGGGGTGAGGCGCTCGACCACCCGGTCGACGGCCTCGTCGAAGCCCCAGGCGGGCAGTTGCGCGGCGATCGCCGACACCTTCACCGACACGTAGTCGACGTCGGGCCGGGCGAGCAGGGCGGTGATGCCTGCCAGCCGCCGCGCGGCCTCGCGCTCGCCGAGCACCGCCTCGCCGAGCAGGTTGACGTTGAGCCGCACGCCCGGCCGGCGGAGCGCCGCGAGGGTCTTGCCGAGCCGCTTCGGGGTGGCGTCGACGACGAGGTGGCTCACCATGCGGCGGAACACCGCACGCGCGGCCGGGATGATCGGCCGGGGGAGCAGGATGCCGAACCCGCCGCCGGCGACGACCGCCGCGCGCAGGTACCAGGGCAGGAACTGCGGGGCGCGCCGGGAGAGTCGCTCGAGGTTGCGGGCGGCGACGCGCGGATCCTCCGGGCGGACCACCCGGTCGACGAAGCCGAGCGTGAACTCGAGGCCCCGGGGGTCTTTGAGCAGCCCGCCCAGCCGGTCGGCTGCGGGGTCGACGGGGACGGAGGCGCTGGCCTCGAGCCAACGGCGCACCTGCGCCACGACGTCGTCGAACTCGGGCAGGTCGCTCGGGTGCGAATCCGGCATGTACCCGAGGATAGGCCTGAGTACCATCGATCCCATGTCCAGCGTGTCCGAGATCCCTCCCGCCGACTGGGAGCTGTGGCGCACGATGCGGGCGACGAACGAGCAGCTCGGGCGCGAACTCGACCGCCAGCTGCAGCGCGACGCGGGCATCTCGCAGGCGGACTACGGCATCCTCGTCACCCTCTTCGAGGCGCCCGATCGGCAACTGCGCACGGGGGAGCTGGGCGACGTGCTCGCCTGGGAGAAGAGCCGGGTGTCGCATCAGGTGGCCCGGATGGAGGCGCGCGGACTCGTCGAGCGCGTCGTCTGCGAGAGCGACGGGCGGGGCACCTGGGTGACCCTGGCGACGGAGGGCAAGCGCGCCCTGCTCGGCGCGATGCGCCAGCACGCGACGGCGATCCGGGAGTTGTTCCTCGACGAACTCGACGCCGAGGAGAAGGCCGTCATGCTGCGGGCGATGTCGCGCGTGCTCGCCAAGCTCAACGCCGTCTGCGCGACCATCACCACGGAAGAGCCCGGGGCCGCGTGACGCGACCCTCCCGCACGGCCGGGGGCACCCGCCGGGTCGACGTCGCGATCGTCGGCGGCGGGCACAACGCGCTCACCGCCGCCGCGTACCTGGCGTCCGCCGGGAAGTCGGTCGTCGTCCTCGAACGACAGGGGCACTTCGGCGGCGCCGCGGTGTCGGCCGAGGCGTTCCCGGGCGTCTCCGCCCGGCTCTCCCGCTACTCGTATCTCGTGAGCCTGCTGCCGCAGCGCATCATCCGCGATCTCGGCCTCGACATCCGTCTCGCCCGCCGGCGCTACTCGTCGTACACGCCGCAGCCCGGCAGCGAC
>CAZPJC010000089.1:2268-4935 GCA_964586645.1 uncultured Schumannella sp.
TTCGCCCACGATCTCGTGCGCGGCGTCGTCGCGACCGACTCGCTCATCGGCACCTTCGCGGAGCCGGTGGATGCCACGCTCGACGGCAACCGGTGCTTCCTGTACCACGTCATCGGCGGCGGGACCGGCGACTGGGACGTGCCCGTCGGCGGGATGGGCAGCGTGAGCGGGGCGCTCTGGCACGCGGCCGTCGAGGCGGGCGCCGAACTGGTGGCGGATGCCGACGTCACCGCGGTCACCCCGGACGGCGAGGTGACTTATCGCCGCGGCGACGCGGAGCACACCCTCGCGGCGGCCACCGTGCTGAGCGGCGTGGCCCCGTTCGAGCTCGCGCGGCTGCTCGGCGAGACGGCGGAGCGTCCCGAGGGCGCCCAGGTGAAGGTCAACCTGCTGCTGAAGCGCCTGCCGCGGCTGCGGGACGCGTCGGTGTCGCCCGAGGCCGCGTTCGGCGGCACCTTCCACGCCAACGAGGGCTGGGACCGGCTCGGGGCGTCATACGCCGAAGCCGCCGCCGGCCGCGTTCCCGACCCTCTGCCGTGCGAGATCTACTGCCACTCGCTCACCGACCCGAGCATCCTCTCCCCCGAACTGCAGGCCTCCGGCGCGCAGACCCTGACGGTGTTCGCGCTGCAGACCCCCGACCGGCTCGTGTCCGAGGCGGCCAACGACGCCCGTCGCGCCGAATTCGAAGCCGCGGTGCTGCGCTCCCTCGACGCCGTGCTCGCCGAACCCCTCGCCGACCTCGTGCTGACCGACGCCGACGGCCGCCCGTGCATCGAGACGAAGACGACGCTCGACCTCGAGCACGCGCTGCGGATGCCGGGCGGCAACATCTTCCACGGCCCGCTCGACTGGCCGTGGACCGAGGACGACGCCCCGCGGAGCACCCCGGCCGAGCGCTGGGGGGTCGCGACCGGGCACGCCCGCATCCTGCGCTGCGGGTCGGGGGCGCAGCGCGGCGGCGCCGTGAGCGGCCTCGGCGGTCACAACGCCGCGATGGCCGTCCTCGACGCCTGACCGCGGGTTGAGTGCCGCGCGGAGCGCGGTGTATCGAAACCCACCCGCCTGCGCTCCCGGTTTCGATACGCGTCGCCTTCGGCGCCGCTACTCAACCCACGAAGAGGGAGCCGGCTGCTTCGTCGACGGCAGGCGCACCTGCTCGGCCCAGGCCCTGATCCAGTCCGGGATCGGATGGGCCGAGGTGTCGACCCCGACGAGCTCACCGACCTCCCGGATCGGAGCGACGCCGCCCGCCATCCGCAGGAAGCGACCCTGCACGTAGGCGCGGGCGTAGACCTCGCCGTTCCGCACGATGCGCTGCTCCATGTAGACGGCGACATCGTCGTAGCCGATGATGCGGGACTCGGTCTGGAACCGCTGCCCCAGCTCGAGCGACTTGCGGTACGCGATCGTCTGCGCCGAGACGACCGGGTAGACCCCCGCCGCCCTCATCTTCTGCCATCCGCCCGACCGGAGCATGAGGTCGGTGCGCCCGTGGTCGAGGAGCATGAGGTAGACGCCGTTGTTCATGTGCCGCAGCTCGTCGATGTCGGTCGCCCACACCCGGTCGGGCACGATCGAGACGTCGTGGATGTCGAGGGCCCCCCGGCGCTTCGCCATCAGACGGATGCGGAGCAGGCGCGAGAAACGGCGGAACCAGTCCATGGCGGCACGCTAACGCCCGCCGCGGCGGCATCCGAACCGGATGTCGGCACCGCACAGCCGCGCGTACGCTTCAGCGTCGCCGGTTGTCGACGATCGTCATGCGCGGCCCGTGCCGCTCGTACCCGATGCCCGCCGCCTCGATGAGCCGCACGACGCGCTGCCGGTGGCCGCGCCACGGCTCGAGCAGCTCGAGCATCCCGTCGTCGTCGACCCGTTCCCCGATGAGCGCCCAGCCGACCCGCTTGCTCACGTGGAAGTCGCCGACGCTGACCGCATCCGGGTCGCCGTGCGAGCGCTGCACGGTCTCGGCCGCGGTCCACGCCCCGATGCCCGGGATCGTGCGCAGCCGACGCGACGCCTCCTCGGCCGAGACGCCGGCGGTGCGTTCGAGGGCCTCGCCCACCGCCACCGCGCGCATGACCGTGTCGGAGCGCTGGGGACCCACCCCCGCCCGGTGCCACTCCCAGGACGGCACCCGCTTCCAGACGGCGGGCGGCGGTGCCACGCGCATCCCGTGCGGGGCGGGGCCGGGTGCGGGTTCGCCGTGCCGGAGCACCAGCTCGCGCCAGGCGCGCTTCTGCTCGATGCCGGTGACCTTCTGGCCGAGCACGGTCGGCACGAGGAACGGCATGACGCGCGCGGCGCGGGTGAGTCGCAGCCCGGGGAAGCGGTGGTGCAGGGCGGCGACGACCGGATGCCGTGACGGGTCGAAGCCGTCCGGGTCGTCGCGGGCGCCGAGCAGATCGGGGACGCCGGTGAGTGCGCGCTCGGCTCCCGGGCCCCAGGCCGTCGCCTCGATCGCGCCGGCGACCTCGCGCAGCCGGAGAGTCGCGGCGCCGTCGGGCGTGCCGATCGCGAGCCACCAGCCCGCATCGTCGCGACGGCAGGTCGGATCGGACGCCCCCTGCCGCAGCGGCCCGAGCACGAGCGGGAGCGAGACCCGCTCGGGCGGCGCGTAGCGGGAGGTGAGCATCATCGGGATGCTAGCCCGCGCCACCGAGA
>CAZPJC010000089.1:5035-9556 GCA_964586645.1 uncultured Schumannella sp.
AGGTGGATCAGCCGCAGGTGATGGTGACGCCGTTGACCTCGTGCACGCCCGGGCCGAGGTCGGCGCAGGTGGCGGCGAGGGTGCCGATACCGGCGACCGCGACGATCACCCAGATGATCTGGATGATCAGGAAGATGATGCTCAGCACGAGGCCGACGGTCGCGGGCGTGTTCTTGACGCCCGCCTTCTTCGACTGGCTGCGCGCGATCGCGCTGACGATCAGACCGGCGAGCGCGAACACGAACGCGAGGATGAGACCGACGATGCCGAGGGTCTTTCCGTCGGACGCGGCCGGGGCGGCAGCGGCGGGAACGGGGGCGGGAGTGGTCATGTGTGAGATCTCCTGAGAAACGTGATCGGCCGGACGGCCCGGCTCGCCGCCGACTCTAGCGATCCGCGGGGTCGCCGCACCAGGAACGCGGCCGAAAACGGACGAGCCGGAACCGCCCGAAGGCAGCCCCGGCTCGTCGCCGATCGCAAGGATCAGTAGGTGGTGTAGACGGCTCCCGAGCCGACGAGGGCGGCGATCGCGACGACGTAGATGATCGTGCCGATCACGCCGAGCACCAGGAAGATGATGCTGAGGATGATGCCGATGCGGGCGGGCGTGTTCTCGACGCCGGCCGCCTTCGACTGGTTGTTGGCGATGATGCTGACGATCAGGCCGGCGATCGAGAAGACGAACGCGAGGACGAGACCGACGATGCCGAGCGTCTTGCCGTCGGAGACGGGGGCCGGGCCGGGAGCCGGGGTGGGCGCGGGGGTGGTCATGATGAGTCTCCTTGATGTCATGAGAGCGCGACGTGCGTCGTGCCGCCGCCGACTCTAGCGATACTCAGTTGCCGAGTGCGAGCACTTGTGACCGGCGCGCCTCACTCGGTAATACAGGCCCCGCGGCTCAGCCCATCGGGTTGAGCGCGTAGCTCAGGGCGCCGGTGGCGATCAGGCCGATCCAGACGAGCACGGAGAGCACCAGGAAGATGATGCTCAGAACGAGTCCGACGTTCGCGGGCGTGTTGGTGACACCCGCCGCCTTCGCGTCGACGCCGACACTAGCGTCGTCGGCCCCGGGATACGGGCAGAATGGCGGGATGAGCGTCGGCATCCTGACCAGCGGCGGCGACTGCCCCGGACTCAACGCGGTGATCCGTGCGGCCGTCTTCACGGGCAGCAAGCTGCACGGCCTCGACTTCGTCGGGTACAAGTGGGGCTGGAAGGGACTCGTCGAGAACGACACGATGCCCCTCGGTCGCCCGCAGGTCATGGGCATCTCGAAGCAGGGCGGCACGATCCTCGGCTCGTCGCGCACCAACCCGTTCGAGCACGGCGGCGCCGAGCGGGTCGCCGAGGTGATGGCCGAGGGCGGCGTGACGGCGCTCATCGCGATCGGCGGCGAGGGCACGCTCGCGGCCGCCCAGCGGCTGGCGGATGCCGGCATCCCGATCGTGGGCGTGCCGAAGACGATCGACAACGACCTCTCGGCCACCGACTACACGTTCGGGTTCGACACCGCGGTGCAGATCGCGACCGACGCGATGGACCGGCTGCGCACGACGGGCGACTCGCACGGCCGCTGCATGGTGGCCGAGGTGATGGGCCGGCACGTCGGCTGGATCGCGCTGCACTCCGGGATGGCGGCGGGCGCCCACGCGATCCTCATCCCCGAGCAGAAGACGAGCATGGAGCAGATCGTCGAGTGGGTGGAGAGCGCCCGCGACCGCGGCCGTGCCCCCCTCGTCGCCGTCTCCGAAGGGTTCAAGCTCGACTCGATGGACGAGGCGCACTCCGAGCGGGGACTCGACGCCTTCGGCCGCCCGCGGCTCGGCGGCATCGGCGAGATGCTCGCGCCCCTAATCGAGGACGCCACCGGCATCGAGACCCGTGCGACGACGCTCGGTCACATCCAGCGCGGCGGCACCCCGACCTCCTACGACCGCGTGCTCGCCACCCGGTTCGGCATGGCCGCCGTCGACATGGTCGTGCGCGAGCGCTGGGGCAACATGGTCGCGCTGCGCGGCACCGACATGATCGAGGTGCCGTTCTCCGACGCCCTCGGCCAGCTCAAGACCGTGCCGCAGGCACGCTACGACGAGGCCCGCGTCCTGTTCGGCTGATCCCGAGGAGGACTACCGTGGGGGCATGAGCGCAGCGTTCGCGGTCGTCGGATCGGCCCTGGCCCTCGTGGCCGCCCTGATCCACCTCTACATCTTCTTCCTCGAGAGCGTCCTCTGGACGAGGCCCTCGACGATGAGGACCTTCGGCATCCGCGATGCGAAGGATGCCGAGGTGCTGCGGCCGATGGCGTTCAACCAGGGCTTCTACAACGTCTTCCTCGCGCTCGGCACCGGGATCGGCCTCGTGCTGCTCGGCACCGGCGTCTCGCGCGACGGGGGCATCGCGATCGCGATGTTCGCGCTCGGCAGCATGGTGCTCGCCGCGATCGTGCTCGTCGCGTCGAACCCGAGGATGCTGCGCGCGGCCCTCATCCAGGGCGCCGCCCCGCTGCTCGCGCTGCTGTTCCTGCTGCTCTCGCTGCTCGTCTGAGGTGTCACAAACGGCCGCCCGGCGCCGCCGGGAGGCGGCCGTTTGTGACACCTCAGGTCAGGTCAGCCGACGACGTAGTCGACGAGGGCCGCGATGAGCGCCTCGGCGGTGCGCTCCTCGGCGATCGCGTGCACGGGCAGCCCGGCGGCGCGGGTGTCAAAGGCGGTGCGCGGGCCGATGCAGACGATCACGGTGCCCTCGGGCAACGGCAGGAGCTGCTGGGCGACCTGCCGGGCGACGCTGCCGGAGGTGATGAGCAGCGCGCCGATCCGGCCGCTCGCGACGTCCGCCGCGACCTCGGGCGACACCGGGACGCCGACCGTGCGGTAGGCCGTGACGTACTCCGCGGCGAAGCCGAGCTTCGCGAGTCCCGCGACGAGGGTGGGCTCGGCGATGTCGGACTGCGGCACGAGCACGCGACCGTTGATGTCGCTCGCGGGCCACTCCTTCACGAGCCCGCGGGCGGAGTTGTCCGACGTCGGCACGAAGTCGACCCGGTAACCCGCGAGGGCGAGGGCGGCCGCGGTCGTCTCGCCGACGGCGGCGACGCGGGTGCCCTCCGGGATGCGCGTGCCCTGGCTGACCAGGACGTCGACCGTCGTCGCGCTGGTCAGCACGATCCAGTCGAACTGCCCGTCCTGAAGCTCGTGCAGCGCATTCGCGAGCGCGGCCGGATCCTCGGAGCTCGCGAAATTGAGCATCGGCGCGATCACCGGGATGGCGCCGAACTCGCGCAGCCCGGCGGCGACGCGGTCGCCCCAGCTCCCGCCGCGCGGCACGAGGACGCGCCACGAGGCGAGGGGTCGGGCGGCGCTCACCCGTCTATTGTCCCGCGAGAGACGGTCAGTCGTCGTCGCCGCTGAAGATCGCCCACGCGACGAGCCCGGCGGCGATGACCGCGACGGCCACCCCGCCGATGATCCACGGCACGGGGTTCTTCTCGTACGCGGCCGCAGCCTTCGAGCCGAGCTCGCTGACGCGCTTGGGGACGTTGAGGCGGTCCTCGAGCTGGTCGAGCGTGGCGGCGAGTTCGGCGCGGGCCTTCGCGGCCTGGTTCTTCGCGTCGATGGTGCTCATGATGCTCCTCGCTTTCCGATTCCCTTGATGGCGCGGATGTCGCGCTTGATGCTGTCGATCGACTCCGTCGGAACGGGCGGGATGCCCTTCTTCAGGATGCGGTAGCCGATCAGGCCGAGAACGACGGCGATGATCAGCAGCACCGCCGCGACCAGGAGTGCCGCGAGCCAGCCGGGCATGACGAGCGACAGCGCGAGGATCGCCGCGGTGAGCAGCACCCCGAGCATGCCGAGCAGCACGAGGAGGGCTCCGGCGATGACCCCGGCGCCGATCCCGAGCGCCTTGAGCTTCGAGACGACCTCGGTCTTCACCAGCTCGATCTCGCGCTGGACGAGATCGGTGACGAGCGTCGGGATGTCCGCGATGAGCTCGAACAGCGACTTCTTACGCGGCGCCGGTGCCGTCGGGGCTGCGTTCGTCATGACTCAGGACTTGGCGGTCGACGAGCTCGACGACGCCGAACCGCTCGACGGCTTGCGCGTCGCGGTCGCCGGCTTCTTGGCGGCCGGGCTCTTGCCCGACACCTTCTCGACGATCGTCTTGGCCCCGTCGGTGACGAACTCGGCCACCTCGGGCGCCTTGTCCTTGACGAAGTCCTCGACCGCATCCACCTGCTTCTGCACGCGCGGGTCGTTCCAGAACTTGAGCGCAGCGGTCTTCAGCTGGTCGTACTTCTCGCGTCCCGCGCGGGTGCCGAGGATGTATCCGAGGCCCAGCCCGGCCGCGAAGAGGATCTTGCCCTTCATGTGCAGCTCCATATCTTCGGGAAAGTCAGATCCTCACCCTAGCCGAGCAGCATGTCCGCACGACCGGGGGTTGACACCCATGCCGCTGCGCGCATGAGAGAGCGCCCCGCCCTCAGGGAGGGGCGGGGCGCTCGACGCGCGGGGCGCGTCCTCC
>CAZPJC010000090.1:0-1983 GCA_964586645.1 uncultured Schumannella sp.
CCGTCCTTGCCCTCGGGGCGGAGGTTGGCATCCACCTCCCACAGCGGCGGCTCGACGGCGAGCTCGGAGATGCCGCGCATCGTCTCGCGCGCGAGAGCCGTCGCGATGTCGACGTCGCGATCGCCGCCCTCCGTCACGAAGATCACGTCGACGTCGCTGAGGTAGTTCAGCTCCCGCGCGCCCGACTTGCCCATGCCGATGATGGCGAGCGGAGTGCCCGCGGCCTCCTCGGCGGGGAAGCGCGTCGAGCGCCGGGCGAGGGCGAGCGACGCGTCGAGGGCCGCCCCGGCGAGATCGGCGAGACCGGCCGCGACCCGGTCGACGATCGCGGCGGGGTCGGGCTGCTCGAGATCCCAGGCGGCGAGGCGCACGAGTTCGGACCGGTACGCGGTGCGGAGGGCGTTCCACGCCTTCTCCCCGTCGAGGCCGTCGATCGCGGCGAGCAGCCTCGGGCCGACGGCGGACGCGTCGAGGGGACCCGTCAACGGGTCGGCGAGCACGGCGAGCCGCTCGGGACGGCGTTCGAGGAACGACGCGAGCCCCGACGACGCGCCCAGCACCCGGAGGAGCCGCTCGGTCGCCGCGGGATCCGCCAGCAGAGCCTCCACCGGGGTCCGCGCGATCGAGAGCAGCGACGCCAGGCAGCGCAGCGCCTGATCGGGGTCGGCCGCGACCGCGAACGACGGGACGATCTCCGGCGGCACCGCGGAGAGGGCGTCGTGGGCCGCACCGAGGTCGGCGAAACCCAGTCTCGCCAACTCGGTGAGCGTCGTCGTCGTCCGCGTCATGAGTTCGGTGCTTCCCCTCGGAAGCGCAGGATCAGAGGATCTCGAGGTTGCTCTCGAGCTCGAACGGCGTCACCTGGGCCCGGTAGCCCGACCACTCACGGCGCTTGTTGAGCAGCACGTACTCGAACACCTGCTCCCCGAGCGTCTCGGCGACCAGCTCGCTGTCTTCCAGCAGCGACAGGGCGTGATCGAGCGACGACGGCAGGCTGCCGTAGCCCATCGCCCGGCGTTCGGCCTTCGTCATGCTCCAGACGTCGCCCTCGACCTCGGCCGGAAGCTCGTAGCCGTTCTCGATGCCCTTGAGCCCGGCGGCGAGCAGCAGCGCGTAGGAGAGGTAGGGGTTCGCCGCCGAGTCGATCGCCCGGTACTCGACCCGCGCGCTCTGACCCTTGCCGGGCTTGTAGAGCGGCACGCGCACGAGGGCCGACCGGTTGTTGTGACCCCAGGTGAGGTAGCTCGGGGCCTCGTCGCCGCCCCAGAGGCGCTTGTAGGAGTTCACGAACTGGTTGGTCACCGCGGTGATCTCGGGCGCGTGCGTGAGCAGGCCGGCGACGAACTGCCGGCCGATCTTCGAGAGCTGGTACTGACCGCCCGCGTCGTAGAACGCGTTCGCGTCGCCCTCGAACAGCGACATGTGGGTGTGCATGCCGGAACCCGGGTGGTTCGAGAACGGCTTCGGCATGAACGTCGCGTAAACGCCCTGCTCGATCGCCACCTCCTTCACGACGGTGCGGAAGGTCATGATGTTGTCGGCGGTCGTCAGCGCGTCGGCGTACCGCAGGTCGATCTCGTTCTGACCCGGCCCGGCCTCGTGGTGGCTGAACTCGACCGAGATGCCGAGGTCCTCGAGCATCCGCACCGAGCGCCGGCGGAAGTCGTTCGCGGTGCCGCCGGGCACGTTGTCGAAGAAGCCGGCCGAGTCGACGGGCTCGGGGAGGCCGTTCTTCAGCTTGCTCGACTTGAGCAGGTAGAACTCGATCTCGGGGTGCGTGTAGAACGTGAAGCCGCGGTCGGCGGCCGACGCGAGCGCGCGCTTGAGCACGTTGCGCGGGTCGGACACGGCGGGCTGCCCGTCGGGCGTCGTGATGTCGCAGAACATGCGCGCGGTCGGGTCGACCTCGCCGCGCCAGGGAAGGATCTGGAACGTCGACGGGTCGGGCAGCGCGAGCATGTCGGCCTCGTAGGCGCGCGACAG
>CAZPJC010000090.1:2083-4349 GCA_964586645.1 uncultured Schumannella sp.
CCGTCATTAGGCTAGCAACATGCCCCGACTGCGATTGGCGCTCAGCCAGGCCAATCCCCTGGTCGGGGACTTCGCCGGCAACACCGAGAAGATCATCGCCGCCGCGCACGAGGCCTGGGATGCCGGGGCCGACCTGCTGCTGACCGGCGAGATGGCGATCAGCGGCTACCCGATCGAGGACCTCGCCGCGCAGCCGTCGTTCCTGCGGGCGGCCCGCGCCGCCGTCGACGCGCTGCCCGCCCGGCTCGTCGCCGAGGGCCTCGGCGACCTCGTGGTCGTCGTCGGCCACCCGGACGGCCCGTTCGAGCCGCGGCTGCTGGGCTCGTCGAACGCCCCCACGGCGATCGCGCAGAACTGCGCGAGCGTCATCCAGGGCGGCGCGATCCGCGCCCGCTACGCGAAGCACCACCTGCCCAACTACGCCGTGTTCGACGAATACCGCACGTTCATCCCCGGCGACGAGCTGCTCGTCGTCAGGATCAAGGGCGCGGATGTCGCGATCATCGTCTGCGAGGACCTCTGGCGCGACGGCGGCCCCGTCGGACGCGTACTCGAGGCGGACGCCGGCCTGCTGCTCGTGCTCAACGCCTCGCCGTACGAGCGCGACAAGGACGAGGTGCGCCTGCCCCTCGTCACCCGCCGTGCGGTCGAGACCGACACGATCGTCGCCTACGTCAACATCGTCGGCGGTCAGGACGACCTCGTCTTCGACGGCGACTCGGTCGTCGTCGACGGGTCGGGCGAGATCCTCGCCCGCGCCCCGCAGTTCCGTGAGCACCTGCTGCTCGTCGACGTGGACCCCGCGTCGGCCGGCTCCCAGGACGTCCCGGATGCCGTGCAGCGCGTCACGGTCGCCGCGCGTTCCGACGAGGTCGGCCCGATCGCCCGGGACGTCGCCGAACTCCCCGACGACCGCGAGCAGCTCTGGAGCGCCCTGGTGCTCGGCCTGCGCGACTACGTCGAGAAGAACGGGTTCCCGTCGGTCGTGCTCGGCGTCTCGGGCGGCATCGACTCGAGCGTCTGCGCGGCCCTCGCCGCCGACGCGATCGGCGCCGACCGGGTCTACGGCATCTCGATGCCGTCGCGCTACTCGTCGGAAGGGTCGGTCGACGACGCCGCCGACCTCGGGCGCCGGATCGGCTTCCACTACTCGGTCGAGCCGATCGGCGACATCGTCGCGGTGATCGAGAACCAGCTCGGACTCGAGGGCGTGCCGGCCGAGAACGTGCAGGCCCGGGTGCGCGGGCTGCTCTGGATGGCCGAGTCCAACCGCGCCGGGCACCTCGCGCTCACCAACGGCAACAAGACCGAGGTGAGCGTCGGCTACTCGACGATCTACGGCGACACGGCCGGCGGCTTCGCCCCGATCAAGGACGTGCCGAAGACGCTGGTCTGGGAGCTCGCGAAGTGGCGCAACGAGCATGCCGTCGCGCGCGGCGAGACGCCGCCGATCCCGGAGAATTCGATCGCGAAGCCGCCGAGCGCCGAGCTGCGACCCGACCAGACCGATCAGGACACCCTCCCGCCCTACCCGCTGCTCGACGCGATCCTCGAGCTCTACGTGACCCAGCGCTTCGGCCGGGAGGACATCATCGCGCAGGGTTACGACCGGGCGACCGTCGAGTTCGTCGCGAAGCTCGTCGACCGCGCGGAGTGGAAGCGCCGCCAGGGCGCGATCGGCCCCAAGGTCTCGGGGATGGCGTTCGGGCGCGACCGGCGGCTGCCGATCACCGGCAAGGCGGCGGGGTGACCGTGCTCGAGGCGCCGCGGCTGCGGCTCCGTCCCCTGACCGCGGCCGACACCGGCGCACTGCTCGCCTACCGCGGCGACGCCGATGTCTGTCGGTATCTGCCGTTCCCCCGATGGATGCCGCCGAGATCGCCCGGCGCCTCGAGACGCAGTGGTTCCGCACCGAGCTCGAGAACGACGACGACGCGGTCACCCTCGGCGCCGAGCTCCACGAGACGGGTGAACTCGTGGGCGACGTCATCCTGTTCCTCAAGTCGCGCGAGAACGGCAACGGCGAGATCGGCTGGGTCTTCCACCCGTCCGTCGCCGGCCAGGGCTACGCGACCGAGGCCGCGACGGCGATGCTCGACTGGGGGTTCGGCCCGAACGGCCTCCGCCGGGTGGTGGCGCGGCTCGATGCCCGCAACGACTCCTCGGCCCGGCTTTGTGAGCGACTCGGGATGCGCCGCGAGGCGCACCTCGTCGAGAACGAGTACTTCAAGGGCGAGCTGACGAGCGAGTACGACTACGGGATCCT
>CAZPJC010000090.1:4449-8176 GCA_964586645.1 uncultured Schumannella sp.
CTAGCCTGGACGAATGGCAGACGAGGTCGTCAAGCGCGTCCGGACCCGGCACTTCTCCAACGCGAAGCAGCAGGGCATCAAGATCACCGGTCTCACGTCGTACGACATGCTGACCGCGGCGATCTTCGACAAGGCGGGGATCGACTTCCTGCTCGTCGGCGACTCTGCCGGCAACAACGTGCTCGGCTACGACACGACTGTGCCCGTGACGCTGGATGACCTCATCCCGCTCACCCGCGGCGTCGCGAGTGCGGTGAAGCGCGCGTTCGTCGTCGCCGACATGCCGTTCGGCTCGTACGAGACCTCGTCCGACGAGGCTCTGCACACGGCGTTCCGGTTCATGAAGGAGACGGGCTGCCACGCGGTCAAGCTCGAGGGCGGCGTGCGGAGCGCCGAGCAGATCCGCCGCATCGTGTCGGCCGGCATCCCGGTCATGGCGCACATCGGCTTCACGCCCCAGAGCGAGCACCAGCTCGGCGGCCATGTCATCCAGGGCCGCGGCGAGTCGGGCACCGAGGCGCTCCTCGCGGACGCGAAGGCGGTCGAGGACGCCGGGGCGTTCGCGGTCGTGCTCGAGATGGTGCCGAACGAGGCCGCCCGCCGCGTGACGGCGGAGCTCAGCATCCCGACCATCAGCGTCGGCGCCGGGCCGCACTGCGACGGCCAGCTGCTCGTCTGGACCGACTGGGCCGGGCTCACGACCGGGCGCATTCCGAAGTTCGTCAAGCAGTACGCGAACGTCGCGCAGGTGCTGACGGATGCCGCGACGGCCTGGGCGGCGGACGTCGCGTCGGGCGTCTACCCGGCCCCCGAGCACTCCTACGACGAGTAGTCCGATGCCCCGCGCCTACGTGGGGATGGCCGGCTGGGTCTACCCGGCGTGGCGCGGCACCTTCTACCCGGCCGGGCTGCGGCAGGCCGACGAACTCGCCCACGCGGCGACCCGGGTCACGTCGATCGAGATCAACGGTTCGTTCTACTCGGCGCAGAAGCCGAGCTCGTGGATCGCCTGGCGGGATGCCGTCCCCGACGACTTCGTCTTCGCGGTCAAGGCTCATCGCTACACGGCGCTCGTGAAGCGCCTCCGCGATCCGGCGGACTCGGTCGCCCGCTTCCTCGACTCGGGCGTCCGCGAGCTCGGGCCGAAGCTGGGGCCGGTGCTCTGGCAGCTCCCGCCCGAGCTCGGCTACGACGAGAGACTGTTCGACGAGTTCGTGGCGTGCCTCGCCGCGACGGGGCTGCGGCACGCGATCGAGGCGCGGCATCCCTCGTTCGACGACGTCCGATTCCAGCGCCAGGCGACGGATGCCGGCGTCGCGGTCGTCCTCGGCGACACCGCGAACGGCTGGCCGGTGCTGGACTGGCCGACCGCCGACTTCGCCTACGCCCGGCTGCACGGCGACCTCGACCGCTACCCCGACGGGTACGACGCGTCCGGGCTCGACCGCTGGGCGACCTGGACCCGCGGGCAGGTGGCCGCCGGTCGGGACGCCTACGTGTACTGCGTGACCGAGAACAAGCTGCACTCGCCGCGCGACGCGGAGGCTCTGCTGGCGAGCCTGCGGGCCTAGTCCTCGGCGGCTTCCTCGGCCGCCCAGGCGCGGGCGCGCTCCTTCGCGATCTCGGGGGCGCGTGCGGCCTCCTCGCGGCTCGCGTACGGCCCGTCCCGGTCGGATCCGAGGGACTGCGCGCCCTCTTCGACCTCACCGGTCTTGTGGTTGTAGTACCACTCGCTCATGCGATCGAGCCTACGCGGCTCGATACGCTGGAGCCATGCCTCGCGACACCGCCGGACACCTCATCCCCGGCCGGGTCGGAGCATCGCGGCGGGTGCCCGACCGCATCCGCCGGCCCGAGTACGTCGGCCGCCCGGGACCGCGTCCCTACGAGGGCGACGACCGCTACTCCCCCGACGAGGTCGCCCGCATCCGCGCCGCGGGGCGCATCGCCGCGCAGGCGGTCGAGGCCGTCGCCGCGGCGCTGCGGCCCGGGGTGACCACCGACGAGCTGGATGCGATCGGCCACGAGTTCCTCGTCGCCCATGACGCCTACCCCTCCGCGCTCGGCTACCGCGGCTTCCCGAAGTCGATCTGCACGTCGGTCAACGAAGTGATCTGCCACGGCATCCCGGACGACACCGTGCTGCTCGACGGCGACATCGTGAAGATCGACATCACGGCCTTCGCGGACGGGATGCACGGCGACCTGTGCGCGGCGTTCCCGGTCGGAACCGTCGCGCCGGAGGCCGCCGACCTGATCGAGCGCACGCGGGAGGCGCTGAGCCGCGGGATCCGCTCGGTCGCTCCCGGTCGCGAACTCAACGTCATCGGACGCACGATCGAGAGCTACGCGCGCCGCTTCGGCTACGGCGTCGTGCGCGACTACACGGGGCACGGGGTCGGCGAGGCGTTCCACTCCGGCCTGATCGTGCCGCACTACGACTCGGCGCCCGCCCACGCGGAGCTGATGGAGCCCGGCATGGTGTTCACGATCGAGCCCATGCTCACGATCGGCACCCCCGATCACCCCGGGACGATCGACTGGGACGAGTGGGACGACGGGTGGACCGTGGTCACCCGCGACCGCCGCCTGACCGCCCAGTTCGAGCACACGATCGTCGTGACCGAGCGCGGCTCCGAGATCCTGACGCTGCCGTAGGCCACAATGCAAGGCATGAGCGAGGATTCCGGGCCGGCGACGACGCCGACGCTGGCGATCGGCATCGACATCGGAGGCACCGGCATCAAGGGCGCCCTGGTCGATGTCACGAGCGGCGAGCTGGTGAGCGAGCGGATCAAGGTGCCGACCCCCGGGGGCGGCGAACCCGCCGACATCGTCGCCGAGGTGAGCTCGATGGTCGAGCGCCTGGGCGACGACACCGGCAAAGTCCCCGTCGGGGTCTGCTTCCCCGCCGTGGTGATCAACGGCACGACGATGTCGGCCGCGAACGTCTCGAGGCGCTGGATCGGGCTCCCCGCCGAGACGCTCTTCGAGAAGACCCTCGGCCGCGACATCACCTTCGTCAACGACGCGGATGCGGCCGGCGTCGCCGAACTGCACTTCGGGGCCGCGCGGGGCAAGCGCGGGCTCGTGATCATGACGACTCTCGGCACCGGCATCGGCAGCGCCCTGCTCTACGACGGGGTCCTCATCCCGAACACCGAACTCGGGCACCTCGAGGTCGACGGGCGGGATGCCGAGTCCCGTGCGTCGTTCGCCGCCAAGGAGCGCGGACGCCTGAATTGGAAGAACTGGGCGAAGCGCCTGCAGCGCTATTACGAGACCGTCGAGATGCTGTTCTCGCCGGCGCTCATCGTCGTCGGCGGCGGCGTCTCGAAAGAGGCCGACGAATTCCTGCCGCTGCTGAAGCTGAGAGCGCCGATCGTGCCCGCCGAACTCCGCAACAACGCCGGCATCCTCGGTGCGGCCTGGCTGGCAGCCCGCCCGCGCGGCTAGCCATCGCCCGTCTGCGCCTCCCGGCGCGCAGAAATGTCGACACCCGCCATATTTCGGTTGTATGAAGTTCCGTGCGCGGGGGGTGACGAATATTCCGACCATCCGCTACCGTCAATGCTCAGTTGCTCCGATCGACGGAGTCGAGCGCCAGAAAGCAGTACGCAATGCCCAGTGGAACCGTGAAGTGGTTCAACGCCGAAAAGGGTTTCGGCTTCATCGTCCCGGACGACGGATCGCAGGATCTGTTCGCCCACTACTCCGCGATCGAGGC
>CAZPJC010000090.1:8276-9430 GCA_964586645.1 uncultured Schumannella sp.
CGAGGTTTACCCAGCGAGCCCGATCACTCGGGCCCCTGGTGGTCTCTTACACCACCGTTTCACCCTTACCGCCGGCCCGCGCTCTCGAAAGAACGCTGGTCGGAGGCGGTCTGCTCTCTGTTGCACTTTCTCGCGGATCACTCCGGGTGGGTGTTACCCACCGTCCTGCCCTGTGGTGCCCGGACGTTCCTCGGCATCCCTCCGAAGAGGAACGACGCGACCGTCTGGCCGGCCCGTTTGCCCGTCCAGGCTATCAGCGGAGCCTCAGGCCGCCTCGGGGCGGGCGAACGACCTCTTCGCGTCCATCGACTCGTTGGCCAGCCGGTCGGCGCGCGCGTTCTCCGCGCGCGGGATCCACTCGAACGCGACGGCGGTGCCGGCGAGCAGCCGCCGGGCCTCGGCGGCGAGGTCGGCCATGTCGGGGTGCTTGATCTTCCAGCGCCCGCTCATCTGCTCGACGACGAGCCGCGAGTCGAGCCGGATGCGCAGCTCCGCGTCCGGGTCGATCGTGAGCGCGCGCGTGACGCCTGCGATCATGCCCCGGTACTCGGCGACGTTGTTGGTGGCGGTGCCGACGTACACGCCGAGCTCGGCCAGGACCTCGCCGGTGGCCTCGTCGATCACGACCGACCCGCCCGCGGCGATGCCGGGGTTGCCGCGCGACCCGCCGTCGGCTTCGACGATGAGCCGCCGCCCTCCTCCGGCTCGGCTCACAGTCCCGATTCCGCCGTGCGCACCAGCACCGCGTTCGAATCCGGGCAGAGCAGCACGTCGTCGGGCTCGGCAGCCCGCACCTTGTTCATCTCGACCGCGTTGAGGGTGACCCCGCTCGCCCCCGACACGCCGCCCCGCAGATGCGAGGCGCCGACGCCGTAGCGCTCGCGCTGCTTCTCGTAGAGGGCGAGCAGGTCGGCGGGGATCTTCGCGGCGAGAGCCTGCCGGTCGGCGGCGGCGTGAACGCGCTCGGCGTCGATCTCGGCGAGGGCGGCGTCGCGGGCCGCGGTCGCGTCGGCGATCGTCGACACCAGGGTCGCCAGATCGGCGTCCGTCGCGGCGAGGACGCCCTCGCGTTCCTCGACCGTCTCCATGACGGCGAGTTCGATGTCCTCGAGGTCGCTCTTGCGACGGCCGAGCGCCGCGAGCTCCTGCTCGAG
>CAZPJC010000091.1:0-2745 GCA_964586645.1 uncultured Schumannella sp.
CGGCGCGGTAGACGGCATCCTGCGTCTTGTTGAAGTTGATCGGGATCTCGTTGCCCGTCCACGACCGGCGCAGCGAGCTCTTGAGCACCGCGCCGACCGCGCCCGGCTGACCCTCGATCTGCGAGAAGGCGGCCTTCTCGGCCCGGCGGCCGAGCACGATGAGGGTGAGCAGCACGCCGGCGAGAACGCCCGCGACGATGTAGAGGATCCACAGCACCGGGTTGCCCTGCCCGAAGATCACCGCCAGCACGATGCCGGCGCCGGTCGGAGCGAGGAAAGCGAGCAGCAGGTAGAGGACGATCGTGCCGTCGAAGCGGCGGGTCATCTGGAAGACCTGCCACATCTGCTTCAGACGGCCGGGTTCCTTCTCCGGAGCGGTAGCGCGTGCCATGGGATCAACGATAGGCGCTCTCAGGACACCGCCTGTGCGAACCCGAGCTCGGCGTCCGCGAGGTGCTGGAGATGCTGCGGGATGTCGCGGCCCTTCGCCATCATCGACCGCGCCCAGAGCCGCCCCGCGCGGTACGACGAGCGCACGAGCGGGCCGGCGAGCACGCCGAGGAAGCCGATCTCCTCGGCCTCCTCCTTCATCTCGACGAACTCCTCCGGCCGCACCCACCGGTCCACCGGGTGGTGCCGCAGGCTCGGGCGCAGGTACTGCGTGATCGTGATGATGTCGGTGCCGGCGTCGTGCAGGTCGCGGAGCGCCTGGCTGATCTCCTCACGCGTCTCACCCATGCCGAGGATGAGGTTCGACTTCGTGATGAGGCCCGCCGCGCGGCCCTGCGACAGCACGTCGAGCGACCGCTCGTAGCGGAACGCCGGCCGGATGCTCTTGAAGATGCGCGGGACCGTCTCGACGTTGTGCGCGAACACCTCGGGACGGCTGTCGAACACCTCGCCGAGCAGGTCGGGGTTCCCCGAGAAGTCGGTCGCGAGGATCTCGACGCCGGTGCCCGGATTGGCGGCGTGGATCGCGCGCACCGTCTCGGCGTGCAGCCAGGCGCCCTCGTCGGGCAGGTCGTCGCGGGCGACGCCCGTCACGGTCGCGTAGCGCAGGCCCATCTTGACGACCGACTCCGCGACGCGACGCGGCTCGTCGCGGTCGTAGTCGGCCGGCTTGCCGGTGTCGATCTGGCAGAAGTCGCAGCGGCGGGTGCACTGGCTGCCGCCGATGAGGAACGTCGCCTCCCTGTCCTCCCAGCACTCGTAGATGTTCGGGCAGCCGGCCTCCTGGCACACGGTGTGCAGCTCCTCGGACTTCACGAGGGAGTGCAGGGCGGTGTACTCGGGGCCCATCTTCGCGCGGGTCTTGATCCACTCGGGCTTGCGCTCGATCGGGGTCTCCGCGTTGCGGACCTCGAGGCGCAGGAGCTTCCGGCCGCCCGACTCCAACGATCCGGCTCCGATCTGGGTTGCGCTCATGCCGGCACCGCCGAGGCCAGCGACGGCGCGAGGTGCTCGGCGAAGTGACGTTCGATGAGCGGCACGACATCCTCGGGAGTGATCTCGCGGCCGAGTTCGCGGCTGATGCTCGTGACGCCGGCGTCGAGGATGCCGCACGCGACGATCGCGCGGTAGGCGTCGAAGGAGTTCGAGCAGTTGAGCGCGAACCCGTGCATCGTGACGCCGTCGGCGACGCGGATGCCGATCGCGGCGATCTTGTCGCCCGCGGGGCGGTTCGCGTCGACGAGCCAGACGCCGCTGCGGCCCTCGACGCGCACGCCCGGGATGCCGAACTCGGCGAGCACGTCGATCAACATCCCCTCGAGGCGCCGCACGTAGGCGACGACATCGATCGGATCGGCCAGGCGCACGATCGGGTAGCCGACGAGCTGCCCCGGGCCGTGCCAGGTGATCTTGCCGCCCCGGTCGACGTCGATGACGGGGGTGCCGTCGGTCGGGCGCTCGTGCGGCTCGGTGCGTTTTCCCGCGGTGTACACCGACGGGTGCTCCAGGAGGAGGACGGTATCTGGCGCCCTGCCGCTCGCGACCTCGGCGTGCACGGCACGCTGCGTCTCGAGAGCAGTGGAATACGGCACGGAGTTGGCGCTTAGCCCCGTGACGACGTAGTCGACCACGGGACGAGCCTAGCCCCGCGGCTCCTTCCCCGTCGGCAGGTCCGCGCCGTCTCCCCAGTTCTCCCGGGGCGTGCGGCGTCGGCCGCGCTGTCGCGCACGGTGGAGGCGTGGAGGATGTCGCGGGCTACCGGGTCCTGCGCTCCGCGGGACACGGCGAGCGGGCGCGCCTCCTGCTCGGGTTCGACGAGGGCCGCACCGTCGTGCTCAAGGTGTGCGCGAGCGGTGATCCCGCGCGCCAGGTCGAGATCGAGGCGCTCGCCCGCGCGGCCGGGGAGCACGTCGTGGGCCTCGAGGACGTCGCGTCCGACGGGCGGGATGCCGTCCTCGTGCTCGAACGGCTCCCCGGCGGCAGCCTCGCCGAGCTGCTCGAACGTCGCGGCACCCTCGACGCGGGCGAGGCGGTCACGATCCTCGCGCCGCTCGCCGCCACGCTCGACCGCATCCACGCCGCCGGGGTCGCGCACGGCGCGCTCTCGCTCGGGGCGGTCTGCTTCCGGGAGGACGGCGCTCCGACCCTGACCGGCTTCGGCCGGGCCGAGCTGTTCGCTCCCGGTTCGCCCGAAGTCGTGCGCGAGACGGTGACCGGCGTCCTCGACGATCGGGAGGCGCTGCGGCGCGTGGCCGCGATCGTGCTCGGCCGGGTCGCCGGGGAGCGCGCCGCGGC
>CAZPJC010000091.1:2845-7121 GCA_964586645.1 uncultured Schumannella sp.
GGGCCGCTCGAGCGGGCCCGCGGGGTCTGGGCCGGCTGGCACCCCCGGCGTCGGCGTCTCGTGCTCGGTGCCGTCGCCGGCGGCCTCACGGTGCTGGCGGCGGTCGCGTTGGTGCCGACCGGGCCCGCCGAGCCCGCGGTCCCGCCGCCGACGCCGGCGTCCCCCGTGGCTGCGGAGGACGCCGCGGAGCTCCCGGAGGACCCCGTGGAGGCCGCCATCCTGCTCCTCGCCCTCCGCGAGCGCTGCATGCGCGATCTCGCCGTGCTGTGCCTCGACGACGTCGCGCAGCCGGGGTCGTCCGCCTATGACGACGACGTCGCGCTCATCCGGGCGATCGAGGAGGGTGGCGAGTACCGCGACGAGGGTCTCCTCGACGGACGCCCGGTGCTCGTCGAGCAGCTCGGCGACTCCGCGCTGCTCGACCTGCCCGCTGACAGCCATCCCGGCTCGCTTCTGCTGCTGCGAACGACCGACGGCTGGCGCATCCGCGACTATCTGGATGCGCCGGCCGGGTGATCGAGCGGGGTCAGATCCCGAGCTGGGCGGCGAAGTCGCCGCTCTCGAGACGGGCCTTGACCGCGCCGAGGAAGCGGGCGGCGTCGGCACCGTCGACGATGCGGTGGTCGTAGGACAGCGCCAGATAGACGGTCGATCGGATCGCGATCGCGTCGAGCCCGTCGTCCGAGACGACGACCGGCCGCTTCACGACGATCCCCGTGCCGAGGATGGCCGACTGCGGCAGGAACACGATCGGGGTGTCGAACAGCGCACCGCGGGAGCCCGTGTTGGTCACCGTGAAGGTGCCGCCGGAGAGCTCGTCGGGCGTCAGCTTGTTGCTGCGCGTCCGCTCGGCCTTGTCCGCGATCTCGGTCGCCAGCTGCGCGATGTTCAGCTCGCTCGCATTGCGCACGACGGGCGTGAGCAGGCCGCGCTCGGTGTCGACCGCGATGCTGACGTTCTCGTGATCCGGGTAGACGATGCTGTCGCCGTCGACCGTCGCGTTGATGATCGGGAACGCCTTGAGCGCCTCGGACGCCGCGAGCACGAAGAAGGGGAGGAAGGTGAGCTTCTGCCCGGTCTTGGCCTGGAACGCGGCCTTCACCTCGTCGCGGTAGTTGGCGACCTTGGTGACGTCGACCTCGACCACCGTCGTCAGCTGGGCGAGCGTCGTCATCGAGAGCACGGCGCGCTCCGCGACGACCTTGCGCAGACGCGACATCGGCACCGTGGTGCCGCGCAGCGGCGACACCTCGAGCACCGGCGCGGCCTTGGTGGCCGGCGCGCTCGTGGAGACGGCGGGGCCGCCGGCGGCGAGGACATCCTGCTTGCGGATGCGGCCGCCGACTCCGGTCCCGGTCACCGTCGAGAGGTCGATGCCCTTGTCGTTCGCCAGCTTGCGCACGATCGGCGTGACGTAGCCCGCGTGGGCGTTCGCGCCGGCCGCCGACGCGACGGCGGGAGCCGGAGCCGGAGCCGGGGCGGGTGCCGCGGGCGCTGCAGCGGGAGCCGGAGCAGCAACCGGCGCCGGAGCGGCAGCCGCGGCCGGCGCCGGGGCGGCCGGGGCCGCGGCGGGCTCGGGAGCAGGGGCCGGCGCGGGCTCGGGTGCCGGAGCAGGCGCGGGGGCGGGAGCAGGCGCGGGCTCGGGAGCAGCGGCGGGTGCGGGCTCAGCGGCCGGGGCGGGAGCGGGAGCAGCGGCCGGTGCGGGCTCAGCGGCCGGAGCCGCGGGCGCCTCGGCGGGAGCGGCGGCGCCCGATCCGTCGCCGATCGTGACCAGCACGGCGCCGACCTCGACGGTCTCGTCCTCCTGCACGAGGATCGACTCGATCACCCCGGCGACGGGCGACGGGATCTCGGTGTCCACCTTGTCGGTCGAGACCTCGAGCAACGGCTCGTCGACCTCGACGCGGTCACCCACCTTCTTGAGCCAGCGGGTGACGGTGCCTTCCGTGACGCTCTCTCCGAGTGCCGGGAGGGTGACGGATTCGCTCATGCGGGGATGCTCCTTCGAAGCCTTGTGTCAGTAGCTTAGTTCGCGGACCTGGGCGCGGTCAGATGGCGTGCAGCGGCTTGCCCGCGATGGCGAGGAACGCCTCGCCGAGGGCTTCGTTCTGCGTCGGGTGCGCGTGGATGTACGGGGCGATGTCCTCGGGGTACGCCTCCCAGTTCACCGCGAGCTGCGCTTCGCCGATGAGCTCGCCGACGCGGGCGCCGATCATGTGCACGCCGAGCACGGGGCCGTCCTTCTGCCGCACGACCTTGACGTTGCCCGAGGTGCCGATGATGTGGCTCTTGCCGTTGCCGGCGAGGTTGTAGTCGTAGGTCGCGATCGCGTCGGCGCCGAACTTCTCGACGGCCTTCGCCTCGGTGAGCCCGACCGAGGCGACCTCGGGCTCGGAATAGGTGACCTTCGGGATGTTGACGTCCTCGACGACGATCGGGTTCAGGCCCGCGATCTCCTCGGCGACGAAGATGCCCTGCTGGAAACCGCGGTGCGCGAGCTGGAGGCCGGGGACGATGTCGCCGACGGCCCAGACGCCCGGGATGTTGGTGCGCAGGCGCTCGTCGGTGATGACGAAGCCGCGGTCCATCGTGATGCCGACCTCTTCGAACCCGAGGTTCGCGGTCGACGGGCCGCGACCGACCGCGACGAGCAGCAGATCGCCCTCGAAGGTCGTGCCGTCCTCGAGCGTCACGACGACGCCCTGGTCGTTCTGCGCGACCGACTGGAACCGCTTGCCGAGGCTGAACTCGATGCCGCGCTTGCGGAACTGGCGCTCGAAGACCTTCGAGATCGACTCGTCCTCGTTGGGCACGAGGTGGGGGAGCGCCTCGATGATCTGCACGTCGGCGCCCCAGCTCTTCCAGACGCTGGAGAACTCGACGCCGATGACGCCGCCGCCGAGCACGATGACCTTCTTCGGCACGAAGTCGAGCGCGAGGGCCTGCTCGGAGGTGATGACGCGCCCGCCGATCTCGAGACCGGGGAGCGACCGCGAGTAGGAGCCGGTCGCGAGCACGACGTTCTTGCCCGTGACGGTGATGTCGCCGACCTGCACCGAGGTGGGGGAGGTCAGTCGGCCCTCACCCTCGATCGTCGCGATGCCGCGCGCCTTGATGAGGCCCTGGAGGCCCTTCCACTTGCTCGCGACGACCTCCTCGCGGTACGCCGTGACGGCCGCGATGTCGACGCCGCCGAAGGTCGAAGTGACCCCGTACTTGGCGGACTCGCGGGTGACGTCGGCGACTTCGGCCGAGTGCAGCAGCGCCTTCGTGGGGATGCAGCCGACGTGCAGGCAGGTGCCGCCGACCTTCCCCTTTTCGATCAGCCCGACCGTGAGGCCCAGCTGGCTGGCGCGCAGGGCGGCGGCGTAGCCACCGCTTCCCGCGCCCAGGATGACAAGGTCGAAGTTCTGCTCGGGCACCCGGCGACTCCCTATATGCGTGCGTGTAAACGGGCCGAAACAGGGGGTGGCGGACGGCCCAGAAGGGCAAGGTGTTCCTTGCCCTCAAACCCTACTACGGAGTCGAAAAGACTTCCGCGAGCCGCAGCAAGGTGCGCACCGTGGTGCCGGTCGGACCCTTGCCGATCCCGCCGTGCGGGCTCCCCGGATTGTTGGCGACGCCCGCGATGTCGAGGTGCGCCCACGGTATGCCGCGCTGCTCGTCGCCCTCGCCGGTGGATCCCACGAACGCTTTGAGGAAGTGCGCGGCGATCAGCATCCCTCCGCTCGTGCTGCCCATCTTCGCGTTGGCGAGGTCGGCGACGTCGCTGTCGAGCGAGCTGCGCAGCTCGGGCGGCATCGGCATCGGCCAGAACACCTCGCCGACGGCGGCGCCGGCCGCGACGACCTGCGCGACCAGATCGTCGTCGCCCATGACCGGCACGTAGCGCTCGCCCATCGCGACGCGCGCCGCGCCGGTGAGGGTGGCCACGTCGACGATCGCGTCGGGGCCCTCTTCACTCGCCGCGGCGATTCCGTCGGCGAGCACGAGACGCCCTTCGGCGTCGGTGTTGAGTACCTCGACGGTCGTGCCGCCGCGCATGCGGAGCACGTCGTTGGGTCGCATCGCGGATCCCGACGGCATGTTCTCGGCGATGCACAGCCACGCGGTGATCCGCACCGGCAGCTTCAGCCGCGCGGCCGCGACGGTCACCGCGAGCACCGAGACGGCGCCGGTCATGTCGTACTTCATGCCGACCATCCCGGTCGGCGGCTTGAGCGAGAGTCCGCCGGAGTCGAAGGTGATGCCCTTCCCGACGAGCGCGAGATGCCGG
>CAZPJC010000091.1:7221-9378 GCA_964586645.1 uncultured Schumannella sp.
GGAGCGCGCTGCGGATCGCCGCGAACGCCTCGCCGTCGGCGGCCAGCTCGGGGCCGTCCGGGGTCTTCCGCACGCCGAGCACGAGCACTTCGGCGGAGGTGCCGAGCGGATCGGCGGAGGAGAGGGAGAGCACCGGTACGGCCATGGCGCCATGCTAACCGCGTGTTCGCTCACGGCTTCACCGGCCGGGGGAGTGCTCCCTGCGGGGCGCGGACCCGCCGAAATAGAATCGAGGCATGCGAGATCCGGGTGGCCTGTACGACCTGTCGGTCGAGACCGGCGGCGTGCCGCGGGGCCTGCACCTGGTCGCCGGCCTGACCGGGTTCACGGATGCCGGGGGCGCGGTCAGCCAGGTGAGCCAGTACCTGCTCGACCACCTCGAGCACCGCGAGGTCGTCACCTTCGACACCGACGCGCTGCTGGACTACCGCGCGCGCCGTCCGATGATGTTCTTCGACCAGGACCACCTGAGCGAGTACAAGCCGGCGAAGCTGTCGCTCTACCTCGCCAAGGACGAACTGGGGCAGCAGTTCCTCTTCCTCACCGGCTTCGAACCCGACTTCCAGTGGGAGCGGTTCACCGCGGCGATCGTGCAGCTCGTGCAGAAGTACGACGTGAAGGACACGACGTGGGTCAACGCGATCCCGATGCCGACTCCGCACACGCGGCCGATCGGCGTCACGGTGAGCGGCAACCGGCTCGACCTCATCGACTCGCTGTCGATCTGGAAGCCGCGCACGCAGGTGCCGGGCAACGCCCTGCACCTGCTCGAGTACCGCCTGCAGGAGGTCGGCCACCCGACCGCGGGGTTCGTGCTGCTCATCCCGCACTACCTCTCCGACACCGAGTACCCGCAGGCGGCCGTCACGGCGCTCGAGAGCATCAGCGCCGCGACCGGGCTGATCTTCCCGACCGACCGGCTCCGCGAGGAGAACCGCGACTTCCTCGCGAAGGTCGAGGATCAGGTGCAGGGCAACCAGGAGCTCGAGCGGCTCGTCGGCGCTCTCGAGGAGCGGCACGACTCCTACATGGAGGAGAACCCGCTCCCGTCGCCGCTCATGGATGCCAGCGGCGAGCTGCCGAACGCCGATTCGATCGCCGCCGAACTCGAGAAGTTCCTCGCCAACCGTCGCGACGACGAGAACTGACTCTTTTACTGCACGTCGGGAGCCCGGTGCAAGCCGGGCGCCCCGGAGTGTGAGAGAATGAGTGTTCAAGACCCGGTCGGGTCCCTGCACCACGGGGGGACTTGACAAGGGTCTTAGTAATGCCCGGAATCTCCCGTCCGGGCGGGGAAGGGATATCGGATGGCTACCCGAACCACCACGAAGACCGCTGAGGCGAAGGACGGCGCGCCCGCCGCCTCGACGCCTGCGAAGACCACCGCGGCGAAGACCGCCGCGACCAAGACCGCCGCGGCGAAGACCGCCGCGAAGCCGGCGGCCGAGAAGGCGCCCGCCAAGGCCCCGGCCAAGGCTCCGGCCGCCAAGGCCCCCGCGGCGAAGGCCGCGGCTGTGAAGGCCCCCGCCAAGGCCGCGCCCGCGAAGGCGTCCAAGGCGAAGGCCGCGGATCCCGACGCCGAGGACGAGCTCGACGAGGTGGACATCGAGGTCGACGCCGAGGAGATCGAGGTCGACGACGAGGCCGTCGTCGACGACGACGTCGAGAAGGTCGTCGCCGAGCCGGAGGTCGTCGTCGACGAGGACGCCGCCGACACCGACGATGACGACGACGACAAGGCTCCGCTCGAGGAGCTGCCGACCGGGGCCCTGCGTCTGTCCGCGACGGACGACGACGACGACGTGCCGGTCTACTCGGCCGCGATCACCGGCGCCACGGCCGACCCGGTCAAGGACTACCTGAAGCAGATCGGCAAGGTCGCGCTGCTCAACGCGGCCGAGGAGGTCGAGCTCGCGATGCGCATCGAGGCCGGCCTGTTCGCCGAGGAGAAGCTCTCGGCGATGCCCGACAGCGAGAAGCGCAGCCAGCTCGGCCGCGAACTCACCTGGGTGGCCCGCGACGGTCAGCGCGCGAAGTCGCACCTGCTCGGCGCGAACCTCCGTCTCGTGGTCTCGCTCGCGAAGCGCTACACGGGTCGCGGGATGCAGTTCCTGGATCTCATCCAGGAGGGCAACCTCGGCCTCATCCGCGCCGTCG
>CAZPJC010000092.1:0-1725 GCA_964586645.1 uncultured Schumannella sp.
CGGACCGGATCGGCGGCGCGCACTTGAACTGGGTGCCGCCGTCGGGGATGTGCTCGGCCGCGAGCGAGAGGTAGTGCGGGCAGGTCTCGACCGTGATCGGCAGTCCCTCGGCGCGCGCGGCGCGCAGCTCCGGCAGAGCTGCCGCCGACGACAGATGCAGGATGTGCGCCCGCGTGCCCGTGCGGCGCACGCCCTCGATCACCCGGGAGATCGCGACGACCTCGGCCTCGTCGGGACGCGAGGCGACGTAGGCGTCGTAGTCCCTCCCCCCGTCGTTGGCGGCGTGGTCGAGGACCCCGGGGTCTTCGGCGTGCACGAGCAGGAGGCCCCCGAACCCCGCGAGTTCGTCGAGGACGGCGTCGAGCTGCGCGGCATCCAGGTGCCCGAACTCGTCGACGCCGGACGGCGCGAGGAACGCCTTGAATCCGAACACCCCGGCGTCGTGGAGGGCGCGCAGCGACCCGAGGTTCTCGGGGACGGCCCCGCCCCAGAATCCGACGTCGATCGCGGCCTTCCCCCGGGCGGCAGCCTGCTTGGTCGCGAGGTTCCCGGGGCCGATAGTCGGCGGGATCGAGTTGAGCGGCATGTCGATCAGCGTCGTCACGCCGCCGGCGGCCGCCGCGCGGGTCGCGGAGGAGAAGCCCTCCCACTCCGCGCGGCCCGGCTCGTTCACGTGCACGTGGGTGTCGACGAGTCCGGGCAGCAGCACCTCGTCGTCGGCGAGGTCGATCCGGTGCGTCGCGGCCAGGTGGGCGCCGGGCGGGGCGATTCCCGCGATCCGCCCGTCGAGCACGGCCACCTCGGCGTCGGTGAATCTCGGCGGCAGGTGGTCGAGCTGCACGAGCGCGCGGCCGGTGATCACCAGGTCGTAGCTCACGAACCTCCCCCGAGTTCCGTCGCGATCTCGGCGAGGGCCCGGGCGAACTCGAGCTCGCGGCCGAAGCCGGTGCCGCCGGAGAGGTTCACGCCGACGACCCCGTCGATCGCCTGGAAGCCGCGGCCGAGTTCGACGGCGGCGGCGATGCCCTCGGCCCGCGGGTCGGCGGCGGCGAGGATGCGGTCGAGGTACCCGGGGGGCAGCACGAGCGTCGTGAACGACTTCAGCAGCTCGGCCGAGTCGTGATCGAGCACGATCGGGATGCACGGGATGAAGCCGAGCTGCGAGCCGAGCGCCTGCGCCGCCGCGATGAACTCGGCGACGGGCTCGACGCCGCCCGCGTGGTTGACGAAGCAGATCTCGGCGCCCGCGCGCTCCTTCTCGAGCAGCCGCGCGGGGCGACGCTCCACCGGCGGCGTGGCCGGGGCCTCGGCGACCGAGACGAGGTGCCCCGCGGCGCGGGCGAGCGAGGCCGCCTGCGTCGAGTCGAGGTCGAAGACGGGCGCGGCGTCGGGTCGCGACCCGGTGCGCGTGTGGTCGCCGGTGACGCAGTGCACGCCCGAGACGCCGGCGTGCGCGAGCGCGGCGAGCTCGGCCTCCATCGCGACCCGGTTACGGTCGCGGCAGGTGAAGCCGCTCCACACCTCGACGCCCTCGGCACGGATCAGGGCCGTGCGGTATGCGGGCGGGAACTGCACGCGCTCACGTCCGGAGTCCCCGGCGAGCACGGCGTCCGTCGTTCCGCGCAGCACTGCCGCGCATTCGGCGAGCGACGCGGCGTCGAGGGCGCGGGCGGGGAAGTCGGTGACGACGATCTGCTTCGTCGCGAGCAGCGCGCGCATGCGGGA
>CAZPJC010000092.1:1825-4159 GCA_964586645.1 uncultured Schumannella sp.
CGCACGAGGTAGCCGGTCCAGGTGAGCGGCTGGCCGAACCCGTCCGCGTGGTCGTCCGTGAACGCCGACCAGGCAGAGAGCCGGTCGGCGAGGGGGAGGCCGGCGAACTCGACGGTGTTCTGCCACGCCAGCTGCTGCAGGTAGGGCGAGCGGGCCCGGAACGCGCGGCGCAGCTCGTCACCGGGAGCCGGCTCGGCGACGCCCTGGACCGTGAGCTGACGCGCCTTGTCGGGGAAGTGCAGCATGAGCGCGACCCGGGGCTCGACGGCGAGCTGCCGCACCTTCCGGGAGCGGGTGTCGGTGTGGAAGTAGAAGCCCTCCCGATCGAACTCCGACAGCAGCAGGGTGCGGGCGTCCGGGATGCCGTCCGCCGCCGTCGCGAGGGTCATCAGCGGGCGTGCCGGATCCTCGTTCGACGGGAGCCACTCGGCGAGCA
This sequence comes from uncultured Schumannella sp., assembly GCA_964586645.1. Taxonomy (GTDB): domain Bacteria; phylum Actinomycetota; class Actinomycetes; order Actinomycetales; family Microbacteriaceae; genus Pseudolysinimonas_A. The sequence continues at coordinate 2,262 of CAZPJC010000092.1, forward strand.
GCTGCCAGGGGTCGTCGGGGAAGGTGTCGTCGGCGCGGGTCATGCCGCGGGCTCGGAGGTCGGCGGATGCGGGTCGAACTCCGCGATCTCGGCGAGCGAGGCGATGCCGTCGGCGATGAGCTGGGCTGCGAGCTCCGCGCCGTGCGCGACGTTCGCGCCGGTCGGGTCGCCGATCACCCCGCCGGTGCCGAAGTCGTCGCTCGTCCAGCCGAACTGCACGTCGGCGCCCGCGAAGCCGATCTTCTCGAAGCGCGCGAGGTGGGCGGGGGTGGCATCCACCGCGCCCGTCAGGTCGACGAGGTCGGGACGCAGGTGCATCGCGAGCGACGTCTCGCCGTGACCGCCGTGGATGCCGAAGCCGAGTTCGGTGTCGCCGGCCGGGATCGAGACGTTCAGATAGAAGGTGCGCAGGCCGAACTGCACCCGCAGCTCGCGCAGTGCGACCTGCAGCAGGGCGACGTTGCCGCCGTGGCCGTTGTAGAACACGAGGGTCTTCGCCGGCGTCGCCGCGACGCCGCGTCCGATCGCGACGAGCGTGTCGAGCAGGGTGTGCGCCCCGACCCAGATCGTGCCCGGCGCCCAGGCGTGCTCGTCGGACTTCGCGTACGCGATCGACGGCAGCAGCCAGGTGTCGAGCCCGGTCGCGGCGGCGCCCTCGACGATCTGCTCGGCGAGCAGCTCCGCCATCAGCAGGTCGGTCGCGAGCGGGAGGTGCGGCCCGTGGTGCTCGATCGAACCCGTCGGCAGCACGATGATCGAGTCGGCGGTGAGGGTCGAGGCGAGCGTCGGGCCCGCGAGCTCGACCAGTCGGCGGCTCACGAGCGGTCCGTGATGTCGGCGATCTGGCTGCCGGTGTCGACGGCCGCACCCACCAGCTTGCCCGGGTTGAGCAGACCCTGCGGGTCGGTCGTCGCGGCGAGCTCGCGGGTGCGCTCCGGCTCGAAGTCGACGTACCACTGGTGCGGGTTGTGGTAGCCGACGCCGAGGGCCTCGAGCCGCGCGAAACCCGCGTAGACCTCCTCGGCCGACGTGTAGCGGCCGGCGAGCATCCCGATCGGACGCTCGCGCTGCGCCTCGATGTGCAGCATCCCGCCGTCGTAGACCGCGTGCACCTCGTCGATGCGGTCGACGAGCGCGTCGCCCGACACCTCGACGTGGAAGTAGGTTCCCGGGTAGGCCTTCTGCAGCCACTCGATCGGGTGGTTGTACGAGATCATGCTCAGCTTCATCGAGGCGGCCGCGCCCTCGCGGACGTCCTCGACCCTTCCTCCGGCATCCTCGACCAGCTTCCGCGCCGCGTCCACCGCCGCGACGTCGAGGATCGCGCGCAGGCTCGCCCGTCCGGCCGGGATGGCGTCATCGGCGGGGAGCGCCTCGGCGAGGGTGGGCAGGTCGGCCGACACCAGGCGCGGCGTCGGCTCGAGCACCGCGAACGGCCGGATGACCGACAGCGCCTGCTCGAAGGTGTCGAACGACGCGAGGAACGCGCGCCAGTCCTGCGCGGGCTCGAGGCCGATCCGCAGCTTCGCGATGATGCCCGCGGTGCCGTAGTTGTGCACGTACTTCGCGGCGTCGTCGCCCGTGACGTGGACGAGTTCGGCGTCGGGCACGGCGTGCACGACCCAGAGCTCCTCGACCATGCCCCAGTGCAGCAGTCCGTTCTTGATCGAGCCCGTGCCGCCGGATCCTCCCGAGACGAAGCCGCCGAGCGTCGAGTTCGCGGTCGACGGGTACATCAGCAGTTGCTGGCCGGTCTTGTTCGCGGCCTGCTCGAGCGAGACCATCGTGACGCCGGCATCCGCGATCAGGTAGCCGTCGCCGACCTCGTGGAGGGTGCGCGCCTTCGAGGTGTCGAGCACGAGCCCGCCGGCCATCGGGATCGTCTGCCCGTAGTTCGC
>CAZPJC010000092.1:4259-9314 GCA_964586645.1 uncultured Schumannella sp.
GCGGGGTCGACTTCGGCCAGTTCGTTGCTCAATGCATCACCATTCCGCCGGTGACGTTGATCGCCTGACCGGTCAAGTAGTCGGCGTCGGACGACGCCAGGAACGCCGCGACTCCCGCGACGTCGGCCGCCTGGCCGAGCCGGCCGAGCGGGGAGTAGGTGGACCACGTCGCGATGTCGGCCTCGGTGCGGGTCGCCGCACCCATCTCGGTGAGGATGTAGCCGGGGCACAGCGAGTTCGCGGTGATGCCGTGCACGCCCCACTCGAGGGCGGCGGAACGGGTGAGCGCGACGACGGCGGCCTTCGACGCGGCGTAGTGGCCCTCGTTCGCGCCGCCCTTCTTGGCGGCCATGCTCGCGAGGTTGATGATCTTGCCCCGGATGCCGTCCGGAGAACCCGGCTCGTCGGCGAGCATCCGTCGCACCGCGACCTGCATCGTCGTCAGCATCGCGCGGGTGTTGATCGAGAACATCCGATTCCAGTCGGCGACGGTGACGTCGAGGAGGGGTTTCAGCTGCAGGATGCCCGCCGAGTTGACGAGCACGTCGACGCCGCCGAGGGCGTCGATCGCCGCGGTCGTCGCCGCCGCGGTGGCCTCCGGGTCGACCAGGTCGACCTCGTGGAAGGTGCCGCCGAGGGCCGCCGCATGCGCGGAGCCCTCGGCGACGAGGCGGTCGAGGATCGCGACCCGGGCACCCTCGGTGCTCATCCGGGTCGCGATCTCGCCGCCGATGCCACGCGCCCCTCCGGTGACGACGACCCGGAGTCCCGCGAGGCGGGGGGAGGGCGTCACCGAAGGGGCGTTCATGGTTCTAGCTGTGTTTCTCTGTGATTCAGGTGAAGGCTCAGAAGCCGATCGACGGGTCGATGAACTCGTCGGTGAACAGGTCCGCCGGAGTGAGGTCCGTGCGGATGTTCTTCTCGGTGTCCGATCCGTAGATCTCGGTCGCGGCGTCGATGAGCGCCTGCACCCGGTCGACGTCGACGTTGCCGACGATGTCGTCCGTGCCGTTGCCGACGAGGCCGTCGCTCAGCTGGGTCTCCACCGAGTACTCGGCGACGCCCGCGCTGTAGACCCAGAAGGTCGCGTACGCGTCAACGGCGGCGAGGATGAGCTCGTTGGTCTCAGCCGGGTCGGCGTAGTAGTCGATCTCGGCCTGCTGCAGCACCGGCACGAGGGCGGCGAAGCAGTCGGCGTACTCGGTGACGTTCTCCGGCTTGGTCGAGACGACGGCCGCGTACTTCGGGTAGCCCGCGTCGTTGATCAGCTCGTAGTCGACCGGCTTGCCCCACGCCGAGATCTCGTTCTCGTAGATGTACGGCTCGGCCGAGGCGAAGCCCTGCTGGGCGATCGTGCCGCCCGACGAGACGAACACGTCGGGAGCGCCGTCGTAGGTCGAGTCGATCTGGTCGGCCGAGAGGATGCCCTCGTGGACGAAGTAGTCGATGTAGTAGCCACCGGGGAAGACGCGCACCGAGGTGCCCGCCTTACCGAGGTCGGCGATCGAGTGGACGTCGGTCAGGGTGGCCGGGTCCCACATGATCATCTGCGGGTCCTTCTCGAGCGGCGCGAAGATGCCCACGGTCGGGTAGGTGCTGGAGTGCACGACCGCCTCGTCGTTGCCGACGTAGCCGAGCAGGATGTCGTCCTCGGCGTAGAGCATGCCGTCGGGCTGCAGGAAGTCCGGGCGCGCCGAGCCGCCGGAGACGATCGTGATGTCGACGCCGGTGTACTCACCCGACGCCATGAGCGGACCGGTGACCGAGTACTCGTCGGTCGCCTCGAACGTCGGGTCGGGTCCGACCAGCTCGTAGAGGTGACCGTGCTCCGCCTCGGGGAACCAGTCGGTCGCGATCTTGATGTTCTCGGGGCAGCCGGCCGCGGCGAGGTCGATGGAGCCGATCTCGAGATCGGTGCCGGTCTCCTCCTCGGGAGCGGGAGCGGAACAAGCCGTCAGGGCGAGCGCGGTGGCGATGCCGACCACGACGAGCCCACGGGTGCGAGCGATTCGCATGGGTTCTCCGTTTCTTGGTGATTCAGGGGTGGGATGGTGCAGGGCGGGCGACCGCCGGCGATCGGGATCAGCCGAAGTCGTACCATTTGCCGACCGCGAGCCGCGCGATCAGACCGAAGAGCAGGAAGACCGCGACGCCGAACAGCGACGCGAGGATGACGGACGCGAACAGCTCGTCCATCTGCAGGCGGGCCTGGTACTTGCGCATGAGGGCGCCGAGCCCGATGACCCCCTGCTGGAAGAAGAAGTCGCCGACGACGGCACCGACGACGGCGAGGCCAGCCGAGATGCGCAGGCCCGCGAAGATCGCCGGCTGGGCCGCCGGCAGCTGCAGGCGGGTGAGCACCGTCCAGCGGTTCGCGTTCTGCAGCTTGAACAGTTCGCGGTGGCTGCGATCGACCGACTGGAGGCCGAAGTAGGTGTTCGACACCATCGGGAACAGGGCGATCAGCACGCAGACGATCGTGCGGGCGGTGAAGCCGTCGGGCGCCCAGAAGGCGATGATCGGCGTGATCGCGAGGATCGGGATCGACTGCAGGATGACCGCGTAGGGGTAGGTCGAGCGCTCGATCCACTTCGCCTGGCTCATCGCGATCGCCCAGACGATGCCGATCACGGCGGCGGCGAAGAGGCCCGCGATCGTGGTCTGCAGGGTCACGCCGAAGCCCGCGAGGATCTCGGCGCGGGTCGAGTCGCGCAGGAACACCGCGAGGATGCGGTCGGGGGTCGGCAGGATGAAGCTGCGGGACCCGAGCGAGCCGGAGATGGCGTACCAGGCGACGACGACCACCGCGAGCACGAGCAGCGGCGGCAGCCACAGCCAGATGCGGAACGGGCCGTTGGCTCCGCGGCGGCGGGGGGCGGTGCCCGCCCGGGGTACCGATTCCTGCGTGTCGCTCATCAGGCGTGTCCTTCCCGGAGTGCGTGCGAGACCTTGCCGACGAGTTCGCCGAACTCCGCGGTGAAGCGGATGTCGGGGTCCCGGGGCATCGGGAACGGCACGTCGAAGGTGTCGACGATGTGCCCCGGCCGGCCCGACATGACGACGACCTTGGTCGACAGGTAGACCGCCTCGGAGACCGAGTGCGTGATGAAGAGCCCGGCGAACTGCTTCTCGACGAACAGCTTCAGCAGTTCGTCGTTGAGCCGCTCCCGCGTGATCTCGTCGAGCGCGCCGAACGGCTCGTCGAACAGGAACAGCTCGGGGTCGAGGGTGAGCGACCGGGCGAGCGAGGCGCGCATCCGCATCCCGCCGGAGAGCTGGCGCGGCAGGTGCTTCTCGAATCCGGTGAGCCCGACGAGCTCGATCGCCTCGAGGGCCTTGGCGCGGCGCACCGCGATGGTCTGCCACTGGAGTTCGGCGAGCAGTTCGACGTTCGTGAGCACCGTGCGCCACGGCAGCAGCGTCGCGTCCTGGAAGACGTAGCCGATGCGGGAGGTGTTGAGTTCCGCGGTGCCGTCGCTCGCGGTCTCGAGCCCGGACGCGATCCTCAGGAGGGTGGACTTGCCGCATCCGGAGGGTCCGACGACGGTGACGAACTCGCCGCGCTTGACGGTGAGGTCGACGCCTTGCAGCGCGATCGTGCCGTTCGGGAACGTCATCTCGACGTTCGTGAAGTCGAGCAGCGTGTCGGTGCTCGTGGGGGTCGTGGTGCTCAAGCTGCCACTCCGATCCGGGGCTGGGTTGTTCCAGGCGAGGCGATGTCTGTCGTGAGGGTGCTCCGCGCGACGAGCGACCCGCGGTGGATCACGTAGCGCTCGGGGCTCGCCTCGGCGATCGCCTCGGCGAGCGAGCCGGCCCGCACGGCGAGGAACTCGGCTGCGCCGCCCGGGAAGGCCCCGGCGACTGGGAGCCCCATGACGTCGCGGGCTCCCGTGCTGACGGCGGCATAGGCCTCGTCGAGGGTCAGGTGGGCGGCGGTCACGAGCAGCGACGCCGTCTCGAGGGCGTCGCTGCGCCCGACGGGGTTGAACGGGTCGCGCACGTTGTCGGCGCCCGCCGCGAACCGCGCCCCGGCATCCAGCAGCGCCCGTGCCGAGGTCAGCCCGCGCGGTGCGGAGTGCTCGTGCTCCCAGCCCTGGAGGTAGAGGTTGGTGATCGGGTTGGCGATGATGCCGATGCGCGACTGCACGACGGCGCCGATGACGGCGTCGCGCTCCGGGAGGGCGAGGGTGCCGAGCCGCACGCAGTGACCGGCGGAGAGGTTGCGCGTCCAGTCGGCGGTGGCGGCGGCGTACTCGCCGAGGGTCAGGGCGCCGTCGAGGCTCTCGTCGGTGTGCAGGTCGACGGGCACGTCGTACCGCTCGGCGATCGCGAGCAGCCGGCGGAGGTCGGCGATCGGGTCGTCCGCGATGTGCGGCGCCCCGCCGAGGGTGTCGGCGCCGGCGTCGAGCGCGGCCTCGATCGCCGCATCCGGGATGTCGGGGCCGGGCAGCGCGACGATCTCGAGGTCGACGAGGTCGCGCAGCTCCTCGCGCACCCGGACGAGGCCGTGGATGCCGCGGAGCGGCTCGTCGCCGAGCAGCACGTCGACGTGGGTGCGGATGGCGGTCGTGCCGTTCGCGAGCATCGCCAGCGCCTGACGGCGGGCGCGGTCGGCGACGTCCTCGACCGTCATCGTCTCGGCGTAGGCGCGCCACGAGGCGATCGCGAGTCCCAGGTCGCCCATCGGCGGCGCGATGAGATCCCAGGAGCGGGCCTTGTCGAGGTGGGCGTGCGGCTCGGCCGGAGCCGGAAGGAGGAGGTAGCCGGCGAGGTCGAGCACGTCGTCGCCGTCGGTGGTCGAGGAATCAGGAACCGCCGGACGAGTCGAGACCACGACCCCTCCGGAGATCTCGACGTCGACGACGGAGCCGTCGGAGAGCGTGGCGTTGCGCAGGACCCTCAGCGGGCGGGGCAACGAGCTCACGGGGACTCCGGCGGACAGATCAGGGGTGCAGCTGCACAACGCCGGGCAGCCAGGGGAATGTTGATGCGCTCAACACTGGTGACGTTACGGAGCGCGCGTTTCCGGCGTGTATCGCGATCGTTTCCGCGTGT
>CAZPJC010000093.1:0-4236 GCA_964586645.1 uncultured Schumannella sp.
GAGATCGACATCGACGCCCTCTACGACGGCACCGAGCTGTACGTCGGCGGGATCATGGAGCACATCGAGGAGGCCGGGGTGCACTCGGGCGACTCGGCGTGCACCCTGCCGCCCGTGACGCTCGGCCGGGACGTGCAGTCCCGCGTCGTCGAGGCGACCCGCAAGATCGCCGAAGGCATCGGCGTCCGCGGACTGCTCAACGTGCAGTTCGCGATCGGCGCCGGCGTGCTCTACGTGCTCGAGGCGAACCCCCGGGCGTCGCGCACCGTGCCGTTCGTGTCGAAGGCCCTCGGCATCCCGCTCGCGAAGGCGGCGTCGCTCGTGATGGTCGGTCGTTCGATTCGCGACCTGGTCGCGGACGGACTGCTGCCCGCCGCCGACGGCGAGTACGTGCCGCTCGACGCCCCGATCTCGGTCAAGGAGGCGGTGCTGCCGTTCAAGAGGTTCCGCACGCGCGACGGGCAGATCGTCGATTCCGTGCTCGGGCCCGAGATGCGCTCGACCGGCGAGGTGATGGGCATCGACGCCGACTTCCCGCGGGCGTTCGCGAAGAGCCAGGATGCCGCCTACGGCGGACTGCCCGACTCGGGCGTCGTGTTCGTGTCGGTCGCCGACCGCGACAAGCGGGCGATCGTGCTGCCGATCCTGCGGCTCACCCAGCTCGGGTTCCAGATCGTCGCGACCTCGGGAACGGCGGAAGTTCTCGCGCGCAACGGCATCCCGGCGACGACGGTGCGCAAGTTCTTCATGGGCCAGGAGACCGACGAGACCGATCCCTCGATCGTCGAGCTGATCAATGCGGGGAAGATCGATGTCGTGATCAACACGCCCTCGGGACGCTCCGCGCGCGCGGACGGCTTCGAGATCCGCACGGCGACGGTCGCGGCCGACAAGCCGCTGTTCACGACGATCGCCCAGCTCGGGGCGGCGGTGGCGTCGTTCGAGGTCGCGCACGGCGACATCCGGGTGCGGTCGCTGCAGGACTACGCGAAGGACCGGGCCGCGTCGCTGGAGACCGCGTCCCTGGAGGCCGCGACTCGATGAGTTTCGCGTCCCGCTTCCAGGCCGTCCTCGATGAGGGCCGGCTCTGCGTGGGCATCGATCCGCACGACGGGCTGCTCGACGTCTGGGCGCTGCCACGGTCGGCGGAGGGCGTGCGCGAGTTCGGGCTGCGCACGGTGGATGCCGTCGCCGGGCGGGCGGGGATCGTCAAGCCGCAGGTCGCGTTCTTCGAACGCTACGGCTCGGCCGGCTACGCCGCCCTCGAAGCCGTGCTCGCCGCGGCCCGGGCCGCCGGGCTGTTCGTGATCGCCGACGTGAAGCGCGGTGACATCGGGTCGACGATGGATGCCTACGGCGCCGCCTGGCTCACCCCGGGGTCACCCCTCGAGGCCGACGCGATCACCGCGGTCGCCTACCAGGGGCTCGGGTCGCTCGCCGGCCCGCTCGCCCTCGCCGAGGAGCACGGCAAGGGGGTCATCGTCGTCACGGCGACGTCGAACCCGGAGGCGATCCCGACGCAGACCGCGGTGCGGTCCGACGGCCGGACGGTCGCGGGCGCCCTCGTCGAGGACGTGCGGGTGCTGCCCGGGACGGCGGGACTCGTCATCGGCGCCACCGTCGAGCTCGGCGACTACGGGCTGGAGCCGTCGGATCTCGGCGGCGTGCCGATCCTCGCGCCGGGATTCGGCGCCCAGGGCGCGCACCTCGGCGATCTCGCCCGGGTGTTCGGGGCAGCCGCGCCTCAGGTGGCCGTCCACATGTCGCGTGAGATCCTGGGAGCCGGTCCCGATGGGATCGCGCCGGCGATCGACGCCGTGCAGGAGGAACTGAGGGGGCTCGCCGCGTGAAGCCGCCCGAGGTCGACCGCGCGGCGGGATCCCGTGCCGCGGTCGCCGCGCGCCGGGCCCGCGCCGAGGTCAAGCGCCAGGTCGCGTCCCGAGAGCGGACCGCGCTCGACGTCGCCGAGACCGCATGGGCGGGGGAGCCGACCGCGCCCGAGGCGACCCTGCGCGTGACCGAGCTGCTGAAGAGCGTGCCGAGTCTGGGCCCGACCCGCACGGAGCGCGTGATGACCGACCTCGGCATCTCGCCGTCGAAGCGCGTCGGCGGACTCGGGGTTCGGCAGCGGGCCGAGCTGCGGGACTACCTCCGGCGCCGCGAGGGCGTCGCGCCGAAGCACAGCCGGCTCGTCGTGCTCGCCGGGCCGACGGCCGTGGGCAAGGGGACCGTCTCCCGGTACATCCGCGAGACCTACCCCGACGTGCTGCTCAGCGTCTCGGCGACCACGCGGCCACCGCGGCCCGGCGAGGTCGAGGGCGAGCACTACTACTTCGTGAGCGACGCCGAGTTCGACGCGATGATCGAGCGCGGCGAGTTCCTCGAGTACGCGATCGTGCACAACGCCTACAAGTACGGGACGCCGCGACCACCCGTGGATCGCGCACTCGCGGAGGGCAAGAGCGTTCTCCTCGAGATCGACATCCAGGGCGCCCGGGCGGTCAAGGCGGCGATGCCGGAGGCCGTGCTGGTCTTCCTGCTGCCGCCGACGATCGAGGAACTGGTGCGCCGTCAGCTCGGGCGCGGCACGGAGGGGCCCGAGGAGCAGGCCCGTCGGCTGGAGACCGCGAAGGTCGAGATGGCGGCTCAGGACGAGTTCGACGTGAAAGTCGTGAACCACGAAGTCGGCCAAGCCGCGCGCGAGGTCGTAGAATTGTTGGATGTGCCTGCAACCAGGCACTGAGACTTAGGGAGACCCCATGGCCGATCGCACCAGCGGCATCATCGACCCGCCCATCGACGAGCTGCTCTCGAAGGTGGACTCGAAGTACCAGCTCGTGATCTTCGCGTCGAAGCGCGCGCGCCAGATCAACGACTACTACGCCGACCTGCACGAGGGCTCGCTCTTCGACAACGTCGGCCCGCTCGTCGACTCGACGATCGACGACAAGCCGCTCTCGGTCGCGATGCACGAGATCAACGAGGACAAGCTCGTCCTCAAGCCGCTCGTCACCGAGTAACACCCCTCATCGAGCAGCGCGCCAGCGTGAACGTCGTCGTCGGCATCACCGGCGGCATCGCGGCCTACAAGGCCGTCGGCGTCGTGCGTGCCCTCGTGCTCGCGGGGCACGAGGTGCACGTCGTCGCGACCGAGAACGCGCTGCGGTTCGTCGGTCGCCCGACGCTCGAGGCGATCAGCCGCAATCTCGTGCACACCGACCTCTACGAAGGGGTCGCCGAGGTGCGGCACGTCGCGATCGGCCAGGCCGCCGAGCTGATCGTCGTCGCTCCGGCGACCGCGAACACCATCGCGAAGATCGCCACGGGCCAGGCGGACGACCTGCTCGGCAACACGATCCTCGCGAGCACCGCGCCCCTCGTGATCGCCCCGGCGATGCACACCGAGATGTGGCGCAACCCCGCGACCGTCGCGAACATCCGCACCCTGCGCGAGCGCGGCATCCACATCGTCGGTCCCGCGTCGGGTCAGCTCACCGGGGCCGACTCGGGTCCCGGACGGATGTCGGAGCCCGACGACATCGTCGCCGCCGCCCTCGCGGTGGTCGGTCCGCGGGATCTGGCAGGTCGTCGCATCCTGGTCACGGCCGGGGGCACCCGCGAGCCGCTCGATCCGGTGCGGTTCATCGGCAACCGCTCGTCGGGGCGCCAGGGCGTCGCGATCGCCCGGGCTGCGGCGAACCGGGGTGCCGACGTCGTCCTGGTCGTCGCGAACATCGAGGACGGCGTGCTCGACGCCGATCCGTCGGGGCTGCACGTGCGCCATGTCTCGACGACCGCCGAGCTGCGCGAGGCGGCGCTCGAGGAGGCGCAGACGGCGGATGTCGTGGTGATGGCCGCCGCGGTCGCCGACTACCGGCCCGAGACGGTCGCCGAGGGGAAGATCAAGAAGGAGACCCAGGGCGACGTGCTCGACCTGCGGCTCGTGAAGAACCCCGACATCCTGCGCGAACTGGTGGACGGTCGGCGCGAGGGGCAGACGATCATCGGCTTCGCGGCCGAGACCGCGACCGGCGAGAAGCTCCTCGAGCTGGGCCGGGCGAAGGCGGCCCGCAAGGGTGTCGACCTGCTCGTCCTCAACACCGTCGGCTGGACGGAGGGGTTCGGCACGGAACGTAACGAGGTCGTCGTCGTGACGGGCGGCGGCGATAGAGTGACCGAGGCCTCGGGCAGCAAATCCGACGTCGCGCACCGCATCCTCGACCTGATCACGACCCC
>CAZPJC010000093.1:4336-9268 GCA_964586645.1 uncultured Schumannella sp.
CCTCGGGCAGCAAATCCGACGTCGCGCACCGCATCCTCGACCTGATCACGACCCCCCCGGAGTAAGCACTTGTCTCTGCGCCTGTTCACCTCCGAATCCGTCACCGAGGGGCACCCGGACAAGATCTGCGACCAGGTCAGCGACTCCATCCTCGACGCGATGCTCGCCGCCGATCCGGCCGCGCGCGTCGCGGTCGAGACCATGGTCACGACGGGGCTCGTGCACGTCGCCGGGGAGGTGACGACGTCGAGCTACGTCGACATCCCGGGAATCGTGCGCAAGACGATCACGGACATCGGATACACCGGGTCCGACGTCTGGTTCGACGGGCGATCCTGCGGGGTGGAGATCTCGATCGGCGCCCAGTCGCCCGACATCGCCCAGGGCGTCGACCACGCCTACGAGTCGCGCGAGGGCACGAGCGCCGACGACCTCGACCGCCAGGGCGCGGGCGACCAGGGCATCATGTTCGGCTACGCGACGAACGAGACGCCCGTGCTGATGCCGCTGCCGATCTGGCTCGCGCACCGCATGTCGGAGCGGCTCGCCGAGGTGCGGCAGAGCGGCCTCGTCGACTTCCTGCGTCCCGACGGCAAGACCCAGGTGACGATCGGCTACGACGGCACCACTCCGGCGACGGTCGAGACGGTCGTCGTCTCGACTCAGCACTCGTCCGCGATCTCGACCGCCGACCTGCGCGCGGAGGTCGAGCGTCTCGTCATCCGCCCGGTGCTCGACCTCGTCGACCTCCCGTCGGCCGACGCCCGCATCCTCATCAACCCGACGGGCCGTTTCGAGATCGGCGGGCCGCACGGCGACGCCGGGCTCACCGGCCGCAAGATCATCGTCGACACCTACGGCGGCGCGGCCCGGCACGGCGGCGGGGCGTTCTCGGGCAAGGATCCGTCGAAGGTCGACCGCTCGGCCGCCTACGCGCTGCGCTGGGTCGCGAAGAACGCCGTCGCCGCGGGGCTCGCCGACCGGCTCGAGGTGCAGGTCGCCTACGCGATCGGAACCGCGTCGCCCGTCGGCCTCTACGTCGAGTCCTTCGGCACGGCCCACGTGCCCGAGGAGACGATCATCGCCGCGATCCGCGAGGTGTTCGACCTGCGGCCGGCCGCGATCATCCGCGACCTGCAGCTGCTGCGACCGATCTACGCCGCGACCGCGTCGTACGGGCACTTCGGTCGCGAGCGACCGGAGTTCACCTGGGAGGCCACGACCCGGGTCGACGACCTCCGCGCGGCCGCCGGGCTCTAGCGCTCGTGGGGGTCTAGGCCATGGCCGGCGTCGCGAGGGTGCTCGTCGACTCGGCCCTGCCGCAGCTCGACCGGCTGCTCGACTACCGCATCCCGCCGACCCTCGAGGGGGTCGAGCCGGGCGTGCGGGTGTCGGTGCCGCTGCGCAGCGCGAAGCGGATGGCGACCGCCTACGTCGTCGAGCTGGGCGAGGACGCCGACTTCCCGGGCCCGCTGAGCGAGGTCGCGGCCGTCGTGTCGCCGATCGCGGTGCTGCGACCCGAGGTGTGGCGGCTTGCCCGGGCGGTCGCCGACCGGGCGGCCGGGTCGGCGGGCGACATCCTGCGGCTCGCCATTCCGCCGCGGCAGGTGCGCGTCGAGAAGGCGTGGTTCACGCGCGAACCGTTCGAGACCCCGGCGATCGACGCTCCGGCCCTCGACGGCTACCCGGGGCTCGCCGACGCGCTCGACGCCGACGAGCGGCTTGCTCTGCGAGTCCAGCCCGGGGTGACGGAGATCGGCGGAGTCCCCGTCACCCGCTGGGCGCTCGCACTCGCGGAGGCCGCGGCCCGCACCCTCGCCGGCGGACGCAGCGCGATCCTCGTGCTGCCCGACCACCGCGATCAGGATCAGGTCGCGCGGGCGCTGAGCGGACTCGTACCGCCCGCGACCGTGCTGCGCTGGGACTCGCGGCAACCGAACGCCGACCGTTACCGGGCGCTGCTGATCGCCGGATATCGTCCGGCGATCGTGCTCGGCAACCGCTCGGCCGTCTACGCCCCCGCGGAGAAGCTCGGGCTGGTCGCGGTCTGGAACGACGGCGACCCGCTCCTCGGCGAGCAGCTCGCGCCCTACGTGCACGCCCGGGATGCCGCCCTCGTGCGGCACGAGCAGCAGGGCGGCGCGCTCGTGCTCGCCGCACACACCCGCAGCACCGAGACGCAACGCCTCGTCGAGATCGGCTGGCTGCGCGAGCTCGGGCCCGCGAAGCGGATCCGGCTGCGGGTCATCCCGACCGCCGACGGCCCGGGCGACGACGCACTCGCGGCGCAGGCCCGCATCCCGTCGATCGCGTGGCGCGAGGCGCGCGCGGGGCTCGAGCGGGGCCCGGTGCTCGTGCAGGTCGCCCGCCCGGGCTACGCGCCCGGCCTGCGCTGCGCCGAGTGCGGCGAGGCCGCCCGCTGCCGACGCTGCTCCGGGCCGCTGCGGCAGCGCACCGCGGGCGGCGTGCCGACCTGCACGTGGTGCGGCACGCCCGACCGCTCCTGGGCGTGTCAGACCTGCGGATCGCGGAAGTACCGCACCTCGGGTGCCGGGAGCGTTCGGACGGCGGACGAGCTGGGGCGCGCGTTCCCCGGCACGCGGGTGATCGTCTCCGACGGTGAGCGGCCGCTGCTCGAAGTTGACGACAAGCCCGCGCTCGTGATCGCGACCCGCGGCGCCGAGCCCTTCGCACCGCACGGCTACCGGGCGGTGCTGCTGCTCGACGGCGAGCGGATGCTGGCGCGCGAGAGTCTCCGGGTCGCCGAGGACTGCCTGCGCTGGTGGTCGGACGCCGCCGCCCTCGCTGCCGACGACGCCGGCATCGTGCTGGTCGGGGTGGGCGGAGCTCTCGGGCACGCTCTCGCCGGCTGGAACCAGCCCGACTTCGCGCGTACCGAGTACGCCGGCCGGCGCGACCTGCGCTTCCCGCCCGCGGTCAGGATGGCGACGCTCCAGGGCGCACCGGATGCCGTCGAGGAGGCGCTCGCGCAGCTGCCGCCGGTGGCCGAGGTGCTCGGCACGACGTTCGCGGCCGGGCGCGCGCGGTCGATCCTGCGGTTCGACTACCGGGACGGTGCCGTGATCGCCGAGTCGCTGAGGGCCGAGGTCATCCGCCAGGCGACCCGGCGGCGCAAGCCGATCCCGGGGCAGCCACCGCGCGGGCGGCAGCCGCTGCCGCTGCGCACCCGGTTCGACGATCCGGAGCCGTTCGAGGAGTGAGGCCTGATCAGAGAGCGATCTCGTACCAGTGTTCGTCAGGAATGCGCGCCAGCGCTCTTCTGATGCGTCCGCCCGGGTCGCGCCAATCGGCGGGCCGGAGGTAGAACATCCTCCCGGTCGAGGTCGCCAGGCTCACCGCGCCGTCGGAGAAGCGACCGGCGACGACGACGTCGGCAAGGGGCACCTCGAACACCCCACCCGGCGTGAGCTCGGCGATCGCGCCGTCGCTGACGACGAGCCGCACGGCGCCGAGTCCGCGACGCGAGCGCGGAGCGAGCACGCGGTACTTTGCGAAGGTCAGTCCGAGGATCGGCATGGCGACCCGATCCGGGATGACCGAGTTGCCGTTGACGAGTGGGTTGAGATGGAGCCACTCCGGCGTGCCCGGGAAGTCGCGCCAGACGACGGTGACGATCAACGACTCGAGAGCCCCGGAGACGGCCTCGCGGATCTCGTCCTCGTCGACCTCCAATACCCGGTCGATCTCCTCGGCGAAAGTGCCGAGGCTGTCGCGACGTCCCCGGGCCTCGGCGACAGCGACAGTCCTGAGCCACCCCGCGGCCGCAGCCGTCTGCCCGGTCGCGGATCGGAAACTCGCCCGGGAGTACTCGAGGTCGAGCCGGTCCGGTCCACGGCGGGCGATCTCGCGGAGTTCCACCACCAGGCTCTCGAGGGTGTCGGACGTCGCCTCGCGGGTGGGATCGGTCGACAGGGAGACGACGCGGCGATCGTCGCCGAGGCCGAACGCCGTCACACCCCACGAGTAGACGAGCTGCCGATCGCCGCGCACCACTCGCGTGAGAAAGGCCTCGAGGCATCCGACGACCGCGTTCGAGATCTGCCGGCTGCCCGAAAGTTCGAAGCTGAGCGTCAACGGCGCCGCGTCGGCGATGATGTGCCCCGGAAGGTCCTTGCGGATCGAGACCGGAGGGATTCTCGGGGGGCGTCGCTCCCCGTCGGGGAGCGGAAGGCGGAGTCCCTCCGGCACGCCGCCGGTGATCGTCACTGCCGCATTGCCGCGGTGAAGGAAGCGCCGCGCGAAGTCGTGGATCGCGTCGACGCCGACGGTGCGGAAGGTGCGCTGGCCGGCGTCGACGAGTCCGACGTCGACGAGACCGTACCGCACGGTCAGGGGTCCCACCCGGCCGAGTTCGGCGCCGGGCCCCAGTTCGGTTGCGATCGTCCGCCGTTCCGGCGCCACGTCGTCCTCCCCGCACTCGGGAAGCCATGCGATCGCGCGACTGACGCGGTCGAGGAAGTCCACGATCTCGTCGTCGGTCCCGGTGACGTAGAAGCTGATCGAGTCCGCCTCTGTCGTCGCGTTGTGCATCGCGGTGACCCGACCGACACGTCGCATGACGACGTGCTCGATCAGATGGGCGAGCCCGGCCGTCCGCGGGGTCTCGTCGCGCGAACCGACCGTGAAGAACAACGTCGCGGTGGCGCGGCCCTCGAGCGGCGCCGACACGACCGGCACACCGTCGACCGCGACGACCGACGGATGGAAGCCCTGATCCATGCGCCCATCATGGCGGACACCCGCGTGCGGCGCGCGCGGTGGGGCGTACGCTGCCGGGCATCGGAGACAATGGGGGGATGCCCCTCCGGATCGTCTTCGCGGGAACCCCGTCCGCCGCGGTCCCCGGCCTCCGGGCTCTCGCCGCCTCCGAGCACGAGGTCGTCGCCGTCATCACCCGCGAGGACGCGCCGC
>CAZPJC010000094.1:0-9079 GCA_964586645.1 uncultured Schumannella sp.
GCGACACGGCGCGGTAGGCCTCGGCCTGCTTGGTCAGGTCGTCGAAGATGATCAGAACGTGCGCGCCACCGTACATCCAGTGCTGGCCGATCGCCGAGCCGGTGTAGGGGGCGAGGTACTTGAAGCCCGCGGGGTCCGAGGCCGGAGCCGCGACGATCGTCGTGTACTCCATCGCGCCGGCGTCCTCGAGCGCGCCCTTGACGGCGGCGATCGTGGAGCCCTTCTGGCCGATGGCGACGTAGATGCAGCGCACCTGCTTGTTCTTGTCGCCCGACTCCCAGTTGGCCTTCTGGTTGATGATCGTGTCGATCGCGATGGCCGTCTTGCCGGTCTGGCGGTCGCCGATGATGAGCTGGCGCTGGCCGCGGCCGACCGGGATCATCGCGTCGATGGCCTTGATGCCGGTCTGCATCGGCTCGTGCACGCTCTTGCGCTGCATGACGCCGGGCGCCTGCAGTTCGAGCGCGCGACGGGTCTCGGCCTTGATCTCGCCGAGGCCGTCGATCGGGGTGCCGAGCGGGTCGACCACGCGGCCGAGGTAGGCGTCGCCGACGGGGACCGAGAGGACTTCGCCCGTACGGGTGACCTCCATGCCCTCCTCGATGCCGGTGAATTCGCCGAGGACGATGACACCGATCTCGTTCTCGTCGAGGTTGAGCGCGAGGCCGAGCGTGCCGTCCGCGAAGCGGAGCAGCTCGTTCGCCATGGCGCCGGGAAGGCCCTCGACGTGGGCGATGCCGTCCGCGGCGTCGACGACGGTGCCGACCTCGGTCTTGGAGGCGGCGGTCGGCTTGTAGCCGGCGACGAAGTCCTTGAGGGCCGAGCGGATCTCGTCGGGGCTGATGGTGATGTCTGCCATGTCTTCTTCTTCTGTCTGCTTCGAAGGCTGGTTCGGAGGGTTCGGGTGCCGGATCAGCCGGCGAGCTGGAGTCGGAGGTCGGTGAGGCGGGCGGAGACCGTGCCGTCGACGACCTCGTGACCGACCTGCACGCGCAGGCCGCCGAGCACCGCCGGGTCGACGATCACGTCGATGCGGGTCTCGATGCCGTACTGCGCGGTGAGGGCCGACGCGAGGCGCTTCTGCTGCGCCGCGGTGAGCGGAGCGGCGGCGGTGACGGTCGCGATCTGGCGTCCGGCGGCCTCGGCGACCGCTTCGGCGGCGCCGGTGAGCAGTTCGCCGATGCGACGGCCGCGCGGGCTCTGCACGAGGTGCGTGAGGATCGCCAGCGTCGCCGGGTTCGCCTGCTTCCCGATGAGACGGGTGACGAGGGCGCCCTTCGCGGCCGGGTCGCCGAGCTTGCCGCCGAGGGCGAGCTCGAGCTCGTGGTCGCTCGCGACGGCGCGGCCGACGGCGAACAGCTCGCCCTCGATGCCGGCATCCTTCCCGGCTGCGGCCGCGAGAGCCCGGATTCCGACCGACTCGATGCCGTCGACCAGCTCGTCGGAGTCCGACCACCGGGAGCCGATGATCCCGCCGAGCAGCCTGCCCGCGAGGGCGTCGAGCTTCGGGAAGAGCGCGGCGACGAGGCCGGACTTGTCCTTCTCGGGGATCGACGGATCGGAGAGCACGGCCCGGAGCTGCGTCGAGCCCGCGATCGCGCGGCCCGCCGACAGCAGCTGCTCACCCGTGGCCAGCTTGACGCCCGTCGCGGCGTCGAGCTCACGAGTGGCGGCAGCGAGTGCGTTCCGGGTCGCGGATCCCATTACTTGGCCTTGGTGGTCGAGGACGATTCGAGGTCCGCGAGGAAGCGGTCCACGAGCGCCGTCGACTTCTTGTCGTCGTTGAGGGCCTCGCCGATGACGCCCGACGCGAGGTCGAGCGCGAGAGTGCCGACCTCGGCGCGCAGCGAGACGAGAGCGGCGGTGCGCTCGGCCTCGATCTGCAGCTGGGCGTTCGCGGCGATGCGGGCGGCCTCGACGGTCGCCTGCTCCTTGGCCTCGTTCACGATCGCGACGCCTTCGGCACGGGCCTGCTCGCGGATGCGCGCGGCCTCGGCCCGCGCCTCGTTGAGCTGGGCCTCGTACTCGCCCTTGGTGGCGGCGGCCTCGGCCTGCGCCTCCTCGGCGCGCTTGAGCCCGCCCTCGATCGCGTCGGCACGGGCGTCGAGCGCCTTGTTCAGACGCGGGACGACGAAGATGCCGACCACGAGCAGCAGCGCGACGAAGATCACGCCGGACCACAGGATGTCGTAGTCCGCCGGGATCAACGGGTTGATGTCAGTCGCCCCGCCGTCGTGGCCTTCGGTGAGGAGTGCGCGCAGCATCCCGACCTCCTAGGTAGTGGGAACGGATCAGGCCGGGGCGGTGAACGGGATGAAGCCCGTCGCGATCGCGATGAACGCGAGCGCCTCGGTGAAGCCGATGCCGATGAACATGAGGCCGGTGAGGCGGCTCTGCAGCTCGGGCTGGCGCGCGACCGACTCGATGGTCTTGCCGACGACGATGCCGACGCCGATGGCCGAGCCGATCGAGGCGAGGCCGAACGCGATGGGGACGAGGTATCCGACGATGTTCACGAGGGGTTCCTTTTTTCTAGGTGTTGCTAGGTGGATGTTTTCGGCGGGTGCCGAGGGTCAGTGCTCGTCGGCCAGCGACAGCTGGATGTAGACGGCGGCGAGGAAGGTGAAGACGTACGCCTGCAGCACGGCGACGAGCAGCTCGAACAGCGTGAAGATCGCGCCGAACGCGAACGAGCCGATGCCGAGCAGGCCGATGAGGTCGCCGTTGGCGAGCACGGTGAAGAAGAAGAAGTGCGTGGCCGCGAAGCAGAGCACGAGCAGGAGGTGCCCGGCGACCATGTTCATCAGCAGACGGAGGGTGAGCGTGACCGGCCGGAGGATGAAGACCGAGAGCAGCTCGATCGGGGTCATCAGGATGTAGAGCGGCCACGGGACACCGGGCGGGAACAGCTGGTTCTTGAAGTAGGCGAGGCCGTGCTTGCGCAGGCCCGCGTAGACGAACAGGCCGTAGGCGACGACCGACAGCACGAGCGGGGTGCCGATGACCGACGTGCCGGCGATGTTGAGGAACGGCACGACACCGGTGATGTTCAACCCGATGATGAGCAGGAACATCGTCATGAGCGGGACGAGGAAGCGCTTGCCGTCCTTCTCGCCCAGCGTCTCGTAGACGATCGTGTTGCGCACGAAGCCGAGCAGGAACTCGGTGGCGACCTGCCCGCGGGTCGGGATGACGCGCATGCGACGGGTCGCGATGAGCAGCCAGACGATGAGCACCGTGACGACGAGCAGCCGGATGAGCATGATCCGGTTGAGCGCGAACGGGGTGCCCTCGAAGAGCACGATGTCGGGGAAGAACTCCGCCAGCGTCGGGCCGTGGAAGCCGCCCGACTCGTCGGGGCCGTCCGCGAACGGCGCGAACGGGAGCCCGCCCGCGAGCGCGGGGAGGGAGGAGAGGTATGAAGTGAAGGAGTTCAGGGCTTTCTCCTGAATCGGGGCGCATCGACGCGCGGCGATCGAAAGGGGAAGGTCGTGCCCCTCAGCGTATCAAGGAAACCGGGGACGGACTGCCGCGCCCTTTCACCTCGTGGGAGCCGTCACTCCGCGGAGCGATCGGCGGTGGGCAGGACGACGTCCAGCGGGACCCGGCTGCGCTGGAAGGCGACCGCGTCGGCGACGAGCGAGCCGAGCACGGCCCCGATCGCCGTGAAGCCGAACGCCGCGGGGTCGAGCCAGTCCTGGGTGCGCAGCCAGAGCGAGAGCACGAAGAACAGGATGAGCTTGAGGCTCCAGATGCCGAGCACGATGCCGAAGAAGGCAGGGCTGGTCAGGTCGCCCTTCGTCACCCGCCCCGCGACCAGGATGCTGACGGCGGTGAGTCCGAGGAACACGGCGCTCAGCGCGGCCCCGAGCAGGCCTCCGGCGAGCCCGGCGGTCCCGGCGGCGAGCCAGCCGATCCCGCCACCGAGGACGGCCGCCGCGAGGGCGACGAGGGCGCCGTAGCGCAGCGAACGGGTGAGCAGCGGGGCGACGCTCATGCGGAGGCCTCCTTCTCGTGGAGACGCTCGAGGGCGCTCGCGGATTCGGCATCGGTGTGCTCGGCGGCGGCGGCGTCGAGCGGGTCGAAGTCGGCGACCTGCGCCTCGGCGGCGAGCGCGGCCGGCGCGCTCTGCACGGCCGACTCGACGGCCTTGCGGCGGCTCAGCGGCGCGAGGGTGACGATCGTGCAGACCACGAAGCCGACGAGCATCACGATGCCGCCGATCAGGAGCCCCCGCCCGGGGATCAGGAACAGCAGCATCCCGACCGAGGCGACAGCGGTCCACGCGTAGAAGATGACGACCGCGTGGACGTGCGAGTGCCCCATGTCGAGCAGGCGGTGGTGGAGGTGCTTGCGGTCGGCGCTGAACGGCGACTTGCCGGCGCGCAGCCGGCGCAGCACCGCGAGGGCGAAGTCGGCGAGCGGCACGATCAGCACCGCGAGCGGCAGGATGACCGGGATGAGCGCGACCAGTCCCTCGCTCGCCCCGGCCGGCACCTGCTGGCCGGCCAGCGCGACCGTCGAGGTCGCCATCAGCAGGCCGACGAGGAGCGCCCCGCCGTCCCCCATGAACAGCCGGGCGGGCCGCTCGTCGTCGCGGCGGAAGTTCCACGGCAGGAAGCCGAGGCAGGCGCCGATCACTGCGGCCGTGATGAACTGCGCCAGGTTGAAGTAGTCGCTCTGCTCCGTCGGCCCGTAGGACACGTAGTAGCCGTAGACGAAGAACGCCGCGCTCGCGATCGTCGCGACCCCGGCGACGAGCCCGTCGAGTCCGTCGATGAAGTTCAGCGCGTTCATCACGAGCACGATGATGAAGATGGTCAGCAGGACCGACTGGTACGGCGCGAGCGACGCGACCGTGCCGGGGAGCGGCAGCCAGCTGATCTGCACGCCCTGCCAGGCGATGAGGCCGGCGACGATGATCTGACCGGCGAGCTTGGTGAACCAGTCGAGATCCCAGAGGTCGTCGGCGACCCCGATGAGCACGATGAGCAGCGCGGCGCCGAGGATCGCCAGCACCTGCGTCGGCTGGGTGAAGATCAGGTCGAGGGCCGGCAGCTGCGAGCCGACGGCGAAGGCGAGCACGACGCCGAGGAACATGGCGATGCCGCCCAGTCGCGGCGTCGGGCGGGTGTGCACGTCGCGCTCGCGGATCTTCGGGTAGAGCCGGTAGCGGTGGCTGAGCTTCCAGATCGCCCACGACGCGCCGAACGAGACCACCCCCGAGACGAGGGCGACGATGACGTAGAAGATTATGCGCAACGCTCTGCCCCCACGATCTCGATGATCGCCTGATCCGGGATGACTCCGTGCCGCAGGATCCGCAGCTTGCCCTCGGGGTGCTCGAGCGCCGTCGCGTCGACGATCGTCGATCCGGTGCCCGCCGCGGCGTCGGGATAGCCCGTCCCGGCGAGGCCGGCCTCGAGGTACACCGCGACCGAGTCGCCGAGCGCGGCCTCGGCCTCCGCCGCGGTCATCGCCGCCGGCTCGCCCGTGCGGTTCGCGCTCGACACCGCGAGCGGCCCCGTCTCGGAGAGCAGCTCGAGCGCGAGCCGCTGGTTCGGCATCCGGACGGCGACCGTGCCCCGGGTCTCGCCGAGGTCCCAGTCGAGGGTCGGGCGCGCGCGCAGCACGACGGTCAGGCCGCCGGGCCAGAACTTCGCGACGAGGGCGCGCACCTCGTCGGGGACGAACTCGGTGACCGCGTCGAGCGTCGGGATCCCGGGCACCAGCACGGGCGGCGGGGCCGTGCGGTCGCGGCCCTTCGCGTCGAGCAGGCGCTGCACGGCGGCCGGCGAGAACGCGTCGGCGGCGACCCCGTAGACGGTGTCGGTCGGGATCACGACGAGCTCCCCGCGCCCGATCGCGACGCGGGCGGAGCGCATCCCGGTCAGCAGTTCGTCGGAGATGCTCGTGTCGTACAGGGCCATAGCCGTTCCACCCTAGGCGCTCCGGCCGGGTGCGCGATGCGGGTCAGAGCACGCTGCGGTCGAGGCGGGCGTGGCGGCCGGAGGGCGTGAGCCGAGTCGCGTCGTCACCTCCTGATCAGGTCGAGTGTCAGCACAGCCGTTCGACGTCGACCAGACTGGAGGGACCATGGGTCTGCTCTTCGTCTTCGACATGGACGACGTCCTCTACGACTACGACTGGCGCATCCGGATGACGGGGCTCACCGAGCTCACCGGCCTCAACTTCGCCGAGCTGCGCCGGCGCTGGTGGCACGACGGGGGCGAGTGGGCGGCCGAGGCCGGGCACTGGCCCGACGGCGCGTCATATCTGAAGGACTGGGTCGCCGCCGTCGGCACCGACCTCACCCCCGAGGAGTGGCTCGCCAACCGCGGGTCCGCGATGACGCCGCGGCCCGAGGCCCTGGCGGCGGTGAAGCGGGCGGCGGAGCTGGGCCGCGTCACGCTGCTCACCAACAACGGGCCGCTCGTCGGCGAGAACCTCGCAGCCCTCGCCCCTGAACTCGTGCCGCTCTTCGGCGTCCAGCATCTCAAGGCGTCGAGCCACTACGGGGCTCGGAAGCCCGACCCGAAGGTGTTCGAGGGGGTGCTGCGGGCGTACGACGAACCGGCTGACCACGTGTTCTTCGCCGACGACATGCCCGTCAACGTCGAGGGCGCCCGCTCGCTCGGCATCACCGCGCACCTCTACCGCGACCCGGCGTCCCTCCTCCAGGCGATCGAGGACTTCGCCGCCGCCCACCCGTCGGTGGTCGAGTAGCCCGCGAAGCGGGCGTGTCGAGACCCGGTGCGAGGGTCTCGACACGCGCCCACGGGCGCTACTCGACCACCGAGAGGGTCAGCGGAGCGCGTGGGTCGCGCGGTCGCGGCCGAGCAGGTCGCGCGTCGTCGCGGCCGCCGACCAGCCGTCCGCGCTGAGCAGCTCCCGGATGTCGGCGCCCTGCGATTCGCCGTGCTCGAGCACGAGCACTCCCCCGGGCCGGAGCAGCCGTCGCGCGGTGACCGACACCGACCGGACGACGTCGAGTCCGTCCGCTCCCCCGTAGAGCGCGGCCTCGGGGTCGTGCAGGCGCACCTCGGGGTCGCGCGGGATCGCGCCGACCGGGATGTACGGCGGGTTGGAGACGACGACATCCATCGTCCCGTCGCGGTCGGGCAGCGCGTCGGCGAGATCGGCGAAGACCAGGCGCAGATTCGGCGCCCCGACGGTGCGGACGTTCTCGCGCGCCCAGATGAACGCGCGCGGCGAGTTCTCGACCGCGTGCACCTCGGCGTGCGGCACCTCGGTCGCGAGGGCGAGCGCGATCGCGCCGCTGCCGGTGCCGAGGTCGACCGCGCGCGGGGATCCGCCGGGAACGGCCTGGAGGGCGTCGATCGCCAGCTGCGCGACGAGCTCGGTCTCGGGTCGCGGCACGAACACCCCGGGGCCGACGGCGAGCTCGAGCGACCGGAAGGCGGCCCGGCCGGTGAGGTGCTGCAGCGGCTCCCGGGCGGCGCGGCGCTCGACGAGTTCGAGCACGGCGAGGCGCTGCTCGGCGTCGAGCGGGGTGCCGATGACGACCTGCGCCTGCACCTGGCCGCGCGAGACGCCGAGCACGTGCGCGACGAGCAGTTCGGCATCGGCCTCCGGCGACGGAACGCGGGCGGCCGTCAGCACGGCGACGGCGTGCTCGAGAAGCGCGCGGAGGGTCACGACGCGGTGTCGGCCAGCTCGGCGAGGCGGGACTCCTCGTCGGCCTGGATGCAGGAGTCGATGACGGGCTGCAGCGCGCCGTTCATCACCTGATCGAGGTTGTACGCCTTGTAGCCGGTGCGGTGGTCGGCGATGCGGTTCTCGGGGAAGTTGTAGGTGCGGATGCGCTCGCTGCGGTCCATCGTGCGGATCTGCGTCTTGCGCTGGTCGGAGGCCGCGGCGGCGATCTCCTCCTGCTGCTTCGCGAGCAGCCGCGCGCGCAACACCCGCATCCCGGCCTCGCGGTTCTGGATCTGCGACTTCTCGTTCTGCATCGACACGACGATCCCCGTCGGCAGGTGGGTGATCCGCACCGCCGAGTCGGTCGTGTTGACGCTCTGCCCGCCCGGTCCCGAAGAGCGGAACACGTCGATGCGCAGATCGTTCGGGCTGATGTCGATCTCCTCGGGCTCGTCGACCTCGGGGAAGACGAGCACGCCGGTCGTGGAGGTGTGGATGCGGCCCTGCGACTCGGTCGCGGGGACGCGCTGCACGCGGTGCACGCCGCCCTCGTACTTCAGCGACGCCCAGACGCCGAGCGCCGGATCGGTCGCGTTCGACTTGATCGCGACCTGCACGTCCTTGTACCCGCCGAGGTCGGACTCGGTGCGTTCGAGCAGCTCGGTCTTCCAGCCGCGGGACTCCGCGTAGTGCAGGTACATCCGCAGCAGGTCGGCCGCGAACAGCGCCGACTCCTCGCCGCCCTCGCCGCCCTTGATCTCCATGATCACGTCACGGCCGTCGTCGGGGTCGCGCGGGATCAGCAGCCGGCGCAGCTTCTCGGCCGTCGCCGTCAGGCGCTCCTCGAGTGCGGGGAGCTCGGCGGCGAAGGCCTCGTCCTCCTTGGCCAGCTCGCGCGCGGCGACGACATCCTCCTCGGCGGCCTGCCACGCGGTGTGGGCGGCGACGATCTGGTTCAGCTCGGCGTAGCGCCGGTTGACCTTCTTCGCGCGCCCGGCATCCGCGTGGATCGCCGGATCGGACAGCTGCTGCTGGAGCTCCTCGTGCTCGGTCAGCAGCGAGGCGACCGATTCGAACACGTGCCTACTCCTTCGACCGGCTCAGTCCTTGTGGCCGTTCCCGTTCGGGAGCGACTTCTGGATCTGCACGAGGAACTCGGTGTTGCTGCTGGTCTCCTTGAGCTTGCTCAGCACGACCTCGAGCTGCTGCTGCGGGTCGAGGCCGGCGAGCATGCGACGCAGGCGCGAGGTGATGAGCACCTCGTCGGCCGAGAGCAGCTCGTCTTCGCGGCGCGTGCTCGACGCGACGATGTCGACCGCCGGGAAGATGCGCTTGTCGGCGAGCGAGCGCGAGAGGCGCAGCTCCGAGTTGCCGGTGCCCTTGAACTCCTCGAAGATCACCTCGTCCATCTTCGAGCCGG
>CAZPJC010000095.1:0-9002 GCA_964586645.1 uncultured Schumannella sp.
CTCGCACTTGCGCTCCTCCATGAACCGGATGAGCTCCTCGATCGTGATCACCGGAACCCCGTGCTCCGCGCCGAGCGCGAGCAGCCCGGGCAGGCGCATCATCTCGCCGCCGTCCTCCACGATCTCGCCGATCACCCCGACCGGGGTCAGACCGGCGAGCTTGAGCAGGTCGACGGTCGCCTCGGTGTGACCGTCGCGCTCGCGCACCCCGCCATCCACCGCCCGCAGCGGGATGATGTGGCCGGGCCGGATGACCGACGCCGGGGTCGACGACGGGTCGGCGAGCACGCGCAGGGTGTGCGCGCGGTCGGAGGCGCTGATCCCGGTCGAGAGCCGGTCGGCGGCGTCGACGCTCACCGTGTACGCGGTGCCGCGCGGGTCTTCGCTCTTCGCCCACATCGGCGGAAGGTTCAGCCGGTCGGCCCACTCGTTCGTCATCGGGGCGCAGAGGTAGCCGGAGGTGTGCCGCACCGTCCAGGCGATCCACTCCTGGCTCGCGAACTGGGCGGCCATCACGACGTCGCCCTCGTTCTCGCGGCCCTCGTCGTCGGCCACGATGACGGGCTTGCCGTCGCGCAGCGCCTGCAGGGCCGTGGGGATGTCGGACAGAGTCATCGGTTTCCTCCTGGTGCGGGGCTGTCGGCGCTTCCGCCGTGCCCATGGATGCCCGCCGAACCCGCGGCGAAAGCGCCGACAGCCCCGCGGGGTTCCCCGAAACTCAGCATCCGCTGCACCTGACGGGCGAGGATGTCGGTCTCGATGTTGACCCGGTCGCCCGGGACGAGGGTGCCGAGCACCGTCGCAGTGAGGGTCTCGGGGATGAGCGACACCTCGAACCAGTCGTCGCCCGCGTCGCTCACGGTCAGCGAGACGCCGTTCACCGCGATCGAGCCCTTGCGCACGACGAGCGGGGCGTGCTCGGGGTCGAGGCTGAAGCGCAGCACACGCCAGGCATCCCCCTCCTCCCGCGACAGGAGCGTCGACGTGCCGTCGATGTGGCCCTGCACGATGTGCCCGCCGAGCCGGTCGCCGAGAGCGGCGGCGCGTTCGAGGTCGACCTTCTGCCCGACCTTCAGCGCGCCGAGGGTGGACATCGCGATCGACACCGCCATGACGTCGGCGGTGAACCAGTCCGGCCCCTGGTCGACGACGGTCAGGCAGACCCCGTCGACCGAGATCGAGTCGCCGTGCCGCGCGTCGCTGACCGCGAGCGGCGCCCGGAGCGTGAGCCGCCCGGAGTCGCCCGTGCGCTCCCACGCGACGACTTCGCCGAGTTCTTCGATGATGCCGGTGAACATGTCAGTTGCCTTCCGTCTCGGTGGTCGAGTAGCCCGGCGAAGCCGGGCGCGTCGAGACCTCCGTCGCATGCAGATACAGGTCGTCGCCGAGCTGCTCGACGCCGTCGAGGCGCAGGCGGCGGATGGCATCCATCGACGGGATGCCGAGCTCGCCGATCGCGAGCATCCGACCGCCCAGCAGGGCCGGCGCGAGGTAGATCGCGTACTCGTCGGCGAAGCCCGCCGCGATGACCGCGGACGCGAGAGTCGGCCCGCCCTCGACGTAGACCCGGCGGATGCCGCGTTGGTGCAGGTCGGCGAGGATGACGTCGAGGTCGCGGGTGCGGGTCTCGAGCACGCCGCGCGGGTGGCCGTTCAGCTTCGCGTCGGCGGGGATCGCCCGCTCGCCCACGACGACCGGCAGCGGCTGGGCGGCCATGAGCTCGCCGGCATCGCCTCGGGCGGTGAGCGTCGGGTCGTCGGCGAACACGGTGCCGGTGCCGACGAGGATCGCGTCGCTCGCCGCCCGCTGCTCGTGCACCTTCTGCCGCGCGGCGGCCCCGGTGATCCACTGGCTCGAGCCGTCGGCCGCAGCCGCGCGGCCGTCGAGGGTCGACGCCCACTTCACGGTCACCCACGGACGCCCGCGTCGCATCGCGGTGAGCCACGGATGCAGCAGCGCCTCGGCCTCGTCGTGCAGCACGCCGTGCACGACCGGGATGCCGGCCTCGCTCAGCCGCTGCGCGCCGTGCGCTGACGCGACGCCGGGGTCGTTGACCGCGAAGACGACCCTGCCGATGCCGGCGGCGATGAGCGCCTCCGTGCAGGGCCCGGTGCGGCCGGTGTGGTTGCACGGCTCGAGGGTGACGACGGCGGTCAGGCCCTCGGCATCCATCACCTTCGACAGGGCGTCGATCTCGGCGTGCGGGGTGCCGGCGCCGCGGTGCCAGCCCTCGGCGACGATGCGGCCGTCGGTGTCGAGCAGCACGCAGCCGACCTGGGGGTTGCCGCCGGTCAGCGGTCCGCGCACGGCGAGGTCGAGGGCGCGCCGCATCGGCGCCTCGAACTGCTCGGTGTGGCTCATCGTCTCTCCTGGATATCCAGGCGACGAGAGGGCTGGCGCAGCCGCCGCGCTTCCACGCGGAACGGCAGCGTGCATCCTCCCATCCGGACTTTGACCGTCGGTTCCGGATTCCCACCGGATCGGCTCCCCCGGGCTCTTGCGAGGCCTGAGGAGTTCGCGGACTATGACCGCCGGTGCGGGATTTCACCGCCCCTGGAGCACGTGCTTCTGTACACCAGCCTACAACTCGGGCCCGCCGCCCCGCATTCCCGCTGCTGCCGCGCGCTCCTGGTGCCCGCTCGTCCCGCACGCAACTCAGGAGATCCGCCCCCTGGAGGACGGTCGCCACCTCCGCGGCGCAGATCTTCCTGCGTTGGAGACGGATGTCCGCCCCTCAACCGCCCGTCGTCGCGGCCGCATTCCACCATCCGGCCGTCGGCACCGGTCGCGGCGGGGCTCTTCGGGAAGGCTGCCCGGATGGGGGAGACCATGACGCGGGTCCAGCTGTTGGCCGGCGGCTGGACGGTGCGGCGGATCGCGGAGGCGGTGCATCGCGGGCGCCTGATCCGGGTGCGACGCGGCCACTACGCCAGCCCGGCGACGGATGCCGCGGTGCAGCAGGCGGTGCGGGTCGGCGGGCGCCTCGCCTGCGTCTCGGAACTGCGTTTCCGGGGAATCTGGGTGCCCGTGGATCCGCGGGTGCACGTGCAGGTCGCGCCGAGCGCGTCGCGCCTCCGGCGTCCCGCGGCGGATGAGTGCGTCATCCACTGGTCGGCGCTCCTCGACCCCGGCGACGCGACCGAGTCGCATGTCGGGCTCGTCGACGCGCTCGTCTGCGCGGCGTCGTGCCTCGAACCGTGGCTCGCGGTCGCCGCCTTCGACAGCGCGGTCAATCGCGGCGACGTCTCGGCAGCGACGTTGGCGCGATCCTTGGCCGGCGCGCCGCAACGGGTTCGTGATCTGACGCGCCTGATCGACCCGAGTGCGCAGTCGGGCCTCGAGACGATCGTGCGACTCCTCGTGGGCGCGCTGGGATTCGGCGTGCGATCGCAGGTGAGGTATCGCGGCATCGGAGTCGTCGATCTCGTGGTCGAGGGGTGGGTCGTCATCGAGACCGACGGCTCCGAGCATCACGACGATGCGGTCGTCGCGTCCCGGGATCGGCGCCGCGACGCGTTGCACGCCGCCGAGGGGCGCACGGCGTTGCGGTTCCGCTACGCGCAGGTGGTCCACGACCTGGCGAGCGTCGCGGAAGCGATCATCGGGGCCGTCGAAACCCATCGGCGCGTGACGAACTCAGGAGTGCTTGCCCGACGCGCGCGGGTGCGGGCACGAGCGCTGAAGATCTCCTGAGTTGCGAACATTTCGGCGGGCGAAGGCGCGCCGACGACGGGATCTCCGACGCGCGAAGGCGCGCGGCGTCAGCGGCGGGGGAGGAAGCCGATGCGGTCGTACGCCTTCGCGAGATTCGGGGCGGCGATGGCGTCCGCACGCTCCGCGTTGCCGCCGAGCACCCGATCGAGTTCCGCGGGGTCGTCGAGCAGCTCGAGTGCCCCCGCGCGCACCGGTTCGAACTCGGCGACGACGGCATCCGCGGTCTCCGACTTCAGGTCGCCGTAGCCCTTGCCCGCGAAGGAGTCGACCAGAGCCGGGATCGGGGTGCCGGTGAGCACCGACAGGATCGTCAGCAGGTTCGACACCCCGGGCTTCTCGATCGGGTCGTAGCGGATGTCGCGGTCGGCATCCGTCACCGCCGACTTGATCTTCTTCGCGTTCACGCTCGGCTCGTCGAGCAGCCAGAGAATGCCCTGCGGCGACGCCCCCGACTTCGACATCTTCGACCCCGGGTTCTGCAGGTCGTAGATCTTCGCCGTCTCCGGGAGGATGCGGGGCTCCGGCACCACGAAGGTCTCGCCGAACCGCGAGTTGAAACGCTGCGCGAGGTCGCGGGTGAGCTCGATGTGCTGCCGCTGGTCTTCGCCGACGGGCACGATCTCGGCGTCGTAGAGCAGGATGTCGGCGGCCTGCAGGATCGGGTACGCGAACAGCCCGACGCTCGCCGAATCCGCGCCGGTCTTCTGCGCCTTGTCCTTGAACTGCGTCATGCGGCTCGCCTCGCCCATGCCGGTGAGGGTGTCGAGCACCCAGCCCAGCTGCGCGTGCGCGGAGACGTGCGACTGCACGAAGAGGATGCTCGACACCGGGTCGATGCCGGCGCCGATGTACTGGGCGGCGGTGCGCCGGGTGGCCTCGCGGAGCGCCGCGGGATCCTGCGGCACGGTGATCGCGTGCAGGTCGACGACGCAGTAGACGGTGTCGTACTCGACCTGGAGGTCGCGCCACTGCATGAGGGCGCCGATGTAGTTGCCGGCGTGCAGCGACTCCGCGGAGGGCTGCATCCCCGAGAAGAGACGGGGCTTGGTCATGTGGGTCCTTAGAGCTGGTAGTCGACGACGAGGGGAGCGTGGTCGGACCATCGCTCGTCCCATGCCGCTGCCCGATCGACCTTCACGTCGACCACCTTAGCCGCGAGCTCGAGGGTCGCCGCCTGGTAGTCGATCCGCCAGCCGGTGTTCGTGTCGAACGCCTTCCCCATGTTCGACCACCAGGTGTACGGCCCGTCGACCTCGCCCGCGAACCGGCGGCCGACATCCACGAATCCGAGCCCGGCGCCCGCGTTGTAGTCGGCGTCGCCCTCCGCCCCGAAGATCTTGTCGAGGTAGGCGCGCTCCTCGGGCAGGAAGCCCGACTTCTTCACGTTGCCCTTCCAGTTCTTGATGTCGAGGGTGCGGTGCCCGACGTTGAAGTCGCCCATCACGACCGAGAGCGGGTTGTGCTCCTTGAGCATTCCGAGGTGCACGAGCATCCCGTCGAGGAACGTCCACTTCTGCTCCTGCTTCGGGGTGTCGACCACACCGGAGGGCACGTAGCAGGACACGACGGTGATGATCGTGCCGTCGACGTCGTAGTCGGCCTCGAGCCACCGGCCGGCCGAGTCGAAGTCGTCGGGGCCGAAGGTGACGCGGTGGATGTCGGCCTTCCTCCGGCTCGCGATCGCCACCCCCGCGCGGCCCTTCGCCGTCGCCGGGTCGTGCAGGATGTCCCACTCCTCGCCGAGCAGCTCCTCGAGGTGGGAGGTCTCGGCGCGCACCTCCTGCATCGCGAGGATGTCGACGTCCCGCCCGGCGAGCCAGTCGCCCATGCCCTTGCGGAAGGCGGCGCGCACCCCGTTGACGTTGACCGAGGCGATGCGGAGGCGAGTCACCCGACGAGGCTACCGGCGACCGCCGTCACGGCCGCGTCGTCCGAACAGCCGCTTCCAGAAGCCGGGGCGCTCCGGCTCCGGCTCGGGCTCATGCGCGGCGACCAGGGCGCGTGCGGCCTCCAGGCGGGACTCGAAGACCTTCTCGTCGATCACGATGCCCTCGTCGGCGACGTCGACCGCCATCCAGGTCGCGGCGATCAGGATCACCTGCGACGCGAAGTTGTAGTAGATGAGCAGACCTGCGACGACGGCGAAGGAGCCGATCAGCGGGTTGCTCTGCGCGCCGCCGAGCAGCAGGCCGCCGAGCACGGTGAGCAGGGCGAGGCCGATCGCGCCGATCGTCACCCCGTGCCGCAGGATGCGCGCCGGCA
Source organism: uncultured Schumannella sp. (assembly GCA_964586645.1). Lineage (GTDB taxonomy): Bacteria > Actinomycetota > Actinomycetes > Actinomycetales > Microbacteriaceae > Pseudolysinimonas_A. Next base: position 5,977 of record CAZPJC010000095.1, read on the forward strand.
CTATGACCCGGGCGAGCAGGCGGTACAGCCCGGCCAGGGCGATCGCGTACACGACGACCGCGACGACGAGGGTGACGGTGCGGCCCAGCACGAAGCCGACGACCGAGCGGGTCTCGAGGCCGAGCACGTCGAGCAGGCCCTCGGTGGCCGTCGTGCCGGCGAAGGAGAGCCCGGCGGCGACGAGGAGCAGGAGAGCGAACCCGACCCCGAGCGCGAGGTCGACGAGTTTCTGCAGGACCGGGTTGGTCGACGCCGGCGGGAGGTCGAACAGGGTGCGCACCGAGTCCCGCGCGCTCGCGAGCCAGCCGAGGGCCGTGAAGAGCAGGCCGAGGACGGCGACGATGCCCGAGCTGAACGCCGCGCCGGTGGTGAGGGAGTCCGGGTCGACCGCGCCCGACCCCGACCCGTCGTCGATCAGACCCGGCACGGCCTGGTCGAGGGCGTCGATGATCGCCTGGCGCAGTCCGGCATCCTGACTGATCACCACGCCGGCGATCGAGAAGCCCACCCACAACCCGGCGAAGACGGCGAACAGGGCCTGATACGCCATGCCGCTCGCCAGGATCGGGCCGCGATCCTGCCCGTAGCGCACGACGACCCGCACCGCCTTGCGGCGCTGGACCCACGCGACGGCGGCCGTGATCGTGTCCTTCAGCGCCATGGGGCCAGCCTAGGTCGGGTTGGAGACGCCCTCCTGGGCTTGACGTTCGCGGTGAGCCCTCGTCATGTGCGCCGTGGCGTCGACGGGTTGGCACGCGTTACCGTGGGGGGACACGCCGGGGGCCTGTCCCCCGAACGGGGGTGACGAGCGGGTGAATACCCGCGTCATAGTAGACCGAACGGGCTGTCTCTCTTGATGAGGCGCTGCGGACTCACCATCCGCGGACCTCACCCATAGGGGACAAAGAGAGGCCCGGGAATGGATCAGGGGGATGAGCGATCAGAACTCGAAGCTAACCACTTCGGATGCGGAGCTGATCGAGAGCGCGCGATCGGGGGATCCGCGCGCTTTCGGGGAACTGTGGCGCCGTCATTATCGTTCTGCCGCTCGCGTCGCCCGTCAGTTCACTTCGTCGATCGATGCGGACGACCTCGTTTCTGAGGCGTACGCACGGATCTACCAGCGTGTGCTGGCGGGCGGCGGCCCCACCGGGGCCTTCCGTCCGTACCTCTATACGACGATCCGAAATCTCGCGTCTAGCTGGGGAGCCGCGTCACGCGACATCCAGGTGGACATGATCGAAGACTTCGAAGACGACAGGATCCCGGACGACCCGGCCGCCTGGGCGCTCGACCGCACGCTGACGGCGCGGGCCTTCCGCTCGCTGCCCGAACGATGGCAGACGGTGCTCTGGTACACCGAGGTCGAGGGGATGGACCCGCACGAGGTCGCCCCGCTGATGGGGATGACCGCGAACGGCATCGCCGCGCTCTCCTACCGGGCTCGTGAGGGCCTGCGGAAGGCCTGGCTGCAGGCGCACGTCTCGGACGCCACGGCATCCGGGGAGTGCCAGTGGGCGATGTCGCGTCTCGGCGAGCACGCCCGCGACGCGCTCTCGAACCGCGACCGCGAACGCCTCACGGCGCACCTCGCCGACTGCGCCAAGTGCACGATCGTCTCGGAGGAGGTCGACGAGGTCGGCTCGCACCTGGCGATGGTCATGCTGCCGCTCGTGCTGGGCGGAGTCGCCGGCGGCTCGTTGCTCGGCTCGCTCGGGCAGGCATCGAGCGCCTCGGCGGCGAGCATCCCGATCCCCGACGTCCCCGTCGCTCTTCAGACCATGGCCGGCAGCGGCGTGCTCGCGGCGCCGATCGTCGGCGGCCTGTCGCTCGGTGCCGCGAGCGGGGTCGGAACCCTGGTGGGCGGGTTCGCGGTCGCCGCGGTGATCGCCGGCAGCGTCGCGCTCGGACTCGCTCCGGCCGCCGGGGGCGACGACGGCTCCACGCTGCCGCCGGTCGCCGTCGAGCAGCAGACCGACGCCCCGCCGACCGGCGCGGCCGACGGCGCCACCGAGGCGAGCCCCGCCGCAGGCCTCGCCGGCGAGGGCGTCGTCGGGGATGTCCTCGCGGGCGACGTCGCGGGGGTGGGCGAGACCCTCGGCGAGACCGTGGACTCGATCGTCGACACGATCACCGACGACGACGGAACCGTCGTCGCCGCGAACGTCTCGCTGCATCTCACCGGGACGGGAACGCCGGGCGCCACCGTCACCGCGCGCGCCGCCGGCAATGTCTACGCCACCGCCGTGGTGGATGCCTCCGGCCACTACGTCGTCGACATCGCCGCTTTCCCCGGCGGGCTCGCCTCGCTCGACCTCGTGCAGACCGTCGACCGCGACTACCTCAAGGGACTCGTGCTCGGCGACAACCCGCTCGCCGAGGTCCTCGGGCTGGTCGACGGGCTCATCAACGCCCTCGTCCAGCCGCTCGGGCTCTCGTCGGGCGGCGGCACGGTCGCCGTCCACCTCGTCGGCTGAGAGATCATCGGGCGCATCCGGGGTCGCCTGAAAAATCTTCGCGAACCCGCGTCATAGCCGGGCGCCTGCGTCGTCTCTTCTGGTGAGGCCCTCACGACGTCCCAATGAGGGCACCCTTTCCGGCCCCGCGGTGATCCCAGCCTCCGCGGGGCCGGACTTCTGTCCCGCGGGCGTCAACTGCGGGCGCGGATTACTTGACGCTGAGCTCGAGCTGGGGCAGCCCGGGGTTGCCGCGCAGCACGGCCTGCTTGACCTCGGCGATCGCCTTCGTCACCTCGATGCCGCGCGGGCAGGCCTCGGAGCAGTTGAAGGTCGTGCGGCAGCGCCACACGCCCTCCTTGTCGTTGAGGATGTCGAGGCGCACCTGGCTGCCCTCGTCGCGGCTGTCGAAGATGAAACGGTGCGCGTTGACGATGGCGGCCGGCCCGAAGTACTGGCCGTCGGTCCAGAAGACGGGGCACGACGAGGTGCACGCGGCGCAGAGGATGCACTTCGTGGTGTCGTCGAAGATCGCGCGCTGGGCGACCGACTGGATGCGCTCCTTGTCGG
>CAZPJC010000096.1:0-8906 GCA_964586645.1 uncultured Schumannella sp.
GCGGTCGACGTGCGCAGCACCTCGGGCCCGAGCCGCACCGCGACGGCACCCGCCGCCGCGAGAGTCTCGAGTTCGCGCGGCGAGACCCCGCCCTCGGGGCCGACGACGAGGGTGATCCGATCGGTGTCGAGGTCGATCTCGGTGAGCCTCGTCGCCGCCGTCGGTTCGAGCACGAGCACGAGGCCCGGCAGCTTCGCGAGGGATGCCGTGCTGCCGATCGGCTCGACGGCCGGGACGCGGGGCCGGATCGACTGCTTCGTCGCCTCCCGCACGATGGATGTCCACCGCTCGCGACCCTTCGCCGCCTTCACGCCCTCCCATCGCGAGATGGAGCGCTCCGCCGCCCACGGGATCACCCCCGAGACCCCGAGCTCGGTCGCGGCCTGCACGGCCAGCTCGTCCCGGTCGCCCTTCGCGAGCGCCTGGGCGAGCCACAGCTCCGGCGTCGGGGCGGGATGCCGGTGCACCGACTCGACCGTGAGCGTCAGCGTGTTCCCGTCGATCGACGCGACCGCTCCCGCCACCACGAGGCCGGCGCCGTCCGAGATCGACAGCGTCTCCCCGACGCGCACCCGGGCGACCGTGATCGCGTGCCGCCCCTCGTCGCCCGCGAGCTGCACGACCGACCCGGCCGTGACATCCGCCGGCAGGGCGGGCGCGAGGTAGAGGGAGGCCATCAGCCGAGGAAGCGGTCGCGCAGCTTGGCGAAGATCCCCTGCTGGAAGGTCGTGAACTCCGGCGGCACCGGGCGGCGGGAGGCCGCGAACTCCTGCATGAGCTTCTGCTCCTTGGAGTTGAGCCGCACCGGCGTGACGACGTGGATGCCGACCTTCAGGTCGCCGCGACCCTGACCGCGCAGGTGGGTGATGCCGCGGTCCTTGATCGTGACGACGTCGGCGCTCTGGGTGCCCGGCTTGATCTCGATCGCGACGTCGCCGTCGAGCGACGCGAGGTTCACCTGCGTGCCGAGCACGGCATCCGTCATCTGCACTTCGAGGGTCGCGAGCAGGTCGTCGCCGTTGCGGCTGAAGACGTCGTGGTGCTTGACCTTGACCTCGAGGTAGACGTCGCCGTTGGGGCCGCCCGCGGGACCGGCCTCGCCCTGGCCGGGGAGGTGCAGGCGCGTGCCGGTCTCGACGCCGGCGGGGATGTCGAGCGACAGGGTGCGCTTGGCGCGCACGCGGCCCTGGCCGGCGCAGGTCGGGCACGGGTTCGGGATGACCGTGCCGTAGCCGCGGCAGGTGCCGCACGGGCTCGACGTCATGACGTTGCCGAGCAGCGACCGCACCGCGCGCTGGATCTGGCCCGTGCCGCGGCAGATGTCGCAGGTGACCGGCGAGGTGCCCGGCGCGCAACACGATCCGGCGCAGGTCTCGCAGGTGACGGCGGTGTCGACGTCCACGTCGCGGTGCACGCCGAAGACGACCTCGTCGAGGGCGATCTCGAGACGCAGCAGCGAGTCCTGGCCGCGCTCCCGGCGCGAACGCGGGCCGCGGCTCTGCTGCGCGGCGCCGAAGAACGTCTCGAAGATGTCGCCGAAGCCGAACCCTGCGCCGCCGGCCCCGCCGAACCCGGGCTGCGGGCCGAGGTCGTAGCGCTCGCGCTGGTCGGGGTCGCTCAGCACGTCGTAGGCGTGCGTCACCGACTTGAACCGCTCGGCCGCCTCGGCACTCGGGTTCACATCCGGGTGCAACTCGCGCGCGAGCTTGCGGTACGCCTTCTTGATCTCCTCGGGCGACGCGTTCTTGTCGACCCCGAGGACTCCGTAATGGTCGGTCACTTACCGATCGTCCTCACCGAGCAGCCGCGTCAGGTAGCGCGCCACCGCGCGCACGGCTGCCATGTTGTTCGAATAGTCCATGCGGGTCGGGCCGAGCACCCCGAGGTGCGCGATCCCGCCGCCGGCGGCGGAGTACCCGGTCGCCACCACACTCGTCTCGCCGAGACCGGGCGTCTCGTGCTCATGCCCGATGCTCGTGCGCACGCCGTCGATCTCGATCTCCATCTCGCCGAACAGCTTGAGGATCGTGACGTGCTCCTCGAGCGCCTCCAGCACGGGATGGATGCTGCCGCGGAAGTCGCGCTCGGTGCGGGCGAGGTTCGCCGCGCCCGCCATCACGAGCCGGTCCTGGCGGTTCGCCGCGACCTGCTCGCCGAGGCTCGCGACGATCGTCGCCACGAGCTCGGCCGCGGCGGGCGGGAAGGAGGCCGGGATCGTGTCGAGCTTCGCGGCGGCGTCGGCGAGCGCGAGCCCGCCGAGTTCGGCGTTGATGCGGCTGCGCACGGCGGCGAGGGTCTCGTCGTCGACCGGGACGGCGACATCCAGCAGCCGCTGGTCGACCCGCCCGGTGTCGGTGATGAGCACGCTCATCAGCCGCGTCGGTCCGAGCGCGACGATCTCGATGTGGCGCACCCGGGCGGTGCCGAACGAGGGGTACTGGGCGAGCGCGACCTGGCTCGTGAACTGCGAGAGCAGCCGCACGGTGCGGGCCAGCACGTCGTCGAGGTCGACGGCCTCGCCGAGGAAGGTCTCGATCGCCTGACGCTGGGCGGGGGTGAGCGGACGCAGCTCGGTGAGCTGGTCGACGAACACCCGGTAGCCCTTATCGGTGGGGATGCGACCCGACGAGGTGTGCGGAGCCGCGATCAGCTCCTCCTCCTCGAGCTGCGCCATGTCGTTGCGGATCGTCGCGGCCGAGACGCCGAAGGCGTGCCGCTCGACGATCGCCTTCGAGCCGACCGGCTCGCGCGAGGCGACGTAGTCCTGCACGATGACGCGGAGCACCTCGAGGCTGCGTTCGGAGACCATGCGCCCAGCCTCCTGTCGTGTTCGGGTTCCGCTCACGGTTAGCACTCGTGAAGTTCGACTGCCAATGATAGCGCGACACGCCGTTATCGGCCCGTTGCATCGCGCAAGAGCGAGGCGCTAACTTGTGGTCTGTGTTTACCGGCGATCCGCCCGGCAACCGCTCACCGAAAGGCACGCTTCCACACATGACCACTCCCGCTCCGCAGCCCGCTGCGCCCCAGCCGGCCGCTCCTCTGACCGAGGCCGAGGACAAGCAGTGGGCTTCGTTCGCTCACTTCGGTGGCGTCATCGGCATCCTGCCCTCGCTCATCATCTGGCTCGTCTTCAAGGACCGTGGCGCGAAGACCAACGTCGAGGGCAAGGAGGCGCTGAACTTCCAGATCGCCGTCACCATCGTCCAGGTCGCGCTCTACATCCTCGGCACGATCCTCGCGTTCGTGCTGATCGGCTTCCTGTTCTACTTCCTCGCGTTCGCCGTCTGGGTGGCCACGGTCATCTTCTCGATCCTCGGCGGCATCAAGGTCAACGGCGGCGGCTCGTACCGCTACCCGGTCACCTTCCGTCTCATCAAGTAATCGCGTTCCGCACGGAAGCCGGGCCTTCGGGTCCGGCTTCCTTGCTTTAATGACCGGCATGAGCGAGTCAGGTCCCTACTCCCAGCCCGCGCCGCCGCTGAGCCCCGCGGACGAGAAGACCTGGTCGGTCCTCGTGCACGTGGCGGGAATCTTCTTCGGCTGGGTCGCCCCGCTCGTCGGCTATCTGCTGCTGAAGGACCGCGGCCCGTTCGTGCGGCATCACACGGTGGCGGCGCTGAACTTCCAGCTGACGCTGCTCATCGCCTACGTCGCCGGCATCGCGACGGCGTTCGCCGGGGTCGGCCTCGTCATCCTCGTCGTCGCCTGGGTGCTCGCCGTCGTGTCCGGAGTGCTGGCCGCGAAGTCGACGAACGAGGGGCGGTACTGGCGCTCCCCGTTCGCGATCGAGTTCGTGCGCTAGTCCGCGGGGAGCAGGCGCCGCACCACGGCATCCGCCAGCAGGCGCCCCGAGCGGGTCAGCACGACGCGGCCCCCGACCGCAGCCGCCCCCTCGACGAGACCGTCGGCGATCAGCCCGGCGACCGCCGTGCGCCCGGCGGGATCGAGCAGGGATGTCGGCAGCCCCTCGCTCACGCGCGACCGCAGCAGCACGGCCTCGACCCGACGCGTCTCGGCGTCGAGAGTCTCGCGGCCCGCCGCCGGGGAGACGCCGGCCCCGAGCCGCTCGGCGTAGGCGGCGGGATGCTTCACGTTCCACCAGCGCACGCCGCCGACGTGGCTGTGCGCGCCGGGTCCGACCCCCCACCAGTCCTGACCGGTCCAGTAGGCGAGGTTGTGCCGGCTCCGGTTCCCGGGGGTCCGGGCCCAGTTGCTGACCTCGTACCAGTCGAACCCGGCGGCGGCGAGGCGCTCGTCGGCGAGGTCGTACATGTCGGCCTGCAGGTCGTCGTCGGGCTGGGCGAGCTCGCCGCGCGAGATCTGCCGGGCGAGCTTCGTGCCGTCCTCGACGATGAGCGCGTACGCCGACAGGTGGTCGGGCTGCTGCGCGAGGGCCAGGTCGAGCGACGCCGACCAGTCGTCGAGGGACTCCCCGGGGGTGCCGTAGATGAGGTCGAGGCTCACCTGGAGCCCGGCATCCCGCGCCCAGTTCACGACGAGCGGGATGCGCGCCGGGTCGTGCGTGCGCTCGAGGGTCGCGAGCACGTGCGGCACGGCGGACTGCATCCCGAAGCTCACGCGGGTGAACCCGGCCTGCTTCAAGGCGAGCAACGACGCCGCGTCGACCGAGTCGGGGTTCGCCTCGGTCGTCACCTCGGCGCCCGGGGCGAGACCCCACGCCACCTCGACCGCCGCGAGCATCGCCGCGAGGTCGGCGACGGGCAGCAAGGTCGGGGTGCCGCCGCCGAAGAACACCGTCTGCGCCGGCCGGGCGGGCAGCTCGGCGCGGCTCAGGATCTCGGCCGCCATCCCGATCTCGGCGATCGCCTGCCCCGCGTAGTCGGACTGCTTCACCCCGCGGATCTCCGAGGCCGTGTAGGTGTTGAAGTCGCAGTACCCGCAGCGCACCCGGCAGAACGGCACGTGCACGTACACGCCGAAGTCGCGCTCGGCGACGCCGTCGGCGACCGAGGCGGGCAGGAGCCCGTCGGCGGGGGCCGGGTCGGCGATCGGGAGGGCGGAGGGCATCCGTCCATTCTCCCGGAATCCCTGCCGGTCGACCGGCTGCGCTGTTAGCCTGCCGCCGTGCCCCTGTGTCCCGCCGACGCCGCCGGTTGCTCCGATGTCGCCGTGGTCGGCCCCGATCTGGTCGGGATCATCGCGCCGATCGTCGTGGCCCTCGTCGTCATCGCGATCTTCGTCTACTTCGCGCGACGCCGGCGGCGCTAGGCCCGGGCGGTCACAGCGGCCGGGTCAGCGCGTGCTCGTAGCGCGAGAGGAACCACGCCTGCGCGAGCCGCAGAAGCGGAAGCGCGATCCACCACCCCGCCGCGGCGGGACGCGAGAGCGAGCGGATCGTGAGCCAGACCGAGTCATCGTCGCGCCGCTCCACGACGAAGAGCTCCTCGCCGCTCAGCGGATGACCGGGCAGCGTGCCGTAGGCGAACCCGCGCCGGTTCGGGTCATCGATCACGGCGACGACCCGCACCGGTTCGCGGAAGCTCAGCGCGCGCCAGCCGAGGAGTAGCACCGCACTGTCGCCGGCCCTCACGAGCCGGGCACCGGTGTCGGCGTAGACCGCTTCGTCACTCGCGAGCGTGGCGGGTTGGAGCGGTTCACCGGTCACCTCATCGAACGTCACCGGCGTGTAGGTGTTCTCCACGATCTCGGCCGGCGACTCGATCCGCTTCACGCGGAAGCCGGCCCGGGTCTTGATCCCCCAGCTCAGCGTCTCGGTCCAGGCGTGGTGCCAGCGCTCCTCGCCATGGCCGAGCCGCACCTTGCGCTCGATCGCCCGGTAGCCCTTCGGCGGGTAGCGGGTGAACTCGTCGTCCTGCGTCGCCCCGATCGCGGCATAGGTCACGGCACGTTGCCAGATCGGCACGTGCTCGCTCACTCCGGACGCGGACATCCGTCCATTCTCCCGCCCGTTCCCAACTCTCGGAAATCCGGGTGCTCAGCGATGAGTCGTGGATGAGCACCCGGATTTCCGAGAGTTGGGAACGGTCGTCATCGCACTCGGTGCTACGTGACGACGCCGGACTGGGCAGCGGGAGTCTCGAAGGCGACGAACTCGATCTCTCGTCGGATCGCGAAACCCATCCGCTGGTAGAGCCGGATGGCGTTCTCGTTCGACCCGGCGACGTGCAGGATCGGCGTCTCGCCGCGCGCCACGATCCCGGCCGCGATCGTCGCCATCGCCCGCTGCGCGAGCCCCCGCCCGCGGAAGTCGGGGTCGGTGCAGACGGCGCTGATCTCCGTATAACCGGGAGGGTGGAACCGCTCCCCCGCCATCGCGACGAGCCGACCGTCGACGCGCAGCCCGACGTACCGCCCGAGTTCGTGGGTGCGCAGCTGGAACGGGCCCGGCCTCGTCCGGTCGGTGAGGTCGAGCATGTCGGCGGCGTCGTCCGCGCCGAGGTCGACCATCTCCGGGTCGGCCTCGGGCGCCCAGCCGTCGGCGACCATCTGGTAGCCGACGAGACGCAGCGGCACTCGGAGCCCCTCGGGCACGGGCAACGGCGAGCCCGCGAGCACGCCCGTGCCGCCCGGCCCGACGAGACGGACGAGGTCGGCCCAGGCGTCGGCGCCGTCGGTCCCGGTGCCGACGAACGGCGAGATCGCGGGATCGAAGCCGACCGCCGAGCCCTCCCGGCGGGCGAGGTGCGCGAGCGGCCCGGCGAGCGAACGCCAGACCGGCCGATCGAGCACGTGCTCAGCCATCGCTCGCGCCCGCGGTCATCCCCTCACGCTACCGATTCGACCGCCTGCGAGCCGGGTGCGGCGTGCTCAGCTACCCCGAGTGAACACCCCGTCGTCGCCGCGGTACTCCTCGACCTCGATCCCGACCGAGTCCCACCGTTCGACGCGGGTGCCCGGCGCCGGCGACTGCGACGTGATGTAGAAGAGCCCCGGCCAGGCGAGTGCGCTGATCGGTGGCCCGTCGGGATCGGGATTCGCGAGCGTCACCCCGGCTTCGGACGCGAGGTCGCGGCCGATGTGGAACGGCAGGCCGACGACATCCGGCACCGTCACGATCTCCCGCGTCATGCCTCCAGCATGCGCGGGACACGGCGCGAAAACTACTTCTTGTCCTTCTTCTCCACGTCGCCGGAGAGCGCGGCGATGAACGCCTCCTGGGGGACCTCGACGCGGCCGACCATCTTCATGCGCTTCTTGCCCTCCTTCTGCTTCTCGAGCAGCTTCCGCTTGCGGGTGATGTCGCCGCCGTAGCACTTGGCGAGCACGTCCTTGCGCATCGCGCGGATCGATTCGCGCGCGATGATGCGGGCGCCGATCGCGGCCTGGATCGGCACCTCGAACTGCTGCCGCGGGATCAGCTCGCGCAGCCGTCCGGTCATGAGCACGCCGTACGCGTAGGCCTTGTCCTTGTGCACGATCGCGCTGAAGGCATCCACCTGTTCGCCCTGGAGCAGGATGTCGACCTTCACGAGGTCCGCCTCCTGCTCGCCGGCGGGCTCGTAGTCGAGCGACGCGTAGCCCTGCGTGCGGCTCTTCAGCTGGTCGAAGAAGTCGAACACGATCTCGCCGAGCGGCATCGTGTAGTGCAGTTCGACGCGGTCGGTGCCGATGTAGTCCATGCCGCCGAGGGTGCCGCGGCGGCTCTGGCACAGTTCCATGATCGTGCCGACGTAGTCCTTGGGCGCGAGGATCGACGCCTTGACGATCGGCTCCTTCACGTTCGCGATCTTGCCGTCGGGGTACTCGCTCGGGTTGGTGACGGTGACGGTCTTCTTGTCCTCCGTCGTCACCTCGTAGATCACGCTCGGGGCGGTCGTGATCAGGTCGAGGCCGAACTCGCGCTCGAGCCGCTCGGTGACGATCTCGAGGTGCAGCAGGCCGAGGAAGCCGCAGCGGAAGCCGAAGCCGAGCGCGACCGAGGTCTCCGGCTCGTAGTTGAGGGCGGCATCCGACAGTTTCAGCTTGTCGAGGGCTTCGCGCAGGTCGGGGTAGTCGCTACCGTCGATCGGGTAGATGCCCGAGAACACCATCGGCAGCGGCTCGGTATAGCCGGGCAGCGCCTCGGTCGCCGGCTTTGAAGCCGTGGTGACGGTGTCGCCGACCTTCGACTGGCGCACGTCCTTCACGCCCGTGATGAGGTAGCCGACCTCGCCGACGCCCAGGCCGTTGCTGGGGGTGGGCTCGGGCGAGGAGACGCCGATCTCGAGGATCTCGTGGATCGCCCGGGTCGACATCATCTGGATGCGCTCCCGCGGCTTGAGCGACCCGTCGACCATGCGCACGTAGGTGACGACGCCGCGGTAGGAGTCGTAGACGGAGTCGAAGATCGCCGCCCGGGCGGGCGCGTCGGGGTCGCCGACGGGAGCCGGCACGCGCTCGACGACGCGGTCGAGCAGCGCCTCGACGCCGACGCCTGTTTTGCCGCTGACCCGCATGACCTCGCTCGGGTCGCCGCCGATGAGTCCGGCGATCTCGTCGGCGTACTTCTCGGGGTCGGCGGCCGGCAGGTCGATCTTGTTGAGCACCGGGATGATCTCGAGGTCGTTGTCCAGGGCGAGGTAGAGGTTGGCGAGGGTCTGCGCCTCGATCCCCTGCGCGGCGTCGACGAGCAGGATCGCCCCCTCGCACGCGGCGAGCGACCGCGACACCTCGTAGGTGAAGTCGACGTGTCCGGGGGTGTCGATCATGTTGAGGGCGTAGGTCGTGCCGTCGACGGCCCACGGCATCCGCACCGCCTGGCTCTTGATCGTGATGCCGCGCTCGCGCTCGATGTCCATGCGGTCGAGGTACTGCGCGCGCATGTCGCGGTCGCTGACGATGCCGGTGATGCCGAGCATCCGGTCGGCGAGGGTCGACTTGCCGTGGTCGATGTGCGCGATGATGCAGAAGTTCCGGATGCGCGACGGGTCGGTCGCAGCCGG
>CAZPJC010000097.1:0-8858 GCA_964586645.1 uncultured Schumannella sp.
GTCTGGCAGCCGAACGCCAAGGGCGGCGCGCGCTGGGTCGAGTGGGGCGGCTGCGGGATGGTGAATCCCAACGTGCTGCGCAGTGCCGGGGTCGACCCGGCCGAGTATCAGGGCTTCGCGTTCGGCATGGGCATCGAGCGCACCCTGCAGTTCCGCAACGACATGAACGACATGCGCGACATGGTCGAGGGCGACGTGCGCTTCTCGCAGCAGTTCGGGATGGTGGTCTGACGATGAGAGTCCCGATCAGCTGGCTCGGCGACTGGGTCGACCTGCCGGAGGACGTCACCCTCGAGCACCTCCACGCCGCCCTGGTGAAGGTCGGCTTCGAGGAGGAGGACGTGCACGGCTTCGAGGTCACCGGTCCGGTGGTCGTCGGCCAGGTGCTCGCGCTCACCCCCGAACCGCAGAGCAACGGCAAGACGATCAACTGGGTGCAGGTGGATGTCGGCGAGCCCGAGCCGCGCGGCATCGTCTGCGGGGCCCACAACTTCGCCGTCGGCGACAAGGTCGTCGTCTCGCTGCCCGGCGCCGTGCTGCCCGGGCCGTTCCCGATCTCGGCGCGCAAGACCTACGGGCACGTCTCCGACGGGATGATCGCGTCGGTACGCGAACTCGGTCTCGGCGACGAGCACGACGGCATCCTGCGGCTCTCGACGATCGGGCTCGATCCCGAGGTCGGCGCCGACGCGATCGCGCTCCTCGGGCTCGACGACGCCGCGGTCGAGATCAACGTCACTCCCGACCGCGGCTACGCGCTGAGCATCCGCGGGGTGGCCCGCGAGTACTCGCACTCGACGGGGGCGAGGTTCCGCGACCCCGCGCTCGAGGTGACCGTCGGCGAGGCGAGCGGGTACTCCGTCGTCGTCGACGACGCCGCCCCGATCCGCGGCCGCGCGGGCTGCGACGCCTTCGCCGCGCGCGTCGTGCGCGGGGTCGACGCGACCCGGCCGACGCCGCCGCACATGGTCGCGCGGCTCAAGCTCGCCGGCATCCGCTCGATCTCGCTGCCGGTCGACATCAGCAACTACGTGATGCTCGAGCTCGGGCAGCCGACGCACACCTACGACCTCGCGAAGCTGCGCGGCGGCATCGTCGTTCGCCGTGCGGCCGCGGGGGAGACGATCGAGACCCTCGACGGCCAGACCCGCAAGCTGGATGTCGAAGACCTGCTGATCACCGACGACTCGGGCCCGATCGGTCTCGCCGCCGTCATGGGCGGACTCGCGACCGAGGTGACCGACGCGACGACCGACATCCTCGTCGAGGCCGCGCACTTCGACCCGGTCACGGTGGCGCGCACCGCCCGTCGCCACAAGCTGTGGAGCGAGGCCTCGAAGCGCTTCGAGCGCGGCGTCGACCCGACCCTCGGCCCGATCGCGGCTCAGCGCGTCGCCGATCTGCTCGTCGAGCTCGCGGGCGGCACGATCGACGCGCTCGGCGTCGTGGTGCCCTATCCGGGCGAGCCCGTGCCGATCGCGTTCGCCCCCGGCGACGCCGCGGCGCTCATCGGGGTCGACTACGACGCGTCCGAGGTGCAGGAGACGCTCGAGCTGATCGGCGCGACCGTGGATGCGACCGTCGACCGCTGGACGGTCACGCCGCCGTCCTGGCGCCCCGACCTGATCGACGCGCCGAGCCTGGTCGAAGAGGTCGCGCGCATCACCGGGTACGACCGCATCCCCTCCGAGCTGCCGACCGCCCCGCCCGGGCGCGGCTGGACGCGGGCGCAGCAGGCCACCCGCCGCCTGGCGAACGTGCTCGCCGCCGCCGGGCTGACCGAGGTGCTGGCGTACCCGTTCCAATCGGCCGCGACGGTCGAGCGCTTCGAGCCGGGGGCCCCGGCGGTGCAGCTCGCGAACGCGATCGACCCGCAGGCCCCGTTCCTGCGGCGCTCGCTGCTCCCGGGCCTGATCGAGACCGCGCGCCGCAACCTGTCCCGCGGCCTCACCGACCTCGCGGTGTTCGAGATCGGGCACGTCTACCTGCCGACGGCGGACGTCGTGCACGGCACCGCCGAACTGCCGCCGGGTGCCGTCGAGCTCGAGCCAGCCGTGCTCGCGGGCCTGACGGCGTCGCTTCCCGCGCAGCCCCGTCGCGTCGCGGTGCTGTTCCTCGGCGACCTGACGCCGCGCCAGCCCGGGGCGGCCGCCGTGCCGTCCGGGCTTGCCGACGCTCTCGACGCCGTCGCCGAGGTCGGGCTCGCCCTGGCCGCCGACATCCGCCCCGTCGCCGGAACGCACCCCGTGCTGCACCCGGGCCGCACCGCCGAGCTCCGGGTCGGCGAGACGGTCGTCGGCGTGGCGGGTGAGCTGCTGCCGTCGCTCGCGCGGGAACTCGACCTGCCCGGCGTCGTCGCGGTCGCCGAGCTCGACCTCGACGCGCTGCTCGCCGTCGGGGCGACCCAGATCGCCGCGCGCCCGATCGGCACGCTGCCGGCCGCGACCCAGGATCTGTCGCTCGTGGTCGCGGCGGACGTTCCGGCCGGCGACGTGCGGGAGACGATCGTCGCGGGGGCCGGGGAGCTGCTCGAGGAGGCGCGGCTGGTCGACGACTACCGCGGCCCGGGCGTGCCCGAGGGCTCGAAGTCGCTCACCTTCGCGCTGCGCTTCCGCGCGGCCGACCGCACGCTCACCGCGGCGGAGGCGTCGGAGTCGAAGCTCGCGGGCGCGGCCCTCGCGGGGAAGCGCTTCGGCGCCGCCGTCCGGGAGTAGACGAAACCGCGGATTGAGTGCCGCGTAGCTGGGCCCCCGCCGCCGTTCAGGCGGCGGGGAGATCGAAATCCGCCGTCCGAGCGACTCGGGGCGGTTTCGATACACCCGGCTACGCCGGGCACTCAACCCGCGGTCGAGGCGTGCTGACTACTTCTTGCCGCCGCCGAGGAGGCCGCCGAGCAGCCCGCCGAGGAGATCGCCGCCCGAGGACGAGCCCGACGAGGATCCGCCGCCGAGGAGACCGCCGAGCAGGTCGCCGAGAGCGCCCGAGGACGACTCCTCCTCCTTCGCCGCCGGCTCCTCCTTCTTGCCGCCGAGGAACTGCTCGGCGAGCCAGGCGAGCACGATCGGCGCGACGATCGGCAGGATCTGCTTGATGATGTCCTGGGTCACGTCGCCGGCGCTCGAGGCCTTCGTCGCGGTCGCGGCGAGCTTCGTGGCGACGGCATCCTGCTTGTCGCCGTAGACGTTGCGGACGATCTTCTTGCCGTCCTCGGTGTCGATCTCCGAGACCTTCTTCTTCACGCCACCGCGATCGTGGCTGAGCGCCTTGGTGAGCGAGGCGGCGCCCTTCGGGTCCTCCGCGTTGGCGGCGAGACCGGCGACGAGACCGGGGACGATCTGCTGCACGGCGGCCTCGGCGACGGACTCGTCGATTCCGAGCTGCTTCGCGATGTCGTCGACGGGGATCTGCGTGAGCAGCGAGCTGAGGTCAGCCATGGATTCCTTCTTCCGGTTCTTCAGGTCTCATCGAGCCTGCGTTCAGGCTCAGATTATCGTTCCGCCCCTTCCGCGCAGTAGGGTCGGAACGTGGAACAGACGCGGAACGACGTCCGGGGCTTCGAGCTCCGTTCGCTCCGCCGTGCGCGCCGACGTCAGGCGACGTCGCACCGCTGAGCCCAGAGTTCACGCGACGTCGCCGTATCCGAGTCCTCGTCCGTCGAACTAGAAGGCCCCTTCCATGTCTGTATCCGTCGCCGTCGCCGGCGCGAGCGGTTACGCGGGCGGTGAGCTGCTCCGGCTGCTGTCCGCCCATCCCGAATTCGAGATCGTCACCGTCACGGCGCATCAGAACGCCGGGCAGCCGCTCTCGGCCGTGCATCCGCACCTCGTCTCGCTGCGTCACCTCGTGCTGCAGGAGACCACTCCCGCCGTGCTCTCCGGTGCCGACGTCGTGTTCCTCGCCCTGCCGCACGGCGCGTCGGGCGCGATCACCGCGGAGCTGCCCGACGATGTGCTCGTCGTCGACTGCGGCGCCGACCACCGGCTCACCGACCCCGCCGCGTGGACCGCGTTCTACGGCGGCGAGTACCACGGGGCGTGGACCTACGGGATGCCGGAGCTGCTTCTCGCGGGCGGCGGGCGCCAGCGGCAGAATCTCGCCGGCGCGACCCGCATCGCGGTGCCCGGCTGCAACGTCACGGCGATCACCCTCGGCCTGGCGCCGGGGATCGCGGCGGGCGTGATCGCTCCCGACGACCTCGTCAGCGTGCTGGCCGTCGGCCCGTCGGGCGCGGGCAAGAGCCTGCGGACCGACCTGCTCGGGGCCGAGCTGATGGGCTCGGCCTCGGCGTATCAGGTCGGCGGCGCGCACCGGCACAACCCGGAGATCGTGCAGAACCTCACCGCGGCCGGCGGGTCCGGCGTCACCGTGAGCTTCACCCCGGTGCTCGTGCCGATGGCCCGCGGCATCCTCGCGACCTCGACCGCCAAGCTGACGGGTGACCCGGCGGACGTGCGGGCGGCCTGGGAGGACGCCTACGTCGACGAGCCGTTCGTGCACCTGCTGCCTGCCGGGACGTTCCCGAAGTCGGGCGACACGACCGGAGCCAACACGACCCTCCTCGGGCTCGCGATCGACGAGCGGGTCGGCCGCGTCGTCGTCGTGTCGGCTCTCGACAACCTCGTCAAGGGCACCGCGGGTGCCGCGATCCAGTCCGCCAACCTCGCGCTCGGCCTGCCCGAGACGCTCGGCCTTCCCCTCGATGGAGTCGCCCCGTGAGCAGTTCCGCCAGCACCGGCACGACCTACGCCCAGGGCTTCACCGCCGCCGGCATCCCGATCGGGCTCAAGTCCTCGGGCAACGCCGACCTCGCACTCGTCGTCAACACCGGGCCGTCGAACGCCGCCGCCGCCGTGTTCACGAGCAACCGGGCGAAGGCGAACCCGATCATCTGGTCGCAGCAGGTCATCGCCGACGGCACGGTGAGCGCGATCGTGCTCAACTCGGGCGGGGCGAACTGCTTCACCGGCGCCGAGGGCTTCCAGACGACGCACCTCACGGCCGAGGCCGTCGCGGATGCCGTCGGCGTCAGCGCGGGCGACGTGCTGGTCTGCTCGACCGGGCTCATCGGGATGCAGCTCGACCGGGAGAAGCTGCTCCCCGGGATCGCGACCGCCGCCGCTGCGCTCAGCGCCGACGGGGGAGCGGATGCCGCGGCCGCGATCATCACGACCGACACGCACCCGAAGACCGCGACCCGCGACGGCGACGGCTGGCGGATCGGCGGCATGGCGAAGGGCGCCGGGATGCTCGCGCCCGGGCTCGCGACGATGCTCGTCGTCATCACGACCGACGCCGACCTGACGAGCGCGCAGCTCGACCAGGCCCTGCGGGCATCGACCCGGATCAGCTTCGACAGGCTCGACAGCGACGGCTGCATGTCGACGAACGACCAGGTCACCCTGCTGGCGAGCGGCGCCTCGGGGGTCAGCCCCGACATCCACGCGTTCACCGCCGTGCTGCAGGACCTCTGCATGGACCTCGCGTTCCAGTTGCAGCAGGACGCCGAGGGCGCGAGCCACGACATCGTGATCGAGGTGATGGGCGCGGCGACCGAAGACGATGCCGTGGAGGTCGGCCGCGCGATCGCCCGGAACAACCTGTTCAAGGCCGCGGTGTTCGGCAACGATCCCAACTGGGGCCGGGTCCTGGCGGCGATCGGCACGACGGGCGCGGCCTTCGACCCGTACGACGTCGACGTGCTGATGAACGGCGTGCGGGTGTGCGCGAAGGGCGGTCCCGACCGTCCCCGCGAGGAGGTCGATCTGACGCCGCGCACCCTGCTGCTGCAGCTCGAGCTGCACGCCGGACACGCGGGCGCGACCATTCTGACCAACGACCTCACCCACGACTACGTGCACGAGAACTCGGCGTACTCCTCATGAGCGACCTGGATGCCGACGAACGGGCCCTCGGCGCGGAGATCAAGGCCGGCACGCTGATCGAGTCCCTCGGCTGGCTGAAGCGCTTCTCGGGCAAGGTCGTCGTCGTCAAGTTCGGCGGCAACGCGATGGTGAGCCCCGAGCTGCAGCGGGCGTTCGCCGAGGACATGGTCTACCTGCGCTACGTCGGCCTGAAGCCCGTCGTCGTGCACGGCGGCGGCCCGCAGATCACCGCGATGCTCGACCGGCTCGGCATCCCGAGCGAGTTCCGCGGCGGGTACCGCGTCACGACGCCCGAGGCGATGGATGTCGTGCGCATGGTGCTCACCGGACAGGTCAGCCGCGAGCTGGTGACGCTCATCAACGAGCACGGCCCTCTCGCGTCCGCGATCTCGGGCGAGGACGCGGGGCTGTTCGGCGGGCGCAGGCGCGGCGTCGTGATCGACGGCGAGACCGTCGACATCGGGTTGGTCGGCGACGTCGTGCAGGTCGACCCCGCCGCGGTGCTCGCCGAGGTCGAGGCGGGGCGCATCCCGGTCGTGTCGTCGATCGCGCCCGACCTCGACGTGCCCGGCCAGTCGCTCAACGTCAACGCCGATTCGGCCGCCGCCGCCCTCGCGGTCGCCCTCGGCGCCGAGAAGCTCGTCGTGCTCACCGACGTCGCGGGGCTCTACGCCGACTGGCCGAACCGCGACTCGCTCGTCTCGAACATCACGGTGCCCGAGCTGACGGCGCTGCTGCCCAGTCTGGAGAGCGGGATGATCCCGAAGATGACCGCGTGCCTCGAGGCCGTCGCCGGCGGGGTGCCGAAGGCCGCGATCATCGACGGCCGGCGCCCGCACTCGGTGCTGCTGGAGATCTTCACGGACGCCGGCATCGGCACGGAGGTGGTGGCATGACCACGGGACAGGACCGGTTCCGCGACGCGATGTTCTCCTATGCGCCGACCCCCCTGCGGGTGCTCGTGCGCGGCGAGGGCGCGCGGGTCTGGGACGACCAGGGCGTCGAGTACCTCGACTTCCTCGCCGGCATCGCGGTCAACGCGCTCGGCCACGCGCATCCGGTGTTCGTCGAGGCGGTGAGCCGCCAGGCGGCGACGATCGCCCACGTCTCGAACTACTTCGCCTCCGAGCCGCAGCTCGAGCTGGCCGAGCGGCTCAAGCGGCTCACCGGCGGCGACGCGGTGTTCTTCGGCAACTCGGGCACCGAGGTCATCGAGGCGGCGATCAAGGTCTCGCGGCGCACCGGGCGCACGCGCATCCTCACCCTGGAGAAGTCGTTCCACGGGCGGTCGACCGGTGCGCTCGCGATCACGGGCAAGGAGGCGTACCGCGCGCCGTTCGAGCCGCTCATCCCCGGGCCGGAGTTCCTGCCGACGACGATCGAGGCGCTCGAGGCCGCGATCGGCCCCGACGTCGCCGCGCTCGTGCTCGAGCCGATCAAGGGCGAGGCGGGCGTCCTCGACCTGCCGGAGGGCTACCTGCGGCGGGCGCGGGAGCTGACGGCGGAGCACGGCGCGCTGCTCGTCCTCGACGAGATCCAGACCGGCGCCGGGCGCACGGGGGAGTGGTTCGCCTTCCAGACGGAGGGGATCGTGCCAGACCTCGTCGCGCTCGCGAAGGGCATCGGCGGCGGCTTCCCGATCGGCGCGCTCGTCGCGTTCGGCGGGGCCAAGGATCTGCTCCAGCCCGGCGACCATGGCACGACGTTCGGCGGCAACCCCCTCGCCACGGCGACGGCGAACGCCGTGCTCGGCGAGATCGAGCGCGCCGACCTCCTGTCGAACGCCCGGGAGCGGGGCGCTCAGATCCGCGCGGGTCTGGCCGCCTTGAACCACCCGGCGATCACGGATGTCTCCGGCCGGGGACTCCTCGTCGGCATCGGGCTCGACGGCCCGCACGCCGGGGCCGTCGCGACGCGCGCCCTCGAGCTGGGGCTCATCGTCAACGCCGCGGCGGAGGACCGCATCCGCCTCGCCCCGCCGCTCACGATCACCGCGGCGGATGTCGACCGCTTCCTCGACCTGTTCAGCACCGCCCTCGAAGGGATCCCCGCATGACCCGGCACTTCCTCCGCGACGACGACCTCACGCAGGCCGAGCAGACCGAGATCCTCGACCTCGCCGAGCAGATCAAGGCCGACCGCTGGGGCCGCACGCCGCTCGCCGGCCCTCAGGCCGTCGCGGTCATCTTCGACAAGTCCTCGACGCGCACGCGCGTCAGCTTCGAGGTCGGGGTCGCCGACCTGGGCGGCAACCCGCTCATCATCTCGACCGCGAACAGCCAGCTCGGCGGCAAGGAGACCCCCGCCGACACCGCGCGCGTGCTCGAGCGGATGGTCGCGGCGATCGCCTGGCGCACCTACGCCCAGGCCGGTCTCGAGGAGATGGCGAAGGGCACGACGGTGCCGGTGATCAACGCCCTCTCCGACGACTTCCACCCGTGCCAGCTGCTCGCCGACTTGCTCACCATCCGGGAGCACAAGGGCACCCTCGCCGGGCTCACCGTGACGTTCCTCGGCGACGGCGCGAGCAACATGGGCCAGAGCTACCTGCTCGCCTGCGCGACCGCGGGCATGCACGTGCGGGTCGCCGCCCCCGCGGAGTTCACCGCGTCGGATGCCGTGGTCGCCGCCGCGGACGAGCGCGCCGCCGAGACCGGGGGTTCGGTCACGCTCTACACGGACCCCAACGAGGCCGTGGCCGGCGCGGACGTCGTCGTCACCGACACCTGGGTGTCGATGGGCAAGGAGCACGAGAAGGCGCATCGCGTCGCCGTCTTCGGCGGCTACCAGGTGACCACCGAGCTGATGACGCTCGCCAAGCCCGACGCGATCTTCCTGCACTGCCTGCCGGCGGACCGCGGCTACGAGGTCGCAGCGGAGGTCATCGACGGACCGCAGAGCGTCATCTGGGACGAGGCGGAGAACCGCCTGCACGCCCAGAAGGCGCTGCTCACCTGGCTGCTGGAGAAGAACGCC
>CAZPJC010000098.1:0-8648 GCA_964586645.1 uncultured Schumannella sp.
CGCCGGAGCCCATCTCGAACGAGCGGAAGAGCGGTTCGATGAGCTCCCAGTTCGCGAGGCGTCCGGCCGTCGACGACTTGGCCGGGGCGGCCGAGCTGAAGTCGGGTGCAAGGAACGGGTTCGACATCTGGTACTGCTTCACCGACTGCGGGACGACGTACCTGTCCTCTTGCTTCGCCGCGGGGGCCTCGGTCGTGACGACGAGGTCTTCGGGCGAGAGCTCGGCGCCGGCCTCGAGCAGCATCGCCCGCTTGGCCTCCTGCTGCTGCGTGGTGAGCGGAGCGGTGTCGGTGAGCAACTGGATGAGCGAGGTGTCGCGCGCGGCGGTCTTCGCCATGATCGTCGCGATCCCGTCGAGCCGCGTGAGCTCCTTCGTGCGCTCGGCATCCGTCATCGCCTTGTCGGTCTTGATGCGGGCGCGCTCCTCGCGCACGAGCGCCGCGACGACGCGGAACTTCACGCGGTTGGCGGGCGCGACCTTGCCGCGCTCGGCCGAGTTCTCGATCGCCCGCACGGTGCGCGCGAGGATCGGGATGATGCCGGTCTCGTCCTGATGCTGCCGGCGGCGCTGGCTCTGGCCCGCGCTGGAACGCTTGCGGGTCTTCTGGCCTGCAGAGTTCTGACCCGACGAGGGTCGCTGCCCGGAAGGGCTCATGTATCTCCTTGGTTCCCCGCTACGGAAACCTGCTGTGCGACCCGCCGTGTTGTGAATCGGAAATCGGCGGCGGGTCGGAGTGTGATCCAAGAAACGCTCCGCGAAACGTACCCAGACCCGGCTTGACCGGTGGGTGGGGAGCGCCCCCAGTCTAGCGCGGAACGGCCGACAGTAGGATCACAACGTGCTGTACACCGCGCTCCGAGTCCTCGCGCGGTGCTGGCCCGCCCTCCTCGCCTGGTTCCTCGCGGGCTGGGCCGTGCGCGCGCTGATCATCCACGGCGCCGGGTACCTCCTCAACATCAACGAGGATCTCGCCTTCCTCCTGCTCCCGATCGCGATCCTCGCGCTCCTGGCCTCCTACGTCGGGATGTTCCTCGCGATCCGGCGCGAGCTGCCCCACCTCGGCCGCCTGGACGACATCGACCGGGGCGAGGTCGCGGTGCCTCCGGTGCGGCAGTGGAGCGACACCCTCCTGGCGGCGATCCTGCCGTTCTTCCTGCTCTACGTCGCCTGGAACCTGATCCGCGACGACGTCATCGACCTGTACTTCTCCTCGACGACGCAGGAGAACTTCGGCACGAACGACGCGACGAGCGAGGTCTCGCTGGCCTCGATCATCCTGATCGTCGTCGCCTTCGCCGCGCGGTGGCTGCTCGGCCGGTTCTCGGCGAGTCTGCCGCGCTGGACCACCGGGCTCGCGACCTACCTCGAGGCCGTTTGGGTGCTCAGTGCCGCGTTCACCCTGCGGAACCTGCTCGCCCCGGTGCCGCACTGGTTCGCGACCCGGCGCATGTTCGCCTGGGCGGTCGACACCTGGGCGGGCATCCGCGCCGAGTTCGCGTGGCTGGGCACGATCGGGGATGCCGTCGGCTGGCTGATCGCCCAGCTCGGCACCCACGTCGCCCTCCCGCTCGCCTGGCTCGCCTTCGCTTCGATCATCTACTTCGGGGTGATGCCGCGCTCCACCCGGCCCGAGGCGGCGTCGGTACGCGCGGTGAGCGACCGCTGGGCGCGCCTGCCGGTCTGGGTGCGCCGCCTCGGCACCGCGGTCGGCTCGGGGTTCGTCGACCGCTGGCGGCCCGTCGGGCTCGCCGCCCGGCTCATCTGGCGCTCCGGTCCGATCGCGCTCGGCACCTACCTGCTCGCCTTCGCCGTGCTGACGACCGGCGCCGAGTGGCTGCGCTTCGGGCTCTACCGCCTGCTCGGTCCGCACGACCTCGCCTGGTGGTTCGGCGCGAGCGACGGCGTCGAGCTGGTCGTCGACACGATCGTCGCGGTGCTGCAGGTGGCCCTCGTCGCGGCCGCGTTCGACCACGCCCTGCGCAGCGACGCGGCCGAAGAGCTGGTCGACGAAGCGGGCGACGCGGTCAGTGCAGCCGCAGCACCCGCGGCGACTCGGCGGACGAACTGAGTTCGACCGACGGATCGGCGACTTCGCCGTGCGGCACCACGAAGGTGAACTGCGCGCGATAGGACCCGGCCTCGGCGAGCGTGCAGCTCTCCTCGACCCCGTCCGGGATCTCGTAGTCGATGTTCAGGTACGCCTGCTCGTCCCAGCGGCGTTCGACGCCGCCCTCGCTCGAGACGACGACGAGCTCGCAGTACGCCGAGTCGAGCGGCTCGACGACGTCGATCGTGAACGACGCGACGACGACATCCGACCCCAGCGGAGCGGCGATCGCCTCACCGTCGAGCACCTCGAGGTCGGTCAGCTGGATGTCGGCGCCGGAATACCGCACGGTGTCGCCGCGCGCGACCGACTCGTACTGCGGCAGGTCGGCGAGGTAGGGGAAAAAGCGCGGCACCAGCGACACGGCGAGAGCCCCCGGGATGAGCACGACGAGCGCGAGCAGGTACCAGCGGTTTCGGCGCAGCCAGGTCGTCATCGGAGGCCGTCCCGGGCTGCCTCGACCTCGACGCGATCCGCGACGTCGAGCGCCGTCAGATCGACGACGACCTCGATGACGCCGTCGAGGCGCGCGTCGAGACGCGGGCTGATCCGCAGCACCGCCGAGGACGCCCCCGGCCGGTCCGCGATGTCGGCGGGGAGTTCCACGAGCGACGAACCCGTGCGCGGCAGGCCGGCATCCACGGTGCTGCCGTCGAGCACCGCGTCCGAGCGATCCGTGGCCGGATACTGCACGCCGTCGATGAGCACGTCGACCCGCACCCCCGTGCGCTCCGTCGTGCCCGCGACCGTGAAGTCGGCGACGAACCAGACGCCCGCCGTGGTGAGCCGCGTGAAGTCGGCCTCCACCTCGCGCGCGAGGCCCACATCGTGCACCGTGCCGACCAGGTCGCCGACGGTCGCCGTCTCGCCGATCTGCACGCGCGCCGGCATCGGACCCTCGACCCAATCGCTGTCCGGGGTCGAGAACGCGACACCGAACGCGAGCAGCACGAGGCCCGCGCCGGCGAGGTACGCCACGCCGCGCCTCATCGCTCGTCCCGCAACCGAACGACGACCTCGGCCGCCACGTGCACGTCGACCCAGCGCGTGCCCTCGATGATGTCGGCCTCCTCGGGCGTCGCGTCGGTGAGACCGATGCGGATCTCGTCGCCCGGCCCGAACTGCGCCTCGTCCACCGTGAACACGAACTGCACGGTATCCGGGATGCCCGGGCTCAGGAACGGTCCGAACGACCCGTCACGCGCGAGATAGGTCGAGTAGGTCTCGATCGGCAGGTACTCCCCCTGCACGATGAGCTCGTCGATCACGAACGGGTAGAAGGATGACGACGAGATCGGGTACTGCGGCTCGGGCCGCATGTCCTCCATCGTCGCGACGAGGACGAGCCCCGCCTCGCCGGGCTCGAACTCGGTGAAGCCGTCGGGATGCTCGTGGATGAGGTAGACGTCGTCGATCGAGATCGTCCACTGCGCGCCGACGAAAGGCTGCCCGATCGGCTGCTCCGGGATCTCCTCGCTGACCAGGGACACCGTGTCCCAGCCGCCGAACGGGATCGCGACGAGTCCACCGGCGACGAGCACGCCGCCCGCGACGATGACCGGAAGCCACCCCCGCACGCGCTCCCGAAACGTCATCGGCGCTGATCCTCCGGGATCGGCACCTTGATGAACCAGCCGGCGAGCAGGAACACGAGAGCCGCGACGTACTGGGCTCCCTGCCACCACGGCGCGGGGATGTCGATGATCCACACCGGGTTCCAGGCGACGGCGATCACGGCGAACAGCGGCAGCCACCACCACTGCTTCGCCTGGAACGCGAACACGGCGACGATCGCGGCGAAGATCGTCGCGATGTAGCGGATGACGGTGAACCAGCCCGCGTCGACCTCGATCGCGCCGATCAGCAGCGCGATCGCGGCGATGATCCCGGGGGCGAGCGCGAGCCGGCGGCTGCCGGGATCGGGCTTGGTGCCGTACCGGTTCGCAGGGCGGGACGTAGAGGAGGCCATCCCTGCAACCCTACGATGTCGGCCATGGGCTTCCTCGACGACATCGGCGACGCGTTCCGCTCCGTGACGGGAGGGGTCGACGGCGACCTCATCGCGAACGGCATCCTCGGCCGGGCGGATCTGCTCGGCGTCGACATCTCCGGCACGACGATCCAGATCGGCGACACCCCGAACTCGGTCGTCGTCGACTGGGCCCGCGGCGCCCGCGCCTGACCCCACCCGCGGGTTGAGTGCCCCGCGGAGCGGGGTGTATCGAAACCCACCTCCGAGCAACTCGTCGCGGGTTTCGATACACCCGCCTGCGGCGGGCACTCAACCCGCGGCCTAGGCTCGGAGGGTGGATGCCGACGCCGCCGTGGAGCGACTCCGGGAGCTGATCCGGGTGCCGACGGTGTCGCGCACCGAGACGGAACTGCAGGATGCCGACGCCTTCGCGCGCTTCCCGGTGCTGCTCGCGGAGCTCTACCCGCGCGTGCACGCCGCGCTCGAGCTCGAGCGGGTCGGCGACGTCGGGCTGCTCTACCGCTGGCCGGGCCGCACGCCCGGGGACGCGCTCATCCTCATGGCGCACTGGGATGTCGTGCCGGCCGACGAGGCGGGCTGGACGCACGAACCCTTCGCGGCGGACGTGACGGTGGATGCCGACGGCTCACGCCGGCTCTGGGGGCGCGGGGCGATCGACGACAAGGGCGCACTCGGCGGGATCCTCGAAGCGGTCGAGGATCTGCTCGAGCAGGGCTTCGTGCCCGAGAACGACGTCTATCTCAGCTTCGGCGGCGACGAGGAGGTGCAGGGCGCCGCGGCGGAAGCCGCCGTCGAGCTGCTCCGCGGGCGCGGCCTCGCCGTCGACTTCGTCCTCGACGAGGGCGGGGCCGTCGTCGAGGGGCAGTTCCCCGGCGTGACCGAGCCGACCGCCGTGATCGGCATCGCCGAGAAGGGCATCGCGACGATCGAGCTCCGCAGCGTCGAGCCCGGCGGCCACGCGGCCCACCCGCCGCGCTCGGGCGTCACCGCGACCCGGCGGCTCGCCCGTGCGATCGAGCGCGTCTCCCGGCAGGTGCCCGCGGGGCTGCCGCCGACGGCGTTCCCGATGTTCGCAGCCCTCGCGGCGCGGGCGCGCGGGATCCTCGGGGTCGCCTACCGGCATCCGAAGCTCTTCCGCCCGGTGCTGCTGCGCGCGCTCACCCGCGGCAGCGACGAGGCGAACGCCCTCGTGCGCACGACGCGCGTCGTGACCCGGCTGCGCGGCGCGGCCGCCGACAACGTGCTGCCCGAGGTGGCGACGGCGCACGTCAACGTGCGGATCGTCGTCGGCTCGACGCTCGACGCCGAGGTCGACCGCATCCGCCGTGACATCGGCGACGACCGGATCGCGGTGCGGGTCGTCGCCGGATCCGACCCGCCGCCCGTCGCACCCGCGACCGGCCACCCGTGGGAGCGGATCGTCGGCGCGCTGGCGAGCTCGCATCCCGACGCCGTCGCAGTGCCGTACGCGATGCTCGGCGCGACCGACGGCCGGCACTTCACCCGGCTCACCCCCGCGGTCTACCGGTTCACGCCGTTCGAGATGACGAAGACGGAGCTGGCCGGGCTGCACGCGATCGACGAGTCGATCCGGGTCGAGGCCTACCTGCGCGGCATCGCGTTCTACCGGGCGCTGCTGGAGACCGCGTAGGTCTCCGCGGGTTGAGTGCCGCGCAGCGGTGTATCGAAACCCGCCCCGCGTCATTCCCGGGCGGGTTTCGATACACCGGGCTGCGCCCGGCACTCAACTCGCGAAGGTCATCAGGTGCCGGGGGCGGTCTGGGCGATCCACTCGTCGAGGGCGGACGGCTCGTCGGTGACGATCCCGTCGACGCCGTACGACAGCGCCTCGCTCCAGCGTTCCTCGCTGTTGAGCGTGTAGAGCAGGATGCCGAGCCCCGCGGCGTGCATCTCGGCGACGGCATCCGGCCTCGCCTCGAGCGCCGACGCCCGGGTCATGATCGCGATCGCCCCGTAGCGCCCCGCGACCTCGACCGGGTCGAGCGGCAGCACCCGCCGGAGCATCACCCGCGGGATGGCCGGCGCGACGTCCTGGAGCGCACTCACGGTGTGCGGCGAGAACGCGGCGAACACGATGCGGTCCTGCACCCCGCGGAGGTAGATGCCGCCCATGAGCTTCTCGACGTCGTCCGCCGACCACCGGTCTTTGAGTTCGACGAGAGCGGTGGCTCCGGGCGACGACACCAGGATGTCGAGGAACTCGTCGAACAGCGGCACCTGGACGCCGGCGAACGCCGGGGCGTACCAGGAGCCGGCGTCGAGGGTGCGGAGTTCGGCGAGGGTGAGGTCGGCGACGAGTCCCGAGCCGTTCGTCGTGCGGTCGACGCTCGCGTCGTGCATGAGCACGGGGTAGCCGTCGGCGGTCAGCTGCACATCGGTCTCGAGGAAGTCGCTGCCGCTGAGCACCGCCGACTCGAAGGCCGGAACGGTGTTCTCGGGGGCGCTGGCCCGGTCGCCGCGATGGGCGGCGATGAACGCCGGCTCGCCGGGCGCCCGCAGTGGTCCCATGAGGTTGGCGGCGTAGGCGGTCGTCGCGCCCGGAGCGAGCACGAGCACCAGCACGGACGCCGTCGTGACCAGGATCGCGGCGGCGATGCGCGCAGGACTGCTCATGTAACGCCTTCGGGTAGGGGTCCCGCGTCGTTGCGGGTGGCCCGACGATAGCACGCACCGTTACCTTTCCGTTACCTCCTGTTCACCATTCCGTGACCTTTGCCCGCCGAGGTCGCCGGCGTCTGGCACGCTGTCGGCATGGTGTGGAGCACGGACAACCCCACGCAGGAGCGCCTCGAAGGCTTCGCCGACGACTACCTGGCCCGCCCCGGCGTCGACTGGGGCCGGATGTTCGGCACGATCGGGCTGCGCGTGCGCGGCAAGATCTTCGCCGTGGCCGTGCACACCGGCGGGCTCATGGTGAAGATCCCGGAAGCCCGCGCCGATGACCGCATCGCCGCGGGCGAGGTCGAGCGCATGGTCATGCGCGGTCGCGAAATGCGCGAGTGGGTCGTCGCTCCGCTCGACGCTCCGGATGCCGTGTGGCGCTCGCTCCTCGAGGAGGCGTACGCCTACCTCGACGAGATCACGCCGTAGGTCTCGACACGCCCGCTTCGCGGGCTACTCGACCACCGAGGCGAGCTAGATCAGCGCCTTCGTGTGCCAGACCGTCTTCGTCTCGGTGAAAGCGAGGATGCGGTTCAGCGACAGGTCGGGGATCCCGGCCTCCGGCGACAGCACGCGCTTGAGGGTGTCGGCCGCCGCGATCTCGAGGTCGATCCACTCGAGCGCCCCGGCGCCGGTGAGGTCGAGCGCGTTGACGTCGGCGTGCGAGGCGAGCCACGGCGCCATCTCGGCCGGCGACCCGGTGAGCACGTTGACCACTCCCCCGGGCACGTCGCTCGTGGCGAGCACCTCGGCGAGCGAGATCGCCGACAACGGTCGCGTCTCGTCGGCGATGACGACGACGGTGTTGCCCGCGACGAGGATCGGCGCGACGGTCGTCACGAAGCCGAGCAGCGATCCCCCCGAGACTCCCTGCGGCGCGATCGCGGCGACGACGCCGGTCGGCTCTGGGACGGAGAGGTTGAAGTACGGCCCGGCGACCGGGTTGCCCGAGCCGGCGACCTGGGAGTACTTGTCGGTCCAGCCGGCGTACCAGACCCAGGCGTCGATGGCGGCGTCGACCTCCTTCGTCGCGGCGGCGGCCGACGATCCTTCCGAAAGCCGCAGCTCCTCGACGAACTGGTCGCGACGGCCCTCGAGCAGCTCGGCGATGCGGTAGAGCACCTGGCCCCGGTTGTAGGCCGTCGCGCCCGCCCAGCCGGACACCGCGCCGCGGGCGGCGACCACGGCATCCCGCGCGTCCTTGCGGGAGGCGAGCGCGGCGTTGGCGACGAACGCGCCCTTCGGTGTCGTCACCTCGTAGGTGCGACCCGACTCGCTGCGCGGGAACGCCCCGCCGATCGCGAGCTTGTAGGTCTTGGGGATGCTGAGCCGGGTCATCGCTTTCCTCCGCGCGTCTCGACACGCCCGCTCTGCGGGCTACTCGACGACCGAGGCTGCAGGTAGGCCTGCAGCCCCTGGCGTCCGCCCTCGCGGCCGTAGCCCGACTCCTTGTAGCCGCCGAACGGCGACGCCGGGTCGAACCGGTTGAAGGTGTTCGCCCAGACGACGCCGGCGCGCAGCTTGTCGGCGACGGCGAGGATCTTGCTGCCCTTGTCGCTCCAGATGCCGGCCGAGAGGCCGTACGGGGTGTTGTTCGCCTTCGTGATCGCCTCGGCGGGCGTGCGGAAGGTGAGCACCGACAGCACCGGGCCGAAGATCTCCTCGCGGGCGATCGTCGACGACGCCTGCACCCCGGTGAAGATCGTCGGGGCGAACCAGAACCCGTTCTTCGGGATCTCGCACGGCGCGCTCCAGCGCACCGCGCCCTCGCTCTCCCCGATGTCGGAGAGGGTGCGGATGCGGTCGAGCTGCTCCTTGGAGTTGATCGCGCCGATGTCGGTGTTCTTGTCGAGGGGGTCGCCGAG
>CAZPJC010000099.1:0-8415 GCA_964586645.1 uncultured Schumannella sp.
ACAACTGACCTCGCAGGTGTTGAGAAACTCCACCACTCAGAGGGACGTCACCCCCATCTACCCCGCGCGACATTCGAACGGGTGACTGAGGGTATCCGCCCAGGCCGTCGACCGCGACGCCCGATCGGCGTCTGCGGGGCTGAGCGAGCGCTGCCGCGCAACCGTCTGCGGCGAGCTCGACAGCGCGCCAGATCGGCGCCTACCGCTAGCCTCTCGGCCATGCCGGTTGACCCGCTCCTCTCGCTCCTCGTTGGCGCGCTCGGTGCCGCGGTGCTCGGGTTGCTCGGGGCGTGGATTCAGTCGCGCCGCGAGCATCGTCGCTGGGTGCGATCGCACCGCCTCGAGGCATATCGACAGTTTCTCCGAGCCTGCACACGAGCCACCGAGATGCTCTCGGAGGTTCCCGCAGGGGTGGATTGGAGACGAGACCTCGCTGAGGCTCTGCAGGAAGTTGAACTTCTCGGTCCTGACGCGGCCGCGGACGTCGCTCATGTGCACTACCAGGCGACCCTCGACCTGGACTACTTCCGACCCGATGTGGATGCGGACTTGCACGAGTTCAAAGAGTTTGATGCGCGCGCTCGCCGGCTGATCGACACCGAACGCGACACCGTCATCGCCTTCCGACGTGTGCTCGGTATCCGAAGGTTTGACGAACACCGTTACCCGTCGCGCGAAGCCGTCGGCGATTCAGCCGACTAGGTCACGGCCCATTCGATCGCGACGGCCTCTGTCATTCGCCTTCGGGATCTTCACAGGCTGCCGCGTGATCGAACGCGAAGCAGCCGACCACTTGCCTTTCAGAGCGCCTAGGGTTCGTCCGAGTTGTGTTGCTAGTCCAAGTGAAGGCGCGCCTCCGGCGCGCTAGCCTGCCGACAGGGCCAGTTTAGGGAGCCGAATTGTCGAAGCCAGACGCGCGTGCAGCGGTCGAAGTCCCGTGGCGAACCGTGGCGCTAGTCAGCGGGCTAATAGCGGTCGCGGCAATCACTACGGCGATCGTTGTCGTAGCGCTGCGCGACGCAGACGCGCTGTCCGCTGTCGCGCTCGCACTGGCTGTCATCGCGTTCATAGTCCAGATCATCCTCTTCCTGTTCCAACAAACGGCGGCGTCTAACAACGAGGCGCGCCTCAATGACCTCCAGAGTGATCTGACAGCAAGCCTCCAGGAACTGACCTCGCGAAGCGCGACCACGCACGAGTCAGTTTCCGAGGTGCGCCGGGCGCTCTGGGACTACGTCTTTGCGAGTCAGCAACAGGCCGGGGAGGCTCCATCACGCCCAGCGGAAACTGAGAGCCCCGGTCACTCGGCGACCAACGGTGGTGTCAAACCATCAAGCCGCCCTCCTGCTAAGCAAGGGGACACTTCCATGCTCGAGGTGCCACCGCCGGACCGCGCCCGCGCGGCCCTGGACGCTTTCAAAACTCTCGGTATTGGAACCACTTACTCAATTCACAATCTCGCCAGAGCGCGCCTTCGCGAGGGCGAAGATTCGACTATGAGAACGATCAACCCGATCTCCGCACCCGAACTGACGAAGCACGGCCTGTTGCGGAGGATACGTGACAGGAGCGGAAAGGCCGTGTTCAAGTTGACCCCGCGCGGGGCGGACGTTGGGCGGCTGTTCTTGGCGGATGTAACCGACGATTCGCCTTATGCAAGCGAGATTTTGGAAGTTCAGAACGAGCTGCGCGCCTACGAGAAGAAGCTCCAAAGCTTTATGACGGACAGGATCGACCAAATCCCTGTCGAGGAAGACGACAGCTAGCTAGCAGAAGGCGACCCAGACTGTTACCGAGGAGCTCACCGAGGTCGACAACAGGCTCGCGAAGGCGCTGCGTCGGTCGACCTCTTCCTCGATCCTGCGCGCGGCCGATCCCGGCTCGGCGTTCCTCGCGGCGCCGAACGACGTTCAGCGCGCCGTGCTCTCCACCGTCCTCCGCGTCGAGGTTCTGACGGCACGCGAGGTCGGCGTCAAGATCGGCGGCGCGTGGACCGCTGACCGACTCCGCATCACTCCGATCACCGCCAGCGGTTTCCGGAAACCACCCCGCGCCCCGCCTCTCGGCGGCGGCGCTCTTTGGCGCGCCTTGACGCGCCCGGAAGGAAAGCACCGATGCCCTACCCAGTTCTCGAGCCCGATCCCGGTGTGCCGGATCACTACCGGCCCGACGCCCCTCCCCCGCTGGTGGCTACCGCTCGGGAGTTCGTGGCCGTCGCCTCGTGGACGTTCGCGAGCACCATGCCGCAGCACCCGCACCAATACGTGACTCGAAACCGCGAAGCGGCGGCGGGTCGAGGTGCGGGCTACGACGCGCTTCGCGACCTGATCCTCGAACACCACTGCCTGCGGGACTGGCACGGCCGGTCCTTCCGCGGCGTAACGCTCGGCGGGCTCACGCTGTGGGTCATGCAGACGGGACTGATCGTGATCAACGCAAAGTCGGCCGAGCGGGGTGACTTCACCCCGAGCGATCCGCGGCTGTTCGACTACCTCTAGGGCGCTGGCCTCGATATCTTGAGCCGTGCCCACACCCGCCCCGAGCCCGAGCGCAATGGACCCGCTCGACCAGGCACTACTCACGGCGTCCTCGATTCAGACCGTCGCATCTGTGCTCGCGATCGTTCTTGCGGTTCTCGGCGTCTACCTTGCGGTGCGCGGCATTCAGATCGCCCAGCAGACCGCGAAGGATCAGAAGGAGAACAGAGAGTTCCCGGGCGACAAGGCCGCCGCGGATGAGTGCCGCGCCGAACTGGCTGCTCAAGGCCCACTGCTGGAGAACCCGGGAGCTGCCGGGGAGGAGGCGGCCAGCCGCATCCGCGAGGCGTGCGACCGGTTCTCCAGCATCGTGACCGACGGGCACATAATCTCGTTCTACATCTCGCGGCGCTGCTTCGAGATCGATAGCGCAGTCAGAACAATGGAGGCGAATCGCTGGGACACCGACGACCTCGCGAAGATTGACGAGTTTGAGAAGGCGCGAATCGCGACAATCGCTTACGTCGCTGATCTTCGACTGCACATCGGGAACTGGGGTCTATCCCGAACGCAGGGATGCCGAGATCGAGCACTTCGCGGCCGTGCTCGGCGTGGGCGGATCAGCGACCCTGCCGAAGCGAGGCGGCGCTAGAGGTTCGCGATGAGCGGGCGTCGATAAGGTGGCCGCCATGGACCCTGGATGGTGGGGCGTAGGTATCGGCGCTCTTGGCCTGATCGGCGGCGCGATCGGATTCGTTCGCTCGATCTTCGCGGGCCGCAGCGCCGCGAGAGCCGAGGCAGCTGCCGCGGACGCTCTGTCGCGCTCGGCCGCCGCCGCCGAGGAATCGGCCGCCGCCTTGAAGCGCGCCAATGAGATCGCGGAAGCGTCGCTTCCGCCTGACGGCGTGCTTTGGGGACTCATCCACGTCCGGGACGCTCGCTACGTCTTGAAGAACATCGGCAATCGCACTGCCGAAGGCGCCACGCTTCACGACATGACCGACCCCGACGGCAAGGAGAGGTGGGTTCGCCGCGAGTCGTGGGAGCCCGTCGACGTGCCTCCGGGCGACGTGATCGACTTCCTGGTCCTCAGCGCATCGGGCACGCCGAACGTCAAGGTCCAGTTGCGCTGGCGGGAGGGCGACGGGCCGCTCCGCACCGACGACACGACGATCGTCGTTTGAACGAGCGAGTCCCCCATCCGGCGAACCGCCGATGGGGGACAGCGCATATCAACTTCCGCCCGTTAAGATGGAAGCAGCAATCAAACAAGGTGCCGCCGGTGGGACTCGAACCCACAAATCCCGCTCAGGATGCTGCATTGACAGTGCAGTGCGTTTGCCAGTTTCACCACGACGGCCTTGGGTTTCACCCTCGCCCCCCGTCACGTCTGACAACGTGACGGGGGGCTAGCTATGCCATAGGGCTCCCCCGGTTTCGGAAACCATCACGATCCCGCCCCGATCTTCCACATGCCTCGACCGACGCTGTGGATCTTGCCCGTGCGGTTCAGGTGCGCGATCGCGCCACCGATCTGATCGCGATCGTCGTCACGACCACGCTCGTGGAGCCATGCCTCGATGCCGGCAGGGGTGGCGTGACCGTTGGCCTCATCGAGGACGTCGATCGCCATCTGGACGGCGGCGGTGCGGGGCATCGACGGCACCCCACCCTTGGTGACGAACCCGGGGAGCAACGTGTTCTCGTCGTCGTCCTGCTGCGCGGCCGGGACCGCCTGCGGGAAGCGTCGCTGGAGCGTCGCCATGTAGCCCTGCTCCTCTTCTTCCAGCTCTTCGCGCTGGGTGTGCAGTTCCTCGACCTTCGCCTCGATCTCCGCGATCTGACGTTCTAGGGCGAGGCGGGCATCGCGGGCGTCGTTCACGAGTTCGAGCAGGGTCTCTGCCGTGATGGCCATGGGCGGCCTCCTTTCAACTCCCTTAACAGTACCACAACCCTGAGGGCTGATGTGGGTCGCTCTCAGGTTTCGGTGATTGACATCCGACTGTCAAGTTTCGCGTTGAGGTTGCTGTTGCGGTTTCGGTTGAACTCCGCGTTGATCTTGATGTTGAAGTTCCCGTTCATCTTGACGGTGATGTTCACGTTGAGGATCACGGACAGGTTTCCGAAGCTGATCCGGGTTTCGGAAACGCTTCTTGGCGTGTCGCGACATTCGAACGTATGTTCGACGCCATGAAAGAGCCGCTGCACCCCGTCTACGACGACTTCGGCCGACAAATCGGCACGGTCCAGCGCGTCTACTTGGGCCGCTCGAAGTCGACGTTCTGGGCTGCTCGCTCCCTCGATGGCTGCGACCTCGGGGCCCACGTCGACCGCGACGATGCGCATGACGCGATCCGCGATGACTGGGAGGCGGGCCGACCGCGCGATCCCGACTCTCCCCACCAGCGGTGGCGGCCGATCCACGCCTGGAACACCGGCAAGGAACCGCTCTACCTCGGGCGCTAACCCTTCTCCCACCAGTCTCGATCTTCCGTGTCCTCGGGGACGACCTCAAAGACACGGAGCGGATCAGGCGGGAGCGTGTCCGCAGGTGCGAAAGGCGGCGGGGTCGAGATGAGCGTCGCGCCACTCTGACGCCGGTGGACGTCGTTACCCGCAGCG
Source organism: uncultured Schumannella sp. (assembly GCA_964586645.1). Classification (GTDB taxonomy): domain Bacteria; phylum Actinomycetota; class Actinomycetes; order Actinomycetales; family Microbacteriaceae; genus Pseudolysinimonas_A. Next base: position 5,100 of record CAZPJC010000099.1, read on the forward strand.
AGCTCGCCCGCGACCGACGCCACGAAGATCACCTGTTCGAGACACCACCAAGCACGTGCATAGGCGGTCATTAGTTGCTCAGTCGAGAACTCCTGCGGATCGCGGTTGCCCGCTGCGAACACCCGCAACTCTCCGTCGTCGTTCTCGATCGCGCCCATGAGCGTCGCGTGACCGATGGTGTCGCGCAACGCCTTCAACTCCGTGAGCACGGCCGGAGCGGCCTCCCAGTGATCGGCTGCGTCCACGTCCCCCGCGATCGCGGTCATAGCCGACACGCGCTCACCGTCGCTTAGACGGCGAAGTCGATCCCCGACAACTCGCCCCACTCGCGGGCTCGTCCTTAAGAGGTAGCGACGCAACGTGCTGTCCATCGCCCCCTGCACCTCCGAGTACATGGCGATGAAGCGCAGCGCCGCGTCTGCGGGGTGCACGTCAGTCATGCGTTCAGTATCGGGCTAGGCCAGGCGCACCGTGCCGCACTCCGGACATTTCCAGCGCGCCGGTCCCGCGTCGTCGGGTATCCGCAGGGGAGGGGTCATCCCGCAATCGCGGATGACCGCCCTCACGCGCTCACGATCGAGCGGCGTTTCGTCGTAGCGCTGGAAGGCCGCCGAAAACACAGTGCCGTCGACCAGGACGATCACGGTGCATGAGGTCGAGCGGAAGTCGATCACCGCCGACTCGGCACTGGTGACTGTCAGCGGCTCGAGGGAGGCACCGCGTTCCTCCGCCTCTTGGAGGAGTTCCGCCCACACCCATCCACTGCCCGTCAAGCCTTGAAGCGTCACCAGTGAGAATTCCCCCTTCGGGGTCGGCGTCGGCTGAGACCACGAGCAGGCGAGTTCGCCGGCCCGGCGGGACGCCTCGAAGATCATGGAACCTACGAACCCGCCGGCAAACGCCTCAGCCGGTCCAACCGCGCCGGCCGAGGCGCGGAACTCTGCCGTGTCGAACATGTCGCATGACGGCCCGAACGTCGCCGCTGACGGAGGCGGCGCCCATCCCGGAAGCGGGGGGCCGGCCGCAGCGAGCGCTCCACCCACTTCGTCGTGCAAGGCTGCCGCTAGCTCGCCGAGCGCGCCGCCTGCGCCGACGATCGTCGTCGATTCAATCTCGTACCAGTAATCGCCCGAGAGCCCGACGAGAAAACAGCTGTCGCCGGGAACGTCTCCACCCTCTCCGCATTGCCCGGCGCGATCGACGGATGGTCGCGACCCATACGAAGCGACCATCGCCGCCTCGTAGGCTGCCTCAGCTTCGGGAAGGATCCACACCTTGATCTCGACGCCTTCGAGTCCCACCCAGCGGCATTCAGACATGCCGCCCACCCTCCACCCGGCCACAGCGATCCAGACCTTCTGCTCCGCATCCGGACCGAGCAGCCGTGAGCGGGTGGACGCGGTCAGAAGCCGATCGCACGAGACCGGAAGGCGACTCTGCGGAGCGTCGTCCGGCGCGATGGTTGGGGTGGGGGTCGGGATCGGGGATGCCGAGCCCAATTCGGACTGGGGCGGCGGTGGGGTCGGCCAACACCCCACGAGCATCGCCACAATCGCAACGGCTGCCCAAGACGCTTCCCTGATGCGAATGCCAAGACTCTAGGGACCCGCTTCGCTCGAAGCGAGCGCCGTCGGCCTCCTCTCCGACTGAAGCTGGAAGGACGACGACCAGAACTACGCGCCTTCGGCTTGACTAGAACCCGAGCTGCAACACCAGGATGCCGGGGAAGATCGCGAACGCGACGGTGACGGGCAAAATGAGGAACACGAGCGGGATCATCATCGCGATCTCCTTTCGCCCCGCGGCCTCGAGCAGGGAGCGCTTGGCGTCGTCGCGGGAGTCCTGCGCCTGAGCCCGCAGCACGTCGACGAGCGGGGTGCCACGGTCGAGCGCGCCGACGAGCTGATCGACCGTGCGCGACAGCGCCGGCAACTGGATCTCGTCGGCGCAGCGTTCGAGCGCCGCCGCGAGCGGCACCCCGGCGTTGACCTGGGCGACGACGGTGCCGAGTTCGCCCGCGAGGTCGCCGTTGCCCGCCCGCGCGACCCTCCGCAGGGCGTCGAGCACCGCCTCCCCAGCCGACAAGGAGAGAGTCAGGAACTCGAGCACGGTCGGCAGCTCCTCGGCGATCCGCAGGCGCCGGGCCCGGGCCGCACGCGACAGCAGCTGGTCGGGCAGCAGCACGCCGATCGCCAGACAGACCGCGACCACGACGCCGAGCAGCAGCGGGGACACGGCCGTCGACCGGGCGAGGGCGACCGCGAGCAGGATGCCGACGGCCGCGCCCGCGACACCGGCGAGCAGTTGGCGGCCGCGCAGGGCTTCGACCGTCAGCATCCACCCGGCCTGATGCAGCCGGCGCTCGACCGAGTCGTCGCCGCCGAACACCGCGACGAGAGCGGAGCGGATGCGGCGGCCGAGCGGGGCGAGCAACCCGCCGACGAAGGACAGCGGCTCCGCGGGGCGCCGGTCGAGGAACTCGCGGGCTTCGGGCGACACGTCGGCCACGTATGGCGCCACCCGGGCGGCGAGCCGGGTCGCGCCGACCCGCGGGACGAGGCCGAGCAGTGTCCACAGTCCGAGCCCGAGCGCAACGCCGACCGGAACCGAGAGAGCGAGCAACGGCGTCACGCGAACCACCGCCGCTCGTCGGGCAGGCGACCGAGGGCGATCATGATCCGGTAGGCGACGACCGTCACGACGAGTCCGACGACGAGCAGCACGAGCCCGGCCGGGCTGTTGTACGCCGCCGCGGCTTCGGGGCGCGAGGCGAGGAGCAGCAGCACGACCCACGGGGCCACGACGCCGAGCCGGGCGGCGCCGCGCACCCACGACTGCCGCGCCTCGACCTCGGAGCGCACCGCGGCATCCGCCCTCAGCGACGTCGCGAGTGCGCGCAGCACGGCGGGGAGTTCGGAGCCGCCCACCTCGCGCGCCATCTTGAGGGTCTCGACGATGCGGTCAGCCACCGGATCCGCGAGGTCGGCCTTGAGTCCGTCGAGCGCCGACGCGAGGTTGCCTGAGCCGAGCGCCCGTCGCTCGAACGTGCGGAACGCGGCGCGAGTCTCGGCGGGTCCGACCTCGGCGAGCGCCCCGACCGCCTCGGCGAGCGGAACGCCCGCCCGGATGCCGGAGACCAGATGGTCGACGAGGTCCGGCCAGGCGAGGCGCAGCGTCTTGCGCAGCGCCCGGGCACGCATCGACAGCACCGCGATCGGGAGCGCGGCCCCGAGGGCGGCGGCACCGAGCGCGAGCACCGGGACGGGAGCGACGGCCAGCACGACCGCGCCGGCCACCACGCCGGCGAGGACGCTCA
>CAZPJC010000100.1:0-3870 GCA_964586645.1 uncultured Schumannella sp.
CGCGACCTGGCGGCGACGGCGAAGGCCGACCTCGCCGACTGCTGGGCGTACTCGGACAGCCGCAACGACATCCCGCTGCTGGAGATGGTGGGCAACCCGGTCGTGGTCAACCCGGATGCCGCCCTCGCCCACCACGCGCAGGAGCGCGGCTGGCCGATGCTGAGGCTCACGCCGCGCAGCATCCGCGAGGCCCGGCGCCGGGTGCGTCGCGAGGCCCGTCGGGTGCGCCGCGGCGCCCGCCGCGCCGTGCCCCAGGACTGAGTCCTACCCGACGCCGTCGCTCTCGCGGGGCGCGGCCTCGAACGTGAAAGTGCCGGCCTCGTCGAACCTGTCGTCGAAGATGATGAAGGTATACGGCCCGGGCGAGATCTCGAATCCGATCTGGCCGCTGATCGTCTGCCCCGCGGGCAGGTCGATCTCGGAGAACGCCTCGTCGACGAAGAGGAAGTGGACGCCGTCGGTGCCCGAGGGGTCGCGCACCATCCAGTAGTTGGCGACGATCGTCGTCTCGCCCTCGAGGGTCGTCCAGGTGGCGTTCATGATCAAGTACCCGTGGTCGCCTTCGGGGGCGAACGGCAGGCTGCCGGGCGCATCCGTGCTCCAGGTCGCGTCGACGATGGTGAGCTCGGCGACGCCCTTCTCCTGCTCGACCCGGATCGGGACCCCGAGGGCCGCCTCGACGACGGCCGTCTCGGTCTCCGTCGGCTCGGGAGTGCTCGCGGGCCCCGGGGCGAAGCATCCGCCGAGAGAGACGGTGAGCGCGAGCGCGACGCCGACGTGTGCGATGCGACGAGGGGCCCTGACCACGAGCTGAGCCTAAGTCACGAGCAACGAAGGATGCCCCCGCTTGCCCACAGAGAAGGGGCGCGTTGGGCCTCGCGAGTCAATCGGGGCAGAGGTCCCCGCTCTTGACTCGCGAGGCGCAACGCGCCCCTTCGACCCACCTACTTCTTGTTGCGACGCTGGTGACGCGTCTTCCGCAGCAGCTTGCGGTGCTTCTTCTTCGCCATGCGCTTGCGGCGCTTCTTGATGACGGAGCCCATAGTTCACCTCGTTTCGACGATCAGGCCACCCGGGCCCTCATCGAACCTCGGAAATCACAAAGCGCGAGTCTACCCTGCGCGGTGGGTCTGCGCGGCACCGTCTCGGCGGATGGGCAGCTGGACGACGGCTTCGACCGCCGTCTCGGGGATGCGGTACGACCGCCCGAACCGCACGGCCGGCAGTTCGCCGGACTTGACGAGCCGGTAGACCGTCATGTTCGAGACCCGCATCATGTCGGCCACTTCGGCGACGGTGAGGAAGCGCAGGTCGGAGAGCGGTCCCGCCATGTGTCGCCCCCTGAGCCTCGGTCGATATCCGACCCCTCAGGCTAGCCGCCGGTCAGTCGGCGGGGAAGCTTCTCGGTGACCCGCTTCTGGGCGCCCTGGAGCTTCTCCTGCGCCGCGTCGAGGGCGATCCGCGCGTTGTGCGCCGCGTCGGCCGCGACCCGGCCGACGCGATCTCCGGCTTCGGCTCCGGCCCAGGCGGCGAAGATCGTCGGCCCGGCATCTTCGGCGACCTCGCCGGTGGCCGCCGAGGGAGCACCGCCGAGGAACGGGGAGAGCCACGCGTCCACCGTCTCCAGGGGCGCGGTGCGGAGAGCGTAGATGCGGTTGCGGCCGTCTTCGCGCACGGTCACCAGACCGGCCTCGAGCAGCCGGGCGAGATGCTTCGAGACGGTGGGCTGGGTGAGGCCGAGGGCGTCGACGAGGTCGCTCACCGCCGCCTCCCCGTCGAGCAGCCGGCGCAGGATGTCGCGCCGGGTCCCGTCGGCGAGGACGTCGAAGATGTCGGCCATGCCCCCACGTTAGCCGGGGTCCGCGGCGGCGCGGGTAGCATTCCCTGCAGTCCACCGACGCGAGGAGAGGGATGCGCGCTCGGCCCGTGCAGCACGAGTCCCTGCGTGCCCGCATCCTCGATCGCATCAGCGACTTCTCGGCCTCGGTGCCGGCCAGGTTCGCGGTGCTGGTGTTCGCGAGCCTGATCGGCATCTTCACGATCCTGTTCTCACTGCCGATCGCGACGTCCTCCGGCGAGCGGGCGCCCTTCGTCGACGCGCTGTTCACGGCGGTGTCGACGATCTGCGTCACCGGCCTCTCGACCGTCGACATGGCAACCTACTGGTCGCCGATCGGCCACGTGTTCGTCTTCGTCGGGGTCGAGATCGGCGGCATCGGCGTGCTCACGGTGGCGTCGATCCTCGGGCTCATCATCAGCCGCCGGCTGGGGCTGCGGCAGAAGCTGATGGCCGCGGGCGACGCCAACCCGCTCCGCATCCGCAAGGGCCCGATCGCGGAGAGCCAGGCGGTGCGACTGGGTGAGACCGGCAGCCTGCTCGCGACGGTCGCGATCAGCGTGCTCGTGATCGAGTTGTTCGTGGCCCTGCTGCTGTTCCCGCGGATGCTCCTCCAGGGCACCGATCCGCTCACCGCCGCGTGGCAGTCCGTGTACATCTCGGCGATGGCCTTCACCAACACCGGGTTCCTGCCGGACAGCTCCGGCCTCGAGGCGTATGCGAGCGACTGGTGGTTCCTCATCGCGCTGGTGATCGGGGTCGTCTTCGGCGCGATCGGCTTCCCGGTCATCTATGTGCTGCGCAAGAACCTGCTGCGGCCGCGCCGCTGGTCGCTGCACGTGAAGCTCACTCTCGTGACCTTCGCGTTGCTCACGCTCGGCGGCACGATCGCCTACCTGGCGTTCGAGTGGAACAACCCCGCGACGATGGCGGATCTGCCGCTCGACCAGCGCATCCTGCAGTCGTTCTTCATCTCGTCGATGGCGAGATCCGGCGGCTTCTCGACGATCGACGTCGGGTCGCTCGACGGGTCGAGCCTGCTCGTCACCGACATGCTCATGTTCATCGGCGGCGGCTCGGCGTCGACGGCGGGCGGCATCAAGGTGACGACGCTCGCGATCCTGTTCCTCGCCGCCTTCGCGGAGGCCCGCGGCGTCGACGACATGGAGGCCTACAAGCGGCGCATCCCGCAGGACGTGCTCCGGCTCGGCGTCAGCGTCGTGCTGTGGGGGGCGACCACGGTCGCCGTGTCCACGATCGTGATCCTGCTGATCACCGACGACGTGCCGATCGACTACATCCTGTTCGACGTGATCAGCGCCTTCGCGACCTGCGGGCTCTCGACCGGGTTCACCGCCGGCACGTCGGATGCTGCGCAGTACGTGCTCGCGGCCACGATGTTCCTCGGCCGCATTGGTACCGTGACTCTCGCCGCCGCCCTGGCCGCGAGCACCCGCCGGCAGCTGTTCCGGCGCCCCGAGGAAAGGCCGATCGTTGGTTGAGAAGATCCCTCATGATGCGCCGGTGCTCGTCATCGGGCTCGGGCGCTTCGGCGCCGCGACCGCGGGGCAGCTCGCGCGCCTCGACCGCGACGTGCTCGCCGTCGACGAGGACGCCGGTCTCGTGCAGAAGTGGGCGGAGCGGGTGACCCACGCCGTGCAGGCGGATGCGCGCTCGATCGACGCCCTGCAGCAGATCGGCGCGCAGGACTTCTCGATCGCGGTCGTCGCCGTCGGATCGTCGGTCGAGGCGTCGGTGCTGATCACCGCCAACCTCGTCGACCTGAAGATCCCGCAGATCTGGGCGAAGGCGATCAGCCAGTCGCACGGCAAGATCCTCAGCCGCATCGGCGCGAACCACGTCATCTACCCCGAGGCGGAGGCCGGCGAGCGGGTCGCGCACCTCGTGTCGGGCCGGATGCTCGACTTCATCGAGTTCGACGACGACTTCGCGATCGTGAAGATGTATCCGCCGAAGCCGATCCGCGGCATCTCGCTCGCCGACGCCCACGTGCGCCAGAAGTACGGGATCAC
>CAZPJC010000100.1:3970-8351 GCA_964586645.1 uncultured Schumannella sp.
GTCGTGCCGTTCGGGCTCGTCACGCGCCGGCGCAGTTCGGCCGGGTCGGCATCCGACGCCGCGAGCAGCTCGGACGCGCCGAGGAAGGTCTGCTCGACCATGAGCCGCGCTTCGGCCTCGCTGAAGCCCAGTCGCAGCGCCGTGCCGGTGAGCTGCTCGATGAGGAAGAACACGTAGGCGGGGCCCGATCCCGAGATCGTGCTGAGGGCGTCGATGCGGTCCTCGCCGAGTTCGATCACGGCGCCGACGGTCTCGAACACCGCCCGCGCGACCGCCAGCTGCGCGGGCGAGAGGCGCGACCCGGCGGCGAGCCCGGTGACCCCCCGCCGCACGACCGAGGGCGTGTTCGGCATCGCCCGCGCGACCGGGTTCGGGATGATGCCCTCCATCGTCGCGGTCGTCACGCCGGCGGCGACGCTGACCACGATCGCGTCCGGCTCGAGGTACTCGGCGATCTCCTCCAGCAGCGCGGGCACCATCGCGGGCTTCACCCCGAGGATGACGACGCGCGCGCCCTCGAGAGCGGTGGCGTTGGCCTCCGGGTGGGTGTCGAGCGCGTACGAGTCGACCCCCGGCATCCGCACGGCGTCGGCCTTGGCGGTCGTGCGGTTGGTGACCGCGACGCCGTCGGCGGCGAGCCCCGAGTCGACGAGTCCGGCGAGGATCGCACCGCCCATCGAGCCGGCTCCGAGGATGGCGATCCGGGGGAGATTTCCGCTCATATCCCGAGTGTAGGTTTGATCGCATGAGCACCGAGGGCGGCACCCGCGCAGTCGTCGCGGCACTGCTGGCGAACACCGGCATCGCGATCACGAAGTTCGTCGCGGCGGGGATCTCCGGCTCGGCGTCGATGCTCGCGGAGGGCGTGCACTCGCTCGCCGACTCCGGCAACCAGGTGCTGCTGCTCGTGGGCGGACGCCGCTCGAGGAAAGAAGCCACCGAGACGCATCCGTTCGGCTACGGGCGCGAGCGGTACGTCTTCGCGTTCGTCGTGGCGATCATCCTGTTCTCGGTCGGCGGGATGTTCTCGCTCTACGAGGGAATCCACAAGCTGGAGGCCCACGAGGACCTCAACCTTCCGTGGATCCCGCTCCTCGTGCTGTCGGTCGCGATCGTCCTGGAGAGCTTCTCGCTGCGCACCGCGGTGATCGAGGCGAACAAGGCGCGCGGATCCGACAGCCTCGTCGCCTACATCCGCCACGCGAAGCAGCCCGAGCTGCCCGTCATCCTGCTCGAGGACATGGCGGCGCTCACCGGTCTCGTCTTCGCGTTCGCCGGCGTGGGGCTGTCGCTGCTCACCGGTGACGTCATCTGGGATGCCATCGGCACGATCGCGATCGGCGTGCTGCTCATCGCGGTCGCGGTGATCCTCGGCATCGAGACGAAGAGCCTCCTCGTCGGCGAGGGAGCCACCCGCGCCGACGTCGACAAGATCCGGGCGGCGTTCGAGGCGCACCCGAGCGTCGAGGCGCTCATCCACATGAAGACGCTCTACCTCGGCCCCGACGAGCTGATGGTCGCGGCGAAGGTCGCAGTACCGAAGACGACGAAGGCGTCCGAGATCGCGAAGGCGATCAACGAGATCGAGGTCGCGGTGCGCGAAGCGGTCCCCGTGGCCCGGGTGATCTACATCGAGCCCGACATCTACGTCGCCGGGTCGAACACGAAGACCGACGCGATCATCATCCCCGGCCACGACTGAGACAATCGGGTCATGGAACCGCTCGAGATCGTCCGCCTGGTCCTGCTCGCCCTCCACATCCTCGGCCTCGCCGCGATCGTGGGCACGTTCTTCGTGCAGATGCGGGCGAAGCACGGCTTCGCGACCGGGGTGATGCTGACCGGTGCGATCGCCCAGGTGCTCACCGGGCTCGCCCTCGTGGGGGTGCGTCAGGCCTCCGACCTCGGCGTGAACAACGTGAAGGTCGCCGTCAAGCTCGCCCTCGCGGTGATCGTGCTCGTCGCCGCCCTCGTCGCGCACCTGCAGCGTCGCCGCGGCGGGAAGGTCAAGCCCGCCTTCCACGCCGCCGGCGGTCTGGCGATCGTCAACGTGCTCGTCGCGGTGCTCTGGCAGTAGCCGTCAGAGCTCGGAGGCGCGCGCCCCCGCGAAGAACTTCTTCAGCAGCGCCGAGCTCTCCTCGGCGAGCACCTCGGGCACGACCTCGACCCGGTGGTTGAGCCTGCGGTCGCGCAGCAGGTCGTAGACGCTGCCCGCGGCGCCCGCCTTCTCGTCCCAGGCCCCGAAGACGACGCGGGGGATGCGGGCCGCGAGGATCGCCCCCGCGCACAGCACGCACGGCTCGAGCGTCACCACGAGGGTGGTCCCGGTGAGGTGCCAGTCGGCTCGCACCTCGGCCGCCCGGCGGATCGCGACGACCTCGGCGTGGGCGGTCGGGTCGTGCAGCTTCTCGCGCTCGTTCCGGCCGTGGGCGAGCACGGTCCCGTCGGCGTCGAGCAGCACCGCGCCGACCGGGACGTCGCCCGTGGCGAGAGCGAGCTCGGCCTCCGCGAGGGCGAGGCGCATCGCGGCGTCGGCGGAGGGCAGGGCGGGAGGGGTCACTACGCTGAGCGTATGCGCTTGCACGTCGCCGACCACCCGTTGATCACGCACAAGCTCACGGTGCTGCGCGACGAGAAGACGCCGTCGCCGATCTTCCGCAACCTCGTCGAGGAGCTGGTGACGCTGCTCGCCTACGAGGCGACCCGCCACGTGCGCACCGAACCCGTCGAGGTGACGACCCCGGTGACGACGACGACGGGTCTCGCGATCAGCCAGCCCGGTCCGCTCGTCGTGCCGATCCTGCGCGCCGGACTCGGGATGCTCGAGGGCATGACGAAGCTCGTCCCGACGGCCGAGGTCGGCTTCCTCGGGATGATGCGCGACGAAGAGACCCTGCAGCCGACGACGTACGCGAACCGGCTGCCCGACGACCTCTCCGATCGGCAGTGCTTCGTGCTCGACCCGATGCTCGCGACGGGAGGGTCGCTCGCGGCCGCCATCCACTATCTGTTCGACCGGGGAGCCGTCGACGTGACGGCGATCTGCCTGCTCGGGGCGCCCGAGGGCGTGGAGTTCGTGCGGAAGGAGTTCGAGGGCAAGGACGTCACCGTCGTGCTCGGCGCGCTCGACGAGAAGCTCAACGAGGTCGGCTACATCGTTCCGGGTCTCGGCGACGCCGGCGACCGGCTCTACGGCCTGGTCTGATCGTCAAACGGCGTAACCGAGCGTCGCAAGGTTGCGAATCGTGACGCCGGTGAGTCAGACTTCTCGGCATGACCGCATCTCAGCGCGCCCTGACCTCCGTCGAGGTGATGGATGTGCGCGCGGTCATGTGTTGTCGAATGTGTGCGTGACAGACGCCCTCCGCAAGCCCTTTCGTGGCTTCAGCTCTGACTCTCACCTCTTGAGGCGGTATCGCGATGGATGACCCCACGCCGCCTCCGTCCGACCAAGGATTCGACACCATGTCTCTCGCCACTCTCTCGCAGCTCCGCCCCTCCGTCCGTCCCGCCCCGGTCGCGCCGGCGCCGGCCCCGGCCCCGGCCCCGGCACCCGTGCAGCGCATCCGCGCCGTGCCCGAAGGCACCGAGGCCCGCGGCTTCGCCCTCTACGTCGGCATCGACGAGGCCAAGGCCGAGGCCGCCGGCACCGATCTGCCACGCATCGTCGAGGCGGTGAAGCGGCTCCTCGCCGAGACCGTGCCGGACGCCGAGACCTATGCGTCGGTCGCGCTCGCGCCGCTCGGCGCGGGAGGACGCGACGTGGATGTCGTCCGCCTCGCCCTGCAGGACCCGGCGGCGCTCGCGAAACACCGCCAGACGACCGTCACCGAGCGCCCCGAGCCGAAGGGCGGGGTCGTCATCGACATCTCCCGCAAGCGCGTTCAGCTCGACGGCGAGACCGCACCGCTCACCTACAAGGAGTTCGAGCTGCTCCAGTTCCTCGTGCTGCGCGAAGGCCGCACGATCGACCGCAGCGAGATCATCTCGACGCTCTGGGGCGACACCGACGACGAGGAGACGCCGAACGAGCGCACGATCGACGTGCACGTGCGGCGCCTCCGATCGAAGCTCGGCGCCTACGAGGACATCGTGCGCACCGTGCGCGGGGCCGGGTACCGGTTCGACCGGCACGCCGACGTCACCATCCGCTACGCGTCCACCCCGTCGCCCGACGTCTTCTGAGCGCGGGCGGTGTTTCCCACCGCAGCGTGTAGCCTCAGCCTCCTAGGGTCACCGTGGCTCTCGAAGGAGCACGACCCATGGGCGACAAGTCCGCGCGCAAGGAATCCGGCAAGACCGAGGCGTCGAAGACGCTGAAGGAGAAGCGCCTCGCGAAGGCCGACAAGAAGGCCGCCTCCGACCGTTCCGCCGCCAACAC
>CAZPJC010000101.1:0-8208 GCA_964586645.1 uncultured Schumannella sp.
AGCGCGGCCTGACCGCGGCGAAGGATGCCGTCGGCCGTCGCCGGCGAGCCACCCCCGCGGCCGATGCCGCGAACGGCTCGGACGAGACGACGACCGCCTAGGCGGCCTTCACCGGGCAGTGCAGACGGGTCGCCGTCGACCAGTCGCCGGCGCGCTCGACGACGTGCTCGAGCATCGAGGCGCCGCAGATCGGGCACGGCCGCCCGATGCTCGACGGCGGCGGGGGCTCGTCGGGCGACCCGAGCTCGGCCGGGCCGAGGTAGGGGTAGAGAGCGCGGTTGAGCCGATCCCACCAGCGGAGGCGATCATCCATATCGTTAGCGTACTCACTAAATACTTCGTGCACTCACTGAATCTGCACTAGCGTTCTGTCGTGACCGCTGCAGATCCGCTCGCCGCCGACCCGTTGGCCCTGGACCGCCAGGTGTGCTTCGCCCTCGCCGCCACCTCGCGCAGCGTCATCGCGCTCTACCGCCCCGTGCTCGAGCCGCTCGGGCTCACCCACCCGCAGTACCTCGTCATGCTCGCCCTGTGGGAGCGCAGCCCGCGCCGCGCCGGCGATCTGAGCGACGAGCTACTGCTGGAGCCCGCCACCCTGTCGCCGCTGCTGCGACGGTTGGAGTCGGCGGGTCTCGTCACCCGGGCGAAGGATCCTTCCGACGAACGCGCGCTCGCCGTCGCCCTCACGGACGCCGGGGTGGCGCTTCGAGAGAGGGCGCTCGCCGTGCCGGGTCAGGTCGTCGAGCGGCTCGGGATGTCGATCGCCGACCTCGAGCACGCGCGGGACGTGCTCACGGGGCTGCTCGCGGCGTCCCGCGCGACCCGCTGAGCCGCTGCCTCGTCAACGCGGCTCGGGCTGGTAAGGCACCCAGGGCGCCAACCCGTACGGACCCCACCGAACGGCAAGACCGTCGAAGTTGCCGCCGACCCCCGCGACCTCGAAGTCCGCGACCAGCGAGCACGCTCCGCCCGCCGAGCTCGCCCGGATCGCGACGAGACAGACCGTCGCCTCGCCTCCCTGCTCGGCGCGCGCGGCGTAGATCGTCGCACCCTCGAGGTCGGCCAGCCAGCGCACCTCGGGCGTGCCGGACCCCGGCGCGAAGATCGGCGGAAGGCCGGCGGCTCCCAGCACGTCCCGCTCTGACGGCGTCCGGTCGAAGATCGCCAGCGACGGTCCATCCTCCGCCGCAGCCGTGTCCCCCTCCGAAATCCCAACGCCCCACGGGCCGTGCAGACCGAACAGCGGCGAGGTTACGTTGGCGAGCAGGATGCCGACGAGAACGCCGCCGAGCAGCCCCAGTGCGGCCGGGCGGATCCACGGCCGCCGGGCGGGATTCTCGCCTCGTTCGTCCCCGTCATCCCCCGGTGCCGGAACTCCGGCGGTCGCCGGATGCTCGACATGCTCGGTCGCCGCGGGCGTCGCCTCGTCGGTCGTGTCGCGTTCCCGACGGGCAGCCTCGGCCAACTCCTCGAGCGCACGGAGGTGTTCGACGTCGGCCGGCGTCGCCCCGCGCGCGAACGCGCGCCGGCGCGCCCGACCGAGTTCATCGAGATCGTCGGCCTGTCCCTGATCCTGCATAGGCGGAGTCTAGAAAACCGTTCTGCGGTTTCTGCGCGCAGCCCCGTTCCGGGCCTCAGAACGGGGGCGGATCCGAGGTGCTGACGTGACCGGTGGGGCTCGTCCAGACGAGGACGCCGCTCCCCCGGTTCTCGAGGCTCCACCGGGACCGTTCCTTGAGCGTGTGATGTCGCCGGGAGAGGGAGGCGAGGTTGTCGGCCGCCGTGCGACCGTTCTTCGACCACGGCCGGGTGTGGTCGAGGTCGCAGTGCCGCGCCGCGCGGCCGCACCCGGTGAAGCGGCAGGTGCCGTCGCGCAGTTTGAGCCAGCGCTCGAGGTCGGCGGGCGGTCGATACACGGTGCGATCGACGTCGAGGATCGTGCTCGAGACGGGGTGGGTGAGGATGCGGTGGAAGCTCGGCGCGTGCGCCGCGAGCCGGCGGGCGGTGTCGCCGTCGATCGGTCCGTACCCGTCGAGAGTGCCGGGCTCGTCGGAACGCCCGAGAAGGGTCATCATCGGCACGAGGACGCCGACGGTCACGCGCGGGGCGGTCTCGGGATCGTTCCACCCGGTGAGCAGGTCGGCGCCGACATCCGCCCGCAGCTGATCGAGGGTGCGACCCTCGGCGAGGGCGGCGGCGAGGTGCCGCGCCGCCTGATCGATCCGCTCCCACGCCGCCTGGGCCTGCGGCGCCGGCAGGTGGAACCCGAGCCAGGCCATGCCGTCGGGGTCGTCCTCTCGCACGACGCGGCGACCTTCGGCCGCCCCGCGGTGCCGCTCCTCGATCGCGCGCGGATGCAGCCGCTCGCGGAGGACGCGCATCCGCTCGCCGAAGCGAGCCGGGGCGAGCGGCGCCAGCTCGACGGCGCGGTCGTCGATCGCGGCGTCGGAGTCGGGCGCCGCCGGCATCCCGTCGAGGGTGTCGGCGAGCCTGCGGGCATTGGCCGCCGAGATCTCGCCGGCGCGGAACGGCGCCCACGTGTGCGGGGCTCGGGTGCGCAGCGTCGCGGCCTGATGGGCGAGGATCGCGACCGTGCCCTCCGCGATCGACAGGCGCACCGCGAGATCGGCGATCGCGGCGTCGTGAGCGATCGTGAGGTCGACATCCGTCGGTTCGCCGTCGAAGATCGCGAAGACCTCGGGATGCCGCTCGGCGTCGGCGAGCACGTCGGCCATCGCCGACATCTGGGCCGCCATCGCTCGGGCCGCCTGCCAGGCCGCGACCTCCGCCTCGGCGAGTTTCCACTCGATCCGCTCGCGCGCGTCGGGACCGCGCCATGACACGGCGGCCACGGGCTCGGGAGCGGTCTTCGTCATGCCCTCAGGTCATCGAGAACCACCGACATCCCGCCGGATTTCCAGGCGTTCGGGCGGTCACCCGGCGGCTTCGTTACAGATTCGTGACCTGGTCGGCGCGGGGCGCGACCGGCACGTACCGCTCAGCCCTCACGCCCGACGCGAACTCGGTCGTGCCGACGAGTCGCAGAGCGAGAGGCTTCGCGAGACCTTGGAAGAGGTACGGGCCGTGTCCCACGAGCGTCGGGAACACGACGAACTCGTACTCGTCGATGAGGCCGGCGGCCGCCAGGGCCGTCGGCAGCGTCACCCCGCCGACGTAGAGTCCATCCCCCGGCTGCTGTTTCAGGGCCCGCACCGCCTCGACGACGTCGCCTCCGAGAGCCTCGGTGTTCCAGCCGTCCGGTTCGCGCGTGCTCGAGACGAGGTACTTCTTCGCGTCATTGATCGCGGTGCGGAAGGGCTGCATCCACGGCGGCAGGTTCTCGGCGGTGCGCCAGAACTCCATCAACTCGTAAGTCGTGCGGCCGAGAATGATCGCGTCGGCGCGCGCGATGGTCTGCGCCGCGTGGTTGTGCGACTCCTCATCGGGGACGCCGGCCTGGTGGTCGACGCAGCCGTCGAGGGAAACGTTGATCGAGTAGCGCAGCGGTCGCATCCCCACAGGGTGCCACGACGCGACTCTGCGAAGGAGTCGGTAGGGCGGACGGGACTTGAACCCGTGACCGACGGATTATGAGTCCGCTGCTCTAACCAGCTGAGCTACCGCCCCGCGCCGGCTTCGCCCGCTCGGGTGCGGCGGAGGAGGCCGGTTCGTCGGTGACCGGGTCGGTCACCGGTTCCCCACGGTACAGCGCCTCGAAGATGTCGACGGTGGCCTGGAGGTCGTGTTTGGCGACGATGCGCTGCGAGGCCTTCTTCATCGCCGCGTACTCCGCGGGTGGCGCGGTCAGCACGGCGTTCAGGTGCTCGGCGAACGCGGGGATGTCGCCGGGCTCGTAGAGGTAGCCGTTCTCGCCCGGATGCACGAGGTGCGGCAGGGCCATCGCGTTCGCGGCGACGACCGGCAGGGCCGACGCCATGGCCTCCATCGCCGCGATGCACTGCAGCTCGGCCCGTGAGGGCATCGCGAACACGGCACCGTGGGTGAGGATGTCGCGCAGCTGGTCGTCGGACGCCTTGCCGTGGAAGGTCACGCGGTCGGTGATCCCGAGTTCCCGCGCGAGCCGCTCGAGGCGGGGGCCGTCCTCGCCGTTGCCGACGATGTCGAGTCTCGCGTCCAGGCCGGCGTCGAGCAGCGCGAACGCCTGGAGCAGCTCGTGGATGCACTTCTCCTCGTCGAGCCGGCCGACGAAGACGATGCGGTTCTGCGTGCGCGGCTCGAAGCTCGGCACGTAGTTGGCGGCGTCGATGCCGTTCGAGATCGAGTGCACGCCGGTGAGCCCGGTCATCTCCTCGAAGTAGTCGCTCGAGCGCTTCGTCGGCGTCGTGACCTCGTCGGCGAGGGCGTAGACATCCCGAGCCGCCTTCCACTGGGTGCGGATGAGCCAGCGCAGCAGAGGCGGCGGGAAGATCGTCACGTGCTGGGCGATGTTCTCGGCCATCGTGTGATTGGTGCCGATGAGGCGGATGCCGTGCTCCTTCGCCACCGGAGCGAGCCCGCCGCCGATGATGATGTGCGACTGGAAGTGCACGACATCCGGCCGGTACTTCTCGATGAGCTTGCGGGCGTTCGGCTTCGCCCGCCACGGGAGGGCGAACCGCAGCCACGGATGCGGGTACCAGCGCCAGCTGTGCAGCCGGTGCACCATCAGGTCGACCCCGTCGTGCGGCTCGAGCCCGGAGCTCGCGCGCCCGGTCGCCGACGGCGCGACGATGTGCACCTCGTGTCCGCGCTGCGTGAGCACCACGGCGAGCCGCTTCGCGAAGGAGGCGGAGCCGTTGATGTCAGGCGCGAAGGTGTCGCCGCCGATCATGATCCGCACCGGACGAGGTTATCCCAGGCCGCCGGACGGCCCGGTCACGGCGCGCTGTCGGAGGAGGCGCCGTCCGGGCCCGTGAACTCCTCGACCAGGCGGGCGTGGGTCTGCGGGTGGTGCTTCGACAGCTGGAACACCCCGTAGATCGCCAGCGCCGCGGCGAGCGCCCACACCGGGATGGCCCAGAGGGGGGCGTGCGCCGCCTCGCCGAGCACGGCGATGCCGATCGCGACGGCGATGAGCGGGTCGACGACGGTGAGGCCGGCGATCACGAGGTCCGGCGAGCCGAGCGAGTAAGCGGTCTGCACGAAATAGGCGCCGAGCCCCGCGGCGACGAGCAGCCCGACCACGCACCCGAGGGTCAGCCACTCGAACTCGCCGCCGACGATGCCCGCCATGAGGTTGCCGAGACGGTTGATGACGACCTTGGCGAGGGTCGCGACGAAGCCGTAGAGCACGCCCGCCGAGACGATGTAGAAGAGTGCGCCCGCCCGCTTGCGGGCGAAGGCGAAGGTCAGGGCGAGAAGCAGGATCACCCCGCCGAGGATGCTCAGGATGATGACGAGCTGCTGCTCCCCGATGACCTGCTCCTCCGCGACGAAGGCCGCGACGGTGACGAACAGCGCGATGCCGCCCACGCAGAGGGCGACGGCCCGCAGCACGGCGCCCTGGATCTTCACCTTGGTGACCCGCGCGTTGACGATCGTGGTGATGACGAGGGCGACGGCGCCGATCGGCTGCACGACGATCAGCGGCGCGAAGCCCAGGCTCGTCAGCTGCAGCAGGATCGCGAGCCCGAGCATGACCGAGCCGATCACCCACGACGGCCGGGCCAGCAGGTGCAGCAGCTGGCGGACGCTGAGACCGGCCTTGGCGCCCGAGCCGTGCTTCTCCTCGACCAGTTCGACGCCGCGGTGCTGGAACTGCGCTCCCAGCGAGAGGAACACGGCGCCGACGAGCGCGATGAGGATGCCGATGGGGGCCATGCCGCCGATGACGCTCTGCACGTCGAGTTCGTCCAGGACATCCACCCCGGAAATCTAGCGGACGAAGGCTGGATATCCTGGCCGAATGGCCGTCCGACCGATTCGCATCACCGGCGATCCGACCCTCCACTCCCCCGCCGCCGCGGTCGGCGAGATCGACGATTCGGTGCGCGAGCTCGTCCGCGACATGGAGGAGACGATGGCGGCGGCCCCCGGGGTCGGTCTCGCCGCGCCCCAGGTGGGCGTGCCGCTGCGCATCTTCGTCTGGTCGTGGGTCGACGAGGAGGGCGCGGCGCACCGGGGCACGGCGATCAACCCGCACCTGCTGATCGCCCCGCTCACCCTCGGCGAACTCGACGAGGACGAGGAGTCCGAGGGCTGCCTCTCCATCCCGGGCGAGCGGTTCCCGCTCCGGCGTTCGACCGAGGCCGTGCTGACCGCGACCGACCTGGACGGGACGCCGTTCGAGGTGCGCGCGACCGGCTGGCTCGCCCGCATCTTCCAGCACGAGTACGACCACCTCGACGGCGTGCTCTACGCCGACCGGCTCGCGCACCCGCACGACAAGGGCGTCGCGAAGGCGATCCGCAAGAAGAGCTGGGGCTCCCCCGGCCAGTCGTGGATGCCCGGCGTCGACGACCTGGACGCCTAGGAACCCAGAAGCCCCGGAGGGCGGGGCCTAGCCGCGGTCGCCCGGCCACCGCCAGTCGGCGACCTCCGGGAGGTCCTCGCCGTGCTCCCGGGTGTACGCGCGGGCGCGCCGCCGGGTGTCCTCCAGCTCCTGCCGCAGCTGGGCGTTGGCCGCGGCCAGGCCGGGCACCCGGTCGAGAACGTCGATCGCGAGCCGGTAGCGGTCGAGGTCGTTGAGCATGACCATGTCGAACGGGGTCGTCGTCGTGCCGCGCTCCTGGAACCCGTGCACGTGCAGCTGCGCGTGTCCCGCGCGCTTGTAGGTGAGGCGGTGGATGAGCGCGGGGTAGCCGTGGAACGCGAAGATCACCGGCCGATCCGTCGTGAAGATCGCGTCGTAGTCGGCGTCCGGCAGCCCGTGGGGATGCTGATCGACCGGCTGCAGGCGCATCAGGTCGACGACGTTGACGACGCGCACGACGAGCCCGGGCACGCGCTCCCGCAGGATCGCCGCGGCGGCCAGCACCTCGAGCGTCGGGACGTCCCCGGCCGCGGCGAGCACGACATCCGGTTCCCGCCCGTCGACCTCGGTGCCCGCCCAGGGCAGGATGCCGAGCCCGCGCGTGCAGTGCGCGACGGCTTCGTCCATCGTGAGCCACTGCGGCGCGGGCTGCTTGCCGGCGACCACGACGTTCACGTAGCCGACCGAGCGGAGGCAGTGGTCGTAGGTCGAGAGCAGGGTGTTCGCGTCGAACGGGAGGTAGACCCGCACGACCTCGGCGCTCTTGTTCACGGCGACGTCGAGGAACCCCGGGTCCTGGTGGCTGAAGCCGTTGTGGTCCTGGCGCCAGACGTGGCTCGACAGCAGATAGTTGAGACTCGCGATCGGGCGTCGCCAGGGGATGCGCCGCGACGCCTCGAGCCACTTGGCGTGCTGGTTGAACATCGAGTCGACGATGTGCGCGAAAGCCTCGTAGGTGTTGAACAGGCCGTGCCGCCCGGTCAGCAGATAGCCCTCGAGCCAGCCCTGGCACTGATGCTCGCTGAGCACCTCCATCACCCGCCCGGTGACGGCGAGGTTCTGGTCGACGGCGTCGATCCCGGCGTTCCACTGCTTCGCGGTGGCGGCGTAGATCGCCGGCGCGAGCCGGTTGGATGCCGTCTCATCGGGCCCGAAGATGCGGAAGTCGTCGGGGTTGGCGCGGATGACGTCGGCGAGCCAGTGCCCGAGCACCGCGGTCGACTCCACCTGCGCCTCACCGCGGAGGGCCGGGTCGACCTCGACTCCCGCCCGCTGGAACTCGGGCAGGTGCAGGTCGCGACGCAGCAGGCCGCCGTTCGTCACCGGGTTCGCGCTCATCCGCCGGTCGCCCGCCGGGGCGAGGGCGACCACCTCGGGGCGCGGCGCCCCGGCCTCGTCGAACAACTCCTCGGGGCGGTAGGACCGCAGCCAGTCGTCGAGGATGCGCAGATGCGCCTCGGTGTCGCGGGCGCTCGCGAGCGGCACCTGGTGGGCCCGCCAGGTGCCCTCCACCGGGAGCCCGTCGATCTCGGCCGGGCAGGTCCAGCCCTTCGGCGTGCGGAGGATGATCATCGGCCACGCGGGGCGCGACTCGTCGCCCGCCGCCGCCGCGGCCTTGATCGCGGCGATCCGGTCGAGCACCTCGTCGAGCACCGCGGCGAACCGGGCGTGCACCGCGCGCGGATCCTCGCCGTCGAAGCCGCCCGCGACGAGGAACGGCTCGTGGCCGTAGCCGC
>CAZPJC010000102.1:0-8023 GCA_964586645.1 uncultured Schumannella sp.
AGCGCCAGACCGTGCAGCAGATCGCCGACCAGCTGATGGAGCTCGAGACCGGCACCCGTTACCAGGTGCTCGCGCCGATCGTGTCGCAGAAGAAGGGGGAGTTCGTCGACCTCTTCAAGGAGCTGCAGACCGGCGGCTACTCGCGCGCCGTGGTCGACGGCGAGACGATCCAGCTCACCGACCCGCCGACGCTCAAGAAGCAGTACAAGCACGACATCTCGGTCGTCGTCGACCGGCTCGTCGCCGCCGACGACCTGCTCACCCGGCTCACCGATTCGGTCGAGACGGCGCTCGGGCTCGCGGGCGGCCTGGTCACGATCGACTTCGTGGATGTCGACGGCCCCGCAGGTGCGCGCACGTTCAGCGAGAAGCTGTCCTGCCCGAACAACCACCCGATCCAGCTCACCGAGATCGAGCCGCGCACGTTCTCGTTCAACGCCCCCTTCGGCGCGTGCCCGGAGTGCTCGGGCCTCGGCACCAAGATGGCCGTCGACACCGACCTCGTGATCGGCGACCCAGCCCTCACCCTCCGCGAGGGGGTCGTGCTGCCCTGGAACCAGGCCGGCAAGGGGATGTACTCGTACTTCACCCGCCTGCTCCAGGGCCTCGGCAAGGATCTCGACTTCGACCTCGACACCCCCTGGCAGGACCTGTCGGAGGCGGCCCAGCAGGCGATCCTGCGCGGCAACGACTTCGAGGTCGCCGTCTCCTGGCGCAACCGCTACGGACGCACGGTGAAGTACTCGACCGGGTTCGAGGGCGTGATGCCCTACATCGAGCGCAAGTTCCAGGAGGCCGAGGGGGAGTGGTCGAAGCAGCGCTACGGCGAGTACCTCCGCGAGATCCCCTGCCCGGTCTGCGACGGCGAGCGGCTCAAGCCCGAGGTGCTCGCGGTCAAGGTCGACGGCGAGAGCATCTCTGCGGTCGCCAACCTCAGCCTGAGCGGCGCGTACCAGTTCATGGAACGCCTCGACCTCACCGAACGGCAGGCGAAGATCGCCGCGCAGGTGTTGCGCGAGATCCGGCTGCGGCTCGAGTTCCTGCTCGAGGTCGGCCTCGGCTACCTGACGATGGCGCGCGCGGCGGCGACCCTCTCCGGCGGCGAGGCGCAGCGCATCCGGCTCGCGACCCAGATCGGCTCGGGACTGACGGGCGTGCTCTACGTGCTCGACGAGCCCAGCATCGGGCTGCACCAGCGCGACAACCGGCGGCTGATCGACACGCTCGTGAAGCTGAAGAACCTCGGCAACACCCTCATCGTCGTCGAGCACGACGAGGACACCATCCGCACCGCCGACTGGCTCGTCGACATCGGACCGGGCGCGGGGGAGCACGGCGGCGAGGTCGTGCACTCGGGGGACTACGCGTCGCTGCTGAAGAACACGAAGTCGGTGACGGGCGACTACCTCGCCGGTCGACGCTCGATCGAGATGCCCACGAAGCGCCGACCGATCGACACGAACCGCCAGGTCACCGTGGAGGGCGCGAAGGCGAACAACCTCCAGGACGTCACCGTGAGCTTCCCGCTCGGCGCGTTCGTCTCGGTCACCGGGGTCAGCGGCTCGGGCAAGTCGAGCCTCGTCAACGACATCCTCTACAAGGTGCTCGCGAACGAGCTCAACGGCGCCCGCCAGGTGCCCGGGCGACACAAGCGCGTCACCGGTCTGGACCAGCTCGACAAGGTCGTGCACGTCGACCAGGCGCCGATCGGACGCACGCCGCGATCCAACCCGGCGACCTACACCGGGGTCTTCGACCGCATCCGCACGCTCTTCTCCGAGACGATGGAGGCGAAGGCCCGCGGCTACCAGCCCGGTCGCTTCTCGTTCAACGTCAAGGGCGGTCGCTGCGAGACCTGCGCAGGCGACGGCACGATCAAGATCGAGATGAACTTCCTGCCCGACGTCTACGTCGCGTGCGAGACCTGCGGGGGAGCGCGCTACAACCGCGACACCCTCCAGGTGCACTACAAGGGCAAGAACATCGCCGAGGTGCTCGACATGCCGATCGCCGAGGCCGCCGACTTCTTCGAGCCGATCAGCGCCATCCATCGGTATCTGAAGACCCTCGTCGAGGTCGGACTCGGCTACGTGCGGCTCGGCCAGTCGGCGACGACGCTCTCCGGCGGCGAGGCGCAGCGCGTCAAGCTCGCGACCGAGCTGCAGAAGCGCTCCAACGGGCGGAGCGTGTACGTGCTCGACGAGCCGACGACGGGCCTGCACTTCGAAGACGTGCGGAAACTGCTGCTCGTGCTCAACGGGCTCGTCGACAAGGGCAACACCGTCATCGTGATCGAGCACAACCTCGACGTCATCAAGAGCGCGGACTGGGTGATCGACCTCGGTCCCGAAGGCGGATCCGGCGGCGGGCGCGTGCTGGCCACGGGCACGCCCGAGCACATCGCGACGGTGCCGGAGAGCGCAACAGGGGTCTTCCTCGCCGAGATCCTCGATCTCGAGACGGCCGAGCCCGCGCGCAAGGCGGGCTGATGGCGAGGGTCACCCGGCCCGATGCGATCGAGTGGCGCCCGAAGGCCGGCGAGATCCCGACCAGTCCGGGCGTCTACCGATTCCGGGATGCCCGCGGCCGCGTGCTCTACGTCGGCAAGGCGATCAACCTCCGGCAGCGGCTCAGCAACTACTTCCAGCCGATGCGCAACCTGCACCAGCGCACGCGGGCGATGGTGCTCACCGCGACCGGCGTCGAGTGGACGGTCGTCGGCAGCGACCGGGAGGCTCTCGACCTCGAGTACGCCTGGATCAAGGAGTTCGCGCCGCCGTTCAACGTCAAGTTCCGCGACGACAAGACCTACCCGTACATGGTCGTCACGCTCGCCGACGAGGCGCCGCGCGTCATGGTCACCCGCAACCGGCGGATCCCGGGGGCGAAGTACTTCGGCCCGTATCCGAAGATCTGGGCGGTGCGCGACACGATCGAGCTGATGGTGCGGGCGTTCCCGATCCGCACCTGCTCCGACTCGAGCTACAAGCGCGCCATGCAGACCGGCCGGCCGTGCTTCCCCGGGCAGATCGGCCGCTGCGGCGGGCCCTGCTCGGGCCGGGTCTCGATCGAGGAGCACCGCGCGATCGTCGACGACTTCGTCGCCTTCATGGCGCATCCCGACCGCTCGGTGGTGCGGCTGCTCGAGCGCGAGATGAAGGCGGCGGCCGCGGCGTTCGAGTACGAGCGCGCCGCGAAGATCCGCGACCGGCTCCAGGCGCTCGAGAACGTCCTCGAGCGCAGCGCCGTCGTGCTCGCCGAGGACGCCGCCGACACGGATGTCTTCGGCATCGAGTACGACGAGCTCGCCGCCGCCGTTCAGCAGTTCGCCGTCCGCGGCGGCCGGATCACGGGGACGCGCAGCTGGGTCGTCGACACCGAGCTCGACTTGGCTGTCGGCGACCTCGTCGAAGCCGTGCTGCTGAGCGCCTACGAGACCGAGCAGCCGCCCCGCGAGATCGTCGTGCCGCGACTGCCCGACGACGCCCCCGCTCTCGAGGCCTGGCTGAGCGATCGGCGCGCGAAGGGCTCGGTCGTCCTCCGCGCGGCGCAGCGCGGCGACAAGGCGGCGATCCTGCAGACCGCGACGCTCAACGCGAAGCAGGCTCTCGGGCTCTACAAGATGCGGCGCAGCGGCGACTACGTCGCCCGCACGCAGGCGCTCACCGATATCCAGGAAGCCCTCGGGCTCGACGAGGCGCCCCTGCGGATCGAGTGCTACGACGTGTCCCATCTCGGCGGCACCAACATCGTCGCCTCGATGGTCGTCTTCGAGGACGGCTTGCCGCTGAAGAACTCGTACCGCAAGTTCGCGATCAAGGAGTACGCCGACGACCTCGAGGCGATCTCCCAAGTGCTCCGGCGGCGCCTCGCCCGGCTCGAGGAGGACGAGGCCGAGCCGTCCGGCGAGGAGGAGGGCGTGCGGCGCAAGCGCTTCGCGTACCGGCCCGGGCTGATCCTCGTCGACGGCGGAGAGCCGCAGGTGAACGCCGCGGCCGCGGTGCTGCGCGAGCTGGGCATCCGGGACATCCCCGTCGCGGGCATCGCGAAGCGCCTCGAAGAGATCTGGCTGCCGGGGGAGTCGTTCCCGGTGATCCTGCCGCGCAACAGCGAGGCGCTCTTCCTGATCCAGCGTCTGCGCGACGAGGCCCACCGTTTCGCGATCAGCTTCCAGCGGCAGAAGCGCAAGAACGACATCGCCTCGGTGCTGTCCGAGATCCCGGGACTCGGCCCCGCGCGCGTGAAGGTGCTGCTCGCGCACTTCGGATCCGTCGCCCGGCTGCGGGCGGCGACGCCCGAGCAGATCGCCGAGGTGAAGGGCGTCGGCCCATCCCTCGCCGCCGCGATCGTCGGTAGGCTGACGGGAGATCCCGAAGGGCAGTGACGGTGGCGCAGTGTCGTTGACAGAGACCGGCGGTCAGGGTCAGGTCGAGCCCGGCGCACCACGCCGCGAGCTCCTGCTCGTCACGGGGATGTCGGGCGCCGGGCGCTCGACGGTCGGCAACGCCCTCGAGGATCTCGGCTGGTACGTCGTCGACAACCTCCCGCCGCAGATGCTGCGCCCGCTGATCGATCTCTCCCGCCACACCGGCGACACGATCCCGCGCGTCGCGGCGGTCGTCGACATCCGCGGCGGAAAGCTGTTCGCCGACGTGCAGGAGGCGCTCGAGTCGCTCCGGGGCACCGACGACACGCGCGTGCTGTTCCTCGACGCCACCGACGCGGCACTCGTCCGCCGGTTCGAGTCGGTGCGCCGGCCGCACCCGCTGCAGGGCGACGGCACGCTCCTCGACGGGATCACCGCCGAGCGGACGCGGCTCGCCGAACTGCGCGAGCAGAGCGACTTCGTCATCGACACGAGCGAGCTCAACATCCATCAGCTCAGCCAGCTCGTGACCGAGCAGTTCTCGGCCGCGGGGGAGCCGGCCATCCGGGTCACGGTGATGAGCTTCGGCTACAAGTACGGGTTGCCGTCCGACGCCGACCACGTGGCCGACTGCCGCTTCCTGCCGAATCCGTTCTGGATCCCCGAGCTGAAACCGCTCACCGGACTGGACACGCGCGTCAGCGAGTACGTGCTCGGGCTGCCCGGCGCGCGGGAATTCCTCGACGGCTACGTGCAGGCGCTCGCTCCCGTGCTCGACGGGTACGGCCGGGAGAACAAGCGGCACGCTACGATCGCTCTGGGATGCACCGGCGGTAAGCACCGCTCCGTGGCGATGGCCGAGGAGCTGAAAGCCCGGCTGAGCGTGCTCCCGGGCCTGGCGGTCAGCGTGAAGCACCGCGATCTCGGTCGAGAATGACCGACTCAAGCTGGCCCGACTCATCAACAAGCAGGTAGGGACGACCGCGTGGCACTGACGGCCGATGTGAAGGAAGAACTCGCCGGGGTCGAGGTCGGCAAGACGGCCGTGCGGGCCGCGGAGCTGGCGGCGCTCCTGCGCTTCTCGAGCGGGCTGCACACGATCTCGAACCGCATCGCGGTCGAGGCCGAACTCGAGTCGCCGCGCATCGCCCGGCGCGTCCGCAAGGACCTCGCGGAACTGTACGGCGTGCGCAGCGAGGTCTCGGTCATATCCGGCAGCAACCTGCGTCGCACGAGCACGTATCTCGTGCGGGTCATCGACGGCGCCGAGACGCTCGCCCGTCAGACGGGGCTCATCGACGCCCGCAACCGTCCCGTCCGCGGCCTGCCGAACCGCCTCACGACGGGATCCCGCGAGGAGCTCGCGGCGATCTGGCGCGGCGCGTTCCTCGCGACCGGGTCGCTCACCGATCCGGGACGTTCGGCCGCCCTCGAGGTCGTCTGCCCCGGCAACGAGGCCGCGATGGCTCTCGTCGGTGCGGCGGGACGGCTCAAGATCCCGGCGAAGGCCCGGGAGGTGCGCGGGTCGTTCCGGGTCGTCGTGCGGGACGGCGAGGCGATCGGCGCGATGCTCCAGCTCATGGGGGCCGGAGCGAGCGTCACGGCGTGGGAGGAGCTGCGTCAGCGTCGCGAGGTGCGGGCGACCGCGAATCGCCTCGTGAACTTCGACGACGCGAACCTGCGACGTTCCGCGCAGGCCGCCGTCGCCGCGTGCGCGCGGGTCGAGCGGGCGCTGGAGATCCTCGGGGACGACGTTCCCGAGCACCTGCGCTACGCCGGGGCGCTCCGCCTCGCCCACCGCGACGCGAGTCTCGACGAACTGGGCCACCACGCCGACCCGCCGATGACGAAGGACGCGGTCGCCGGCCGCATCCGCCGCCTGCTCGCGATGGCCGACAAGAAGGCGTCCGACCTCGGTCTGCCGAGCACCGACGCGGGTCTTCCCGACCTCGACTGAGGCGTCCCGGGCAGTCGGCCCCGGAACCTCGGAGTTCACCGTCAACCCCCGGCGGCTGGGGGTCGCCCGAGCGTAGGCTGAACGCATGGCTGACTACACGCTTCCGGATCTCCCCTACGACTACGCGGCCCTCGAGCCGCACATCAGCGCCAGGATCATGGAGCTGCATCACGACAAGCACCACGCCGCCTACGTCGCGGGCGCCAACACCGCTCTCGAGAAGCTCGCCGAGGCGCGCGACTCGGGCGACTACGCGAACGTGCCGAAGCTCGAGAAGGACCTCGCGTTCCACCTCGGCGGCCACATCAACCACTCGATCTTCTGGAAGAACCTGACTCCGGACGGCGCGGGCAAGCCCGAGGGCGAGCTCGCGGCGGCGGTCGACGAGTTCTTCGGATCGTTCGACAAGTTCGTCGGCCACTTCAGCGCCGCCGCGAACAGCCTCCAGGGCTCGGGCTGGGCCGTGCTCGCCTGGGACCCGGTGGGCTCGCGCCTGCTCATCCACCAGCTGTACGACCAGCAGAACAACACCCCGCTGGGCGTCACGCCGATCCTCCAGCTCGACATGTGGGAGCACGCCTTCTACCTCGACTACGTGAACGTCAAGGCCGACTACGTGAAGGCGTTCTGGAACATCGCCAACTGGGCGGATGCCGGCGCCCGGTTCGAGGCGGCGCGCCAGGGAGCGGCGGGGCTCCTGCTACTGTCGTAACGGCGACTGCGCCGTCAGAAAGCGCTGACGCGACCGGGATCCGGGCCCCTCTTTCCGGGGTTCCGGGCCCGGTCGCCTTCCGCCACCGCCACCACACCCCAGACCACTTTCCAAGGAGCTTTCTGTGTCGGTCAAGATCGGTATCAACGGGTTCGGACGAATCGGGCGCAACTTCTTCCGCGCCGCGCTCGAGAAGGGCAGCGACCTCGAGATCGTCGCGGTCAACGACCTCACCGACAACAAGACGCTTGCCCACCTCCTCAAGTACGACTCGATCACGGGCCGGCTCGACGCGGAGGTCACCTTCGACGAGACCCAGATCATCGTCAACGGCAGGGCCATCAAGGTCTTCGAGGAGCGCGACCCGGCGAACCTGCCGTGGGGCGAGCTCGGCGTCGACATCGTGATCGAGTCGACCGGACGCTTCACCAAGTCCGAGGACGCCCACAAGCACATCACGGCCGGCGCGAAGAAGGTCGTCATCTCGGCCCCCGCCACCGGCGACGACGTCGCCACGCTCGTGCTCGGCGTCAACGAGGGAACCTACGACCCCGCGGTGCACTCGATCATCTCGAACGCGTCGTGCACGACCAACTGCCTCGCCCCGCTCGCCAAGGTCTTCATGGACGAGTTCGGCATCGAGCGCGGCCTCATGACGACGGTGCACGCCTACACCGCCGACCAGAACCTGCAGGACGGCCCGCACAGCGACCTGCGCCGCGCGCGCGCCGCCGCCGCGAACATCATCCCGACCTCCACCGGTGCCGCCAAGGCGCTCGGCCTCGTCATCCCGGAGCTCGTCGGCAAGCTCGACGGCTACGCGCTGCGCGTGCCGGTCATCACCGGCTCGATCACCGACCTCACCGTGACGGCGACCAAGCCGGTCACCGTCGAGGCGGTCAACGCCGCGTACAAGAAGGCCGCCGAGGGTCCGCTCAAGGGCATCCTCAAGTACACCGAGGACGAGATCGTCTCGAGCGACATCGCC
>CAZPJC010000103.1:0-7976 GCA_964586645.1 uncultured Schumannella sp.
CCCGACTCCTTCCAGGCGTCGATGAAGCCGAGCGCCATCGTGTCGTCGTTGGCGTAGACGCCGTCGATGTCGTCACCGAACCGGGTCAGCAGGTCGCGGCTCGCCTCGAGCGCCTTCTGCTGGTCGAAGTCGGCGTTGACCACCTGCAGCACCTCGATCTCCGAGCCGAGCTCGGCGAGCCGCTCGGTGAACCCGTCGGTGCGGCCGATCGTCGTGCCGTTGCCGGCCTGGCCGGCGATGATCACGACGTTGCCCGTGCCGCCGAGCACCTCGTCGAGAGCGTCCGCGGAGAGCACGCCCTCCTCGTAGACGTCGGGACCGGTGAAGGAGTCGTAGTACTCCTCCGCCTCGGCGTCCATCGGCGAGTTGATGATGATGAGCGGGATGCCGGCGTCCTGGGCGGCGATCATGCCCGGGATGTAGGCCTGGGGGTCGAGCGGCCACAGCACGATGCCGTCGGCGCCCTGGCTGACGCAGGTGGTGAGCTGGTCGGTGCCGGTCTGCACGTCGAACTCCTGCGACAGGCGGTTGACGGTCGCGCCGGCCGCGTCGGCGGCCTCGTCGAACGCCTCATTCGCCGGGGTGACGTAGGCGTGCGACTCCGCAGCCGTGACGTAGCAGATGTCCATCGAGTCGGCGTCGCCGCCGCCGGTGCCTCCGGTGGCACAGCCGGCCAGCGCGAGCGCGGCCACGGCGGCAACGGCGCCGCCGATGAGGGGGGTGGTTCTCATGGTGCGTGAGTCCTCTCGTTTTCGGGGTTTCGCCGGGCCCGACGCACCGACCGCAGGAATGCGGTCAACGACAGGTTCCGGCCCTTCTTGCCCGACACGAAGCGGTCGAGCAAAATCAGCAGCAGGAGGATGACTCCCGTGACGATGTTCTGGATGTAGGCGGGGACGTTCGAGAACTCCATGGCCGTGGTGAGGATCGCCATGACCAGCAGGCCGCCGAGGGTGCCGAGGGCCGACGCCCGGCCGCCCTCGAGGCGGGTGCCGCCGATCACGACGGCCGCGATCGCCAGCAGCGAGGTCGACTCGCCGAACACCGGCGATCCGGTGTTGACGCTGAGGCTCTGGATGACGCCGGCCGCTCCGGCGGTCGTCCCGGCGAAGACGAACGTGCCGAACACGTAGCCGTTCGCGCGGATCCCGCTCGCCTCGGCCGCGACCGGGTTGCTGCCAACGGCGAACAGGTTGCGGCCGGCGACCGCGCGGGTGAGCCACAGATGCAGCGCCACGAGCAGCAGGATGAAGATGATCGTGCGCAGGGTCACGGTGCCCTCGATCGGACGCGAGACCACGAGGCCGAACAGCGGGTCGAGCCCGCTGAACGGACGCGATTCGGTGATGAAGTGGCACAGCGCCCGGAAGAACAGCATCGAGGCCAGCGTCGCGACGAGGGAGTTGATCCTCAGCACCACCACGAGGAAGCCGTTCACGATCCCCGCGAGCACCCCGACGCCGATGCCGACGACCGCGGCGGGCACCTGCCCGAGCTCCTCCTGGAGCCCGATCGCGGTGATGCCGGAGAGGGCGAGGATGGCGCCGCCGGAGAGGTCGAGCTTCCCGGCGAGCAGCACCACGGTCAGGCCGACGGCGACGAGCGCCGTGGTGCTGATCCGGTCGAGGCTGAGGCTGAGCGCGCGGAACTCGAGGATGCCGGGCACCAGCGAGGCCGAGACGACGATCGTGGCCACGAGGATGATCGCGACGCGGTAGCGCACGACCCCGAGGAAGACGTCGCTGTCGAATGCGCGGCGGACGGCGTTCATTCGCGGCCTCCTCGGCGTCGCAGGTACACATCGAGCGCGACGGCGCCCGCGATCAGGGCACCCTTGACCATGCCCTGAGGCTCGGACGGCACGCCCTGCAGGATCAGGATGTTGTTGAGGAGCGTCACGAACAGCAGCCCGCCGATGGCCCGGGGGATGCTGCCGGAGCCGCCCAGGAGGCTCACCCCGCCGACGACGACCGCGGTGATCGCATCGAACTCGTACCCGGTGCCGATCTCGGGCCGCGCCGCCTGGAGGGAGATCCCCAGCAGTACGCCGCTCAACCCGGCGAGGGTCGCGGTGAGCACGAAGGCCCCGGCCTTGACCAGCCGGATCGGCACGGCGCTGGCCTCCGTGGCGTGCGGGTTGCTGCCCACCGCGTAGGTCCAGCGACCGAACACCGAACGGGCGAGCGCGAGGTGCCCGAGCAGGGCCACGAGCAGGAAGATCAGCACGATCACGGGCACCACGCCGAACAGCCGCCCGGTGAGGACGTCCTTCGCGGCCGCGTCCTGGCCGTAGACGATGACGCCGCCGACGAACGCCTGCGCGATGCCGAGCACGATGATGCCGCTGGCGAGGGTCGTGATCACCGGGTTGAGCCCGGCGTAGCCGACGAGCACCCCGTTGACCACGCCGGCGAGACTCGCGACGAGCACGCCGACGAGGGCCGCCGGCCAGGTGCCGATGACGTCGTCGAGCATCAGCACGAGGATGCCGCCGACGGCGACGGTGGCCGGCACGGAGAGGTCGGCCATCCCCCGGCTCACGAAGACGAAGGTCATGCCGACGACGATGATGCCGACGATCGACATGTTGATGAGCACGTTCGTCAGGTTGCCGACGGAGAGGAACCGGTCACTGAGCACCGTGCCGAGCACGAGCAGCACGACGATCCCGGCGGGCATCGCCAGCGTCGCCCCGTAGCGCGACGCCCAGCTCTGCCGCACGATCCGGCCGCCCGGCACGGTCGCGGTGGAGACGTTCACGCCGCCACCTCCCCGGTCGCCGCGTGCATGACGTCCTGCTCGCCGGCGCCGCGCGGCAACTCGGCCGAGACCCGCCCCTCGTGCAGCACGTAGATCCGATCGCTCACCGCGAGCACCTCCGGCAGTTCCGACGAGATCATGAGGATCGCGGTGCCCTGCGCCGCGAGTTCGCCGATGATCGTGTGGATGTCGGCCTTGGCGCCGACGTCCACCCCGCGGGTCGGCTCGTCGAGGATGAGCACGGCGGGCCGGGTCGCGAGCCACTTCGCGAAGACGACCTTCTGCTGGTTGCCCCCGCTGTAGGTGTCGACCCGGCGGTCGATCACCGGTGGGGAGACGCCCAGCTCGGTGGCCTTCTCGGTGGCGAGTCGCCGCTCGGCGCCGCCGCGGATCCAGCCGGCGGTCGCCACGTCGCCCAGGACGGGCAGCGAGATGTTGTCCTTCACCGAGAGCTGCGGCACGAGCCCGTCACGCTTGCGGTCCTCGGGCACGTAGGCGATGCCCGCGTCGACCGCCGCCCGCGGCGAGCGCACCGCGACGGGGACGCCGCCGATGCTGATCGTGCCGCGGTCGGCGCGATCGAGACCGAAGATCGCCCGGGCCACCTCGGTGCGGCCCGCTCCGACGAACCCGGCCAGGCCGACGATCTCGCCGGCGCGCACGTCGAGATCGACGTCGTCGAACACGCCGGACCGGGTGAGCCCCTCGACCCTCAGCACGACGTCGCCGATCGGCACCTCGCGCTTGGGGAACACGTCGGTGAGATCGCGTCCCACCATGAGGCGGATCATGTCGGCCGCCGTGATGCCCGCGGCGGGACGGGTCTCGACGAGCGTCCCGTCGCGCAGCACCGTGACCTGGTCGGCCAGCTGGATGACCTCGCGCAGCCGGTGCGAGATGTAGATCACCGCGATGCCGGCATCCTTCATGCGCTGCACGACGCGGAACAGCGCCTGGGCCTCGTTCTCGGAGAGCGACGACGTCGGCTCGTCGAGCACGACGATGCGCGGCGAGGAGGCGTAGGCCTTCGCGATCTCGACCAGCTGCTGCTGGCTCACCGGGAGCGATCCGACCAGGTCGTCGGCGTCGACCTTCGCCCCGAGTTCGGCGAGAACCTCGTCGGCGCGCGCCCGCAGCGCCTTGCGGTCGACGAGACCGAACCGGGAGGGCGGGCCCCCGAGGGTGATGTTCTCCGCGACCGTCAGGTCGGGCACGAGGTTGAGCTCCTGGTACACCATGCCGATGCCGCGCTTCCGCGCATCGATCGGGCCGGCGATCCGCACGGCTTCGCCCTGCAGCTCGATGGTGCCCTCGTCGGGCTGGTACACGCCGGCGAGGATCTTCATGAGCGTCGACTTGCCCGCGCCGTTCTCGCCGACGATCGCGTGCACCTCGCCCGCCGCGACCTCGAGCGCGACGTCGGTGAGCGCCCGGATGCCGGGGAAGCTCTTCGTGATCCCGCTCATGCGCAGGGCGGGGGCGGTCATCGCCGGCCCTTGGTCTCGGTCGACGGCGAGAAGGCGAAGTCGATCGTGTAGGCGACCGACCGGCCGGGCTTCAGGATCGGCAGGTTGCCGGCGGCGCGGGCGCCCGCGCGCCCGGTGAAGGAGTTGACGTTGACCGGCTCGAGGCCCATCACGTAGTGCCCCTCGCCGCTCATCTTCCACTGGTGCAGGGCCGGCAGCGTGCCGGAGTCGAAGCGCAGTTCGAGGCGGGTGTCGATGCCGGGGTTGTCGACGGCGACGACCGCCGTGCCGCTGTCGCGGAAGTCGTGGCCGAAGACCTGCTCCCGGTAGCCGGCCTGCGGCTCCTCGATCTGGTGCCAGCGCCCGGCGCCCGAGCGGGCGTCGGCATCCCGCGGGTTCACCTCGCGGGATGGGAGCTCGAGGGTCGCGGTCTCGTCGAGCAGCGGCCAGCCGACGTTGACGTGGTAGAGCACCATGTGGCCGGCGTCCGCGAAGCCCTCGTTGCGCACGACGTCGCGCAGCCGCAGCGTCGTGCCGCCGAGGTCGGCCGACCAGGTGCGTTCGAGCACGAGGTTCTCGCCGAACACGCCGGCCTGCCGCACGGTGCCGCTCACCACGAGCTCGGTGCCGCGCAGCTCGGCGCGGGTGACCGTCGCCGGCACGACTCCGATGCGGCCGTGCTGCGGGTAGTCGACCCCGTCGTCGGTCGTCGGCGGTCCGAAGGAGTCGAGCCCGCAGGTCGCGAGCAGCCCGCCGCCGAACGACCGCAGCCACTGCGACCCGCGGCTCTCGGCGAGCCCGGGGGCGACCATCCCGGTCGGCGACATCCAGGCGACCGGCACCCCCCGGTAGGTCACCTGCCCGAGGTCGAGGGCGCGGTCGGGGTGGATCTCCACCTCGAGTCCCCCGCCGGTGAGCAGGCGGATGCGTCGGGCGCCGCGCGCGGCACCCTCCTCCTCGATGAGCCGGTCGACGCGGGCGATCTGGGCGAGCGTCCCGACGCGACGCACGAGTTCCTCGCGCGAGCGTCCGTGGAAGGTCGGGGACGGCGTCACGCCCGCTCCTTCGCGACGGCGCCCGTGTCGGCGGCTAGCTCGAGGTTGCCCGGGCCGAAGTGCTTGAGCAGCACGAGGTCGGCGCTGTCGGAGGTGTTGCGGATGGTGACGCCGTTCGCGATCGCCTCGCCGGTCACGAAGTACTCGTCGTGCGAGAGCTGGCCGTAGCGGATGCTCGAGATCGCCTCGACCGACTGGCCGTTGATCTCGCCCCGGCCGTCGACGGCGATGAAGCCGTAGGCGTCCTGGTCGGCGATGCTGACGGTCTCGCCGGGCTTGACGGTGAGTTCCTTCGCGCTGAACGCGTGCGAGCGGTAGGTGATCCACTTCTCCACGTACTGCGCGCCGCCGGCCTCGCGCGACGCCGAGGTCTCGAGCGCGGGGCTGAAGCGGTGGCTCCAGAACTCGGGGTCGACGTTGAGGTTCCAGTCGAGGATCTCGAGCACGAAGTCGAGGTCGCCGACCTTGTCGGCCGGGATGTCCTTCCACAGCAGCTCGTCGGGCACCTCGCGGTTGTTCGACCACGACTCGGCCATCGCGAACACGTCGCTCGCCGCCTGCGGTTCGTAGGTGCACATGCTCGCCGGGGCGTGAAGCACGCCCGGGGGAACGTCCCATCCGGTGCCGGGGGTGATGCGGTAGGCGACGGAGAGCTCGGTGATGCGGTTGTCGCCGCCCTTGAGGAACAGCTCCAGCTTCTCGAGCACCTGCTCGCGCGTGGTCTCCGGGTGGAAGCCGAAGAACGTGTACGGGAACATGCCGCCGTGGTTGTTCAGCTGCGGCGGGAAGTAGTAGGCCTCCGGCTTGCCCATCTTGCCGACCAGTGCCGCGTGCTCGTCCTTCTGGTGCACGTGGAACGGCAGCGGGTACTGGTTGTCGAAGAACTTCGAGTACATCGGCCACTTGCCGTAGGCATCCCACAGGCGGTCGCCGATCGCGGCGCCCTTCGAGCCGTCGATGAACTCGTCGAACGGGATGATCTCGCCGTCGGGTCCGACGACCAGGCTGAGCCCCTCGTAGGGGTCGGTCAGCGGGCCGTTCTCCGCGCGGATCGCACTCGCGAACCAGCGCTCGTCGATGCCGCCGCGCTCCTTGCCGAGCGGGAAGTAGTCCGCGGGGTGCAGGCGCAGGCGTTGGGCGGGCGTGCAGAAGGAACGCGGAACCCAGGCCGGGGCGAGTCGCAGCACGCCCCCGCTCGACTCCATGGCCCGCTCGATGCTCGCCTGGGTCGAGGTCACGCCCTCGTAGGGTCCCGCCTTGGTCATCGCCATCCTCAATCACTGGGGCGCTTCGCCGCGAGGCGGGCGCCGTTGCCGTCGTGCTGTCGTTCCTGCGGATGGTTCATTGAACCAATGCCGGTTTCAGTGAAACTAGTTCGAGCGCGCGGGGATGTCAAGCGCGGGCTCCCGCCGGGGCCCGCCGCCACCGCTTGCGGGCTACGCTGACGGCCATGGCGACCCTCCTCGGCGAAGAGCGGCGGGCGCGCCTGCTCGAGATCCTCGCCCGCGACGGGGCGTTGCGCCTCGATCCGGTCGCCGAGCAGCTCGGCGTCTCGGCGATGACGGTTCGGCGCGACCTCGACGACCTCGAGGCGGAGGGGCTCGCCCGCCGGGTGCGCGGCGGCGCGGTCGCCCCCGTCCTCCCCCGCCCGTTCGGGGATCGGATGTCGACCCGCTCCGCGGCCAAGTCGCTCATCGCGCGCAAGGCCCTCGACCTCGTGCCCGCGACCGGCGCCGTGGCGTTCGACGCCTCGTCGACGAGCGGCGTGCTGCTCGGCGAGATCACGGCACGCGACCTCGTCGTCGCGACCAACTCGATCCAGAACGCGGCGACTGCCCGGCGGCGGGCCGGCGTGCGGTCGATCCTCATCGGCGGCGAACTCGAGGAGCGCACCGACAGCTTCGTCGGCGCGGTCGCCTGCCGGGCCGCGGCGTCGCTCGGCTATGAGCGCTTCTTCACCTCGGCATCCGCCCTGTCGGCGACGGGATCGAGCGAGGCGTCGCTCGAAGAGGCCCAGGTGAAGGAGGTCTTCGCCGACCGCGCCGAGCAGACGATCCTGCTGCTCGACGCGTCGAAGCTCGGGCGCACCGCGGTCGCGCAGGGGCTCGAGTGGGCGCGCATCGACGTGCTGATCACCGAGCTCGACCCCGGCGACGAGCGCCTCGACCCCTACCGGGACCTCACCGAACTGCGCTAGAGTCACGTCCTGTTCGATCTCACAGAATCTAACAAGGACTCCTCATGGGCACTCCCGCCGAAGACCTCATCGCGCGCAGCAACAAGCTCGGCAGCGACCCCCGCGTCACCAACTACGCCGGCGGCAACACGTCGGCGAAAGGCACCGCGCCCGACCCCGTGACGGGCGAGGACGTCGAGCTGCTCTGGGTCAAGGGATCCGGCGGTGACCTCGGCACGCTCACCGAGGCGGGGCTCGCGACCCTGCGCCTCGACCGGGTCGAGGCGCTCAAGGGCGTCTACGCCGGCCTCGAGCACGAAGACGACATGGTCGGCGCCCTCGACTTCTGCCGCCACGGTCTCGGCGGCGCGGCCCCGAGCATCGACACGTTCATGCACGCGTTCGTCGACGCGAACCACGTCGACCACCTGCATCCCGACTCCGGCATCGCGTTCGCCACCGCCAAGGACGGCGAGAAGCTCACCAAGAAGGCGTTCGGCGACAAGGTCGTCTGGGTGC
>CAZPJC010000104.1:0-2573 GCA_964586645.1 uncultured Schumannella sp.
GCGGCGACGTTCTCGCCGACCGTGAGGTGCGGCTCGAGGGTGTTGCCGCCGTCCTGCGGGAGGTAGCCGACCTTGAGCATCAGCTTGTCCCGGCGACGCGGCGACAGGTCGCGGATCTCCCGCCCGAGCACGCGCAACTGGCCGCCGACGATGTGCGGAGGCTCCCCCTCGCCGGGCACCGCCTGGGCGGCCACGGCCCGGGCGAGGGTGCTCTTGCCCGACCCCGCCTCGCCGACCACGCCGAGGATGCCGTCGAGCGGGATCTCGAACGAGACGCCGCTCACCGCGATGTCGTCGTCGCCGTAGCCGAGGGTCAGATCGTCGGCTCGGACGGCTACTTCGCTCACAGTGCTCGCCTCACGACTGTCACGCTACCGTCCGCGCCGTCGGATCAGCGCCGGAGCCGGCCGAGATCGAGCGGGAGGGAGTCGTCGAGACCGAATCCGGAGATCGTGCCGCGGACGAACACGACCCGCACGCCCTGGGTGATCGGGATCGCCGGCAGCTGCGCCGCGATCGCGACCTGCGTCTCGGCGACCGTCGCCGCGCGGATCGCGGGGTCGGCCTCGGTGACGTTGCGCGTGAGCAGTCCGTCGACCGTGCCGTCGGCGTACCCGGGAGCGACGACGCCCGCCGAGCGGAACGGTTCGAGGTAGTCCTGCGGGTCGAAGGTGGCCGGCAGCACGCTCGTGAACACCGCCTGCACCTCGCCCGCCACGAGAGCGGCGTCGAGGGCGTCGGCATCCGTCTCGGTGACGGTCACCGTGAACAGGCCGCTGTCCTCGAGCTGGGCGGCGAGACCGGCGACCTCGGCGCTGCCCGGGTCGCCCACCTGGCCGAGGTCGACGTGGATGCCGAGCTCGACCGGTGCGGCGATCCCCGCCGCCGCGAGGTCCGCCGCCGCGCGGTCGACGTAGGGCCCGCCCTCCAGGTCGCCGTGAAGCGTCGTGAAGACGTCGGTCGCCCCGGGGATGCCGTCCGGGAGATAGCCGTACAGCGGCTCGATCCAGGTGCCGCCGATCGCGTCGACGATCGCGTCGCGGTCGACGAGGTCGCTGATCGCGGTGCGGATCGCGAGCGCCTTGGCCGGATCGGGCGTCTCGGTGCGGGTGCCGAACGGCATGTGCGCGAAGTCGAAGGCGAGCATCCGCACCCGACCGGACGCGGCACGCGCCATGTCGGCGCTCTCGTCGTCGACGAGCGACTGGAGGGTCTCGACCGACAGGCGGCCGTTGATGACGTCGATCGACCCGTCATGGAGCTGCCGGGCGAGGTCGGGCCCCTTTCCCGCGCGGAGCTCGATCGCCGACGCCGCCGGCACCGGGCCGCCGAAGTCCGCGTACGGCTCGAACGTCAGCACGTCGCCGCGCGCCGAGGTGAGCACGTACGGTCCGGCGAACGGCTGGGACTCGAGGATGTCGTCGTCGGGCGTCAGCTCGTCGGCGAAGAACGCCTCCTCGTCGAGCACGAGACCCGCGGGTCCGGCCAGCACGAACGGGAAGCCCGCATCGAGGGTCGTGCCGAGCTTGAAGTCGATCGTCACGTCGTCGACGATCTCGACGCTGTCGAGGTTCTCGAGGCGGCGCCACGCACCGTCGGCGGACTGCAGGGCCAGCTGCCGTTCGATGCTGAACTTGACGTCGGAGCTGGTGAGGTCGTCGCCGTTCGCGAAGGTGAGCCCGGGCTTGAGGACGACGCGGTAGACACCCGCCTCCGCCCATGCGGCGGATTCGGCGATCTCGGGCACCGGGTCGGGCTGCTCCGCGTCGACCGTGAGCAACGAGGGATAGATCTGGGTGAGGAAGGCGAACGAGGCGACCGAGTCGCTCGCCGCCGGGTCGAGGGGTGGAATCGGATTGCTCCAGCCGAGCCGGATCGGGCTCGACGAGCCTGTGCCCGTGGCACAGGCGGCGAGCGCCGCGGTGAGGGTGATCGCGGCGGCAGCGGCGATGACGCGGCCGATCCGTCGATCTCGAGGGCGCATGCTGCTGCTCATCGGGTCGCTCCTGAGGTGGCAGTGCTCGCGCCTAGGGGTGCACGGGCCTACCAGTCATAACACAGTCGAGGTGCGCGGCGTCTGGTTCGTCAGCCCTCACGGAGCTTCCGGCGTTCGAGCTCGAGGGCGGCGAGCTGTTCCCGGATGCTCCGCGCGCGGGCGTCGTCGCCCTCGGCGGCGGCCCGCTGGGAGGCCCCCTGGAGTTCCGCCTTGCGTCGGGACAGGTCGACCGCGATGAGGTCCGAGACCTGCTGACGGCAATACCTGTCGACGTTGCCGGCCCGGTTCTCCGGCATCGGCGCGACGCCGAGCTGGGCGACGAGAGCGCCGAACCGGCTCGGTACGGCCTCGGCGACCCGGGTGATCCACTCCGGGGAGTCCCAGGCGTCGAGGGCCGTCGCGATCCCGTCGCGCACGACGTCGAGCAGCGAGTTGCGGATGCGCACCGACGTCGCCCGCTCGAGCAACTCGCGGCCGATGGCATCCGGGCGCTGGAGCATGACGAGCAGTGCGTCGCGCTCCATGCGGGTCTCGACATCGGTCGGGAGGTCGAGCAGCCGCACCTCGGCGGGCGTCT
>CAZPJC010000104.1:2673-7954 GCA_964586645.1 uncultured Schumannella sp.
GCGACGAACGTCTGCGCCGCGAAGCGCTGCTCCTCCTCGAACGCCCGGCTCGCCGCCTTCTGCCCGGCCTCGTCGGGATCGAAGGTGAAGACGACCTCGCCGGTCTGCGACGTGTCGGAGTTGGCGACATCGCCGAGCACCCGCCGGATGACCTTGATGTGCTCGACCCCGAACGACGTGCCGCAGGTGGCGACCGCGGTCGTCACGCCTGCGAGGTGGCAGGCCATGACATCGGTGTAGCCCTCGACGACGACCACCTGCTTGCCCTTCGCGATGTCGCGCCGGGCGAGATCGAGCCCGTAGAGCACCTGGCTCTTGTGGTACACGAGCGTCTCGGGGGTGTTGAGGTACTTCGGCCCCTTGTCCTCGTCGTCGCCGAGCAGCTTGCGCGCGCCGAAGCCGACGGTCTGTCCGGTGACGTCGCGGATGGGCCAGATCAGCCGGCCGCGGAATCTGTCGTACGCGTTACCGCGGTCGCCCGTGGAGAGCAGACCGGATGCCGTCAGCTCCTCGAGCGTGAAGCCCTGCGCCTTCATGGCATCCCCGAGGGCGTTGAACGACTTGGGCGCGAAGCCGATGCCGAAGTGCTGGGCCGCGGCGGCGTCGAAGCCGCGCGCGCCGAGGAAGTCGCGGCCGATCTGGGCGGCGGGCGTGCCGAGCTGCGCCTGGAACCACTTCTCGGCGGCGGCGTTCGCCGCCAGCAGCCGGGCGCGGTTGCCGTGGTCGCTCGCCTGGCCGCCGTCCTCGTAGTGCAGCTCGTAGCCGAGCCGGGCGGCCAGCCGCTCCACGGCTTCGGCGAAGGTGACGTGGTCCATCTTCTGCAGGAACGAGAAGACGTCGCCGCCCTCGTTGCAGCCGAAGCAGTGGTACAGCCCGACCTGGGGCCGCACGTGGAAGGACGGGCTGCGCTCCTCGTGGAACGGGCAGAGCCCCTTCATCGAGCCGACGCCCGCGCTCTTGAGCGTGACGAAGTCGCCCACGATGTCGGCGATGTTGGTGCGGGACCGGACTTCGTCGATGTCGCTTCGACGAATCAGACCGGGCATGGCTCCGATTCTAGGTTTCGGCGGTGTCCGACGCCGGTGTCGCGCGTCAGGGGTGGAGGGCGGCGCCCTTGAACGTGCGATCGACGGCGTTCCGGGCACCGCGCACCGCGAGGCCGACGAGGTCGAGGGCGTCCCGCGGAACGGCGCGCACCGCCGCGCGGTTCGCGGCGTCGTGCCCGGTCGTGAACATCTCCGCGATGTAGACCGCCGGCACGAGTCCGCGCGACAACGCCCGCGCGTGCGCCGTCGTCAGCATCCCGTCAGCACGACGACCGGCTGCCGCAGCATCGCGAGGTACCGCGTGCCGTCGGCATCCTCGTACGGCTCCCCCACGAGCTCGGCGTCGGTCGCCACGACCCCGCTCACCAGGAACGACGTCACGTTCAGCTCCTGCCACGGCGCGAGGTCGTCCCGCAGCAGCACGGCGATCTTGGTGTCGAAGCGGACGGTCTCGTCGGTCATGCTCCCATCGTCCCGGCGGCTCCCGCAGCCGTCTTGTACGTTCCTGACATGGAGAGGGACGCCCCGCGCGAGTTCGTGCGCGCCTGGCGCCCGGCGGTGGCCGGCGTCGGCGAAGTGCTGCACGCCCACTTCACGGAGCACGCCTATCCGGCGCACACGCACGAGCACTGGACGCTGCTGCTGGTGGACACCGGCGGCGTCGACTACGCCGTCGAACGCCGCGCCCGCGTCGCCGAGCCGGCGACGCTCACCGCGCTTCCGCCGCACATCCCCCACGACGGCCGTGCCGCCCGTGCCGGCGGTTTCGACAAGCGCGTCGTCTACGTCGACAACCGCTGGCTCGACGACGCGCTCATCGGGGCCGCCGTCGACGCGCCGATGATCCGCGACCGGACCCTGGTCGCGGAGCTCGCGCGCCTCCACGGGGCGCTCGCCCGCGCCGGGGACGAACTCGAGGCGGAGTCGCGGCTGGCGGTCGTGACCGCCGCCGTCACCCGCCGTCTCGGCCGCCGCTCGGCACCGTCGGCCGCCCGCCGCGCGCAGGGGATCGCCCGTCTCGTGCGCGAGCGACTCGACGTCCTCTCCCAGCCGCCGACGCTCGAAGCGCTGGGGCGCGAACTCGGCGTGCATCCGAGCCAGATCGTGCGCGCCTTCGGCACCGAGTACGGGCTTCCGCCCCACCGCTATCTCACCGGGCGCCGCGTCGACCGGGCGCGGCGCCTGCTGCTCGCCGGGATGCCCGCCGCCGACGTCGCCGCCGCGGTCGGGTTCCACGACCAGTCGCATCTGACCCGCCACTTCCGGCGGGTGCTGGGAGTCACACCCGGCGCCTTCGCCGGACGGGCCGCCTAGGCCTCCGCGGCCAGAATCGTGCGGATGCGCACGACATCGGCGGTCAGCGCCGCGACGAGGGCATCCAGCCCGTCGAACTTGACCATCGGACGGAGGTAGTCGACGAACTCCAGCTCGATCGTCTTGCCGTAGGCGTCGAGCGACGTGTCGAGCAGATGCGCCTCGGTGCGACGGGCCGGCACGCCGTCGAACGTCGGGTTGTTGCCGATCGACACCGCAGCGCCGTACCGCACGCCGTCGACCCAGGCCCAGGCCGCGTAGACCCCGTCGGCGGGCAGGAAGCCCTCCATCGCCGGATCGAGGTTCGCCGTCGGGAACCCGATCTCGCGTCCGATCGCGTCGCCGTGCACGACCGTCGATCGCACCCGCGGCAGGCGGCCGAGGAGGGCCGCCGCCGCACGAACCTCGCCGGCCGCGAGGTGCTGCCGGATCTTCGTCGACGACACCCGCTCGCCCCCGACCTGCACGTCCTCGAGCAGCACGACCTCGAATCCGTGCGTCGCACCGAGGTCGCGCAGGGTCTCGATCGTGCCTGCGCCGCGGTGGCCGAAGCGGAAGTCGGCGCCGACGAGGACGAGCTTCGCGTCGAGGGCGTCGACGAGCACCTGCCGCACGAACTCCGCGGGCTCGAGATCGGCGAGCTCGCGCGTGAACTCGAGCACGAGAGTCGCGGCGACGTCCGTCTCGCCGAGCAGGTCCGCGCGCTGATCGTTCGACACGAGCGCCTCCGGGCAGGCCTCGGGCCGCAGCAGCGACAACGGGTGACGGTCGAACGTCACGACCACCGGGGCGAGTCCGCGGTCGGCGGCGAGCGAGGTCAGCTGGGCGAGCACCCCGCGATGCCCGAGGTGCACGCCGTCGAACTTGCCGATCGTGACCGCCGACGGTCCGAGGCCCGCCGGGACCGCGCGGACGCCCTCGACGAGGAGCATCAGCCCGCGCTCGCGACGGCG
Organism: uncultured Schumannella sp.; assembly: GCA_964586645.1. Taxonomy (GTDB): domain Bacteria; phylum Actinomycetota; class Actinomycetes; order Actinomycetales; family Microbacteriaceae; genus Pseudolysinimonas_A. The sequence goes on from CAZPJC010000104.1 coordinate 5,987, forward strand.
GGGCGCCGGGTGCGGGCGAGATACAGCAGGCCGATGACCGGCAGGGCGAGCGGCACGCACAGGTAGCCGAGACCGAACAGCGCCCACACGGTGCCTTCGCGCCCGAAGGCCCGGTCGAGCAGGTCGACGTCACCCAGCCCGAGCACCGCGGGCGCGAGCAGGGTGAGCGCCCCGACGACCAGCACGCCGAGCAGCTCGAAGCCGATCGTGACCCAGGCGAGGCGATCGCGGCGGAACGCGAGCGCGAGGGTCGCGACGAGGTAGACGACTGCGGCGACCGCCGACAGCGAGAACGCGATCGGGGCCTCGCCGAAGCGGTCGACGATCTGGAACGCGCTGCGCCCGGTCGCGGCGATCGCGAGGACGGCGTAGACGGCGACGAGGATGCGGACGGGCCCCCGCAGTTTCGGAGACACGGGTCGCTGGCTGGACATCGGATTCAGACTAGGGCGTCCCGCCGCGCACGGCTGGGCTCAGCCCAGCTGCACGTTCCAGATCTGGTTCATCCGGTAGGCCATCACGGCGATCGCGAGGGCGGCGACGCCGAGCACCACGGTGCTCCAGCGCGTGCGGTCGGTGAGCGCCCACGCGATCGCGGCCGGCGGCATCAGGCACGCCGTCGCGAGGTAGACCCAGAACTCGCCGAGGTTGCCGGTCGGCGGATTGCCGGCGATCGGCGCGACGATCGCGATGACCACCTGGGCGAGCAGCAGTAGCTCCACCACGACGAGCGCGAGGATCGTCACGTCGGCGGGCTTGCGGCCGAGGAGGCCGAGCACGACGGCGAGGACGCCGGCGAGCACCGAGACGGCGATCAGGATGACGGTGAAGACGTCGATCACGAGCTGGTTCCGGTCATGGGGAGGCCTCCGAGGTCGGGAAGTTGACGAGCACGCGGGTGATCCCGTCGCGCACCGCCACGAGCCCCACCAGATTCTCCCCCGGGCCGATCGCCGCGACCACCGGGGCGTCCGTGACGGCGACCGGGATGCGCTTCCCCTGGCCGAGCGCGCGGGCGGCGTCGGCATCCAGGCGGGCGGTCGGAAACAGGCGCGCCGCCACGTCCGTCGGGGCCAGGAGCGCATCGGCGGACGGCTCCTCCACGGCCGCCCCGACGTCGAACGGGCCCACCCGGGTGCGGCGAAGCGCCGTGAGATGACCTCCGACACCGAACGCGGCGCCGAGATCCCGGGCCAGCGCCCGCACGTACGTGCCCGACGAGACGGCGACGCGCACGTCGAGGTCGACGAGGGCGCCGTCGCGCCGCGTCGCGAGCACCTCGAACGCCGAGACCGTCACGGTGCGGGGCTTGAGCTCCACCTCGTCGCCGGCCCGGGCCAGGTCGTAGGCGCGGCGGCCGTCGACCTTGATCGCGCTGAACGTGCTCGGCACCTGGGAGATCTCCCCGGAGAGGGTCAGGATGCCGGCGGCGATCGCGCCGTCGGTCAGCCCGCCCGCGTCGGCCGACGCCGTGATCTCGCCCTCGGCGTCGTCGGTCGTCGTCGCCTGCCCGAGCCGGATCGTCGCGGTGTACTCCTTGTCGAGCCCCACGAGGTAGGTGAGCAGGCGCGTCGAGCTCTCGACGCCGAGGATCATCAGCCCCGTGGCCATCGGGTCGAGGGTGCCCGCGTGACCGACCTTGCGCGTGCCGAGCGCGCGGCGGGTGCGCCCGACGAGGTCGTGGCTCGTGGGGCCTTGCGGCTTGTCGAGCAGCAGGATTCCCGATGCCGCCATCAGGACAGGGCCATACGGGCGAGCAGAGCCGCCTTCGTGGGCACGACCGAGGCGACGAGCTCCTGGGCGTCGGGGCTCTCGTCGGCGGCCATCCGGATCCCGACGAGGGTGTTCAGCAGCATGCCGTGCGCCAGGAAATCGCGGGCCTCGTCCGGGGAGAACCCCGCGCGGTGGCGGAGCAGCGCGTAGACCTGCAGGAATCCGCGGCGGGCCGCGTTCCCGATCGTCGGGTCG
>CAZPJC010000105.1:0-7878 GCA_964586645.1 uncultured Schumannella sp.
GGTTGACGACGAAGCCGGGGGTGTCGGCCGTGATGACGGCGTTCTTGCGCAGCTTCGCGGCCGTGGCCATCGCGGTGCTGAGCGCGACATCCGTCGTCTTCGGCGTCTTCACGACCTCGATGAGCGGCATGACCGCGACCGGGTTGAAGAAGTGGAAGCCCACGACCCGCTCCGGGTGCTTCAGCTTCGCGCCGATCTGCCCGACCGAGAGCGACGACGTGTTGGTCGCGAGGATCGCCTCGGGCGAGATGTACTGCTCGACGTCGGCGAACACCTGCTGCTTGACCCCGAGCTCCTCGAAGACGGCCTCGATGACCCAGTCGCAGTCGGCGAAGTCGGCCTTGTCGGTCGTCCCGGTGACGAGCGCCTTGAGGCGGTTCGCCTCGTCGGCACTGATGCGGTTCTTGCCGAGCAGCGCATCGATCTCGCCGTGGATGGTCGCGACGCCCTTGTCGACGCGGGCCTGGTCGAGGTCGGTGATGACGACCGGCACCTGGAGGCGTCGCACGAACAGCAGCGCGAACTGGCTGGCCATGAGGCCGGCGCCGATCACGCCGACCTTGGTGACCTTCTGGGCGAGCGCCTTGTCGGGCGCCCCGGCCGGCTTCTTCGCGCGCTTCTGCACGAGGTTGAACGCGTAGATCGACGCGCGGAACTGGTCGCCCGAGATGAGATCGGCGAGCGCCTCGTCCTCCGCCGCGAAGCCCGTCTTCTTGTCGGTGTTCTTCGCCGCCTTGAGCAGTTCGAGCGCACGGTACGGGCTCTTCGCGACGCGGCCGATGCGCGAGGCGAGCATCTTGTCGGCGATGCCGATCGCGACATCCCACTTCACCGCCCGCTCGATCTTGCCGGGCTCGTTCTTGCGCTTGACCTTGATCTTTCCGGTGAGCACCCCGTCGGCCCACTTGAGCGAGTCCTCCAGGTAGTTCGCGGGGCCGAAGATGGCGTCGGCCATGCCGAGGTCGAAGACCTCCTGGGGCTTGAGCACCTTGTTGTTCTTGAGCGGATTCGAGATGACGACTTCGAGGGCGTTCTCGATGCCGATGAGGTTCGGCAGCAGCCACGCGCCGCCCCAGCCGGGGATGATGCCGAGGAACACCTCGGGCAGCGCGATCGCCGCGGCCGATGAGTCGATCGTGCGGTAGTCGGCGTTGAGCCCGATCTCGACGCCGCCGCCGAGGGCGAGGCCGTTCGTGAACACGAACGACGGCACCCCGAGGTAGCCCTGGAGCTTGCCGAGCGTCTCGTGCCCGAGCTTCGCCATGAGCAGACCGGTCTCGCGGTCGGGGATCTCGCTGACCTTCGACAGGTCGGCGCCTGCGGCGAGGATGAACGGCTTGCCGGTGACCGCGACGCCGTCGATCTCCTTCTTCGCGGCCCGCTCCTTCAGGGCGTCGAGCACGCCGGAGAGCTCGAGCAGGGTCGACGGCCCGAGCGTCGACGGACGGGTGTGGTCCCGGCCGTTGTCGAGGGTGATGAGGGCGAGCACCTTGCCGCTGGGCAGGGTGACGTCGCGCACGTAGGAGTGCGTGATGATCTCGTCCGGGTCGAGCCCGACGAGCTTGCTGAAGTCGGTCATCACTTGCCCGCCTTGTAGTTCGGGTTCTCCCAGATCATGCTGCCGCCCTGGCCGAGGCCGACGCACATCGCCGTGAGGCCGTAGCGCACGTCCGGGCGCTCCTCGAACTGCCGGGCGAGCTGGATCATCAGCCGCACGCCCGACGCCGCGAGCGGGTGGCCGATCGCGATCGCGCCGCCCCACGGGTTGACGCGCGGGTCCTCGTCGTCGATGCCGAAATGGTCGAGCAGGGACAGCACCTGCACCGAGAACGCCTCGTTGAGCTCGAACAGCCCGATGTCGTCGATCGTGAGCCCCGCCTTGCGCAGCGCCTTCTCGGTCGACGGGATCGGGCCGATGCCCATCACCTCGGGCTCGACGCCGGCGAAGGCGAACGACACCATCCGCATCTTGGCGCCCAGGCCCAGGTCCTTCGCGACGTCGGCGCTGGCCAGCAGCGAGACCGTCGCGCCGTCGGTGAGCGGGGAGGCGTTGCCCGCGGTCACCCGTCCGTGCGGCCGGAACGGGGTCTTGAGCGTCGCGAGACCCTCCATCGTGGTCTCGGGGCGCATCCCCTCGTCCTCGGTCGCGAGACCCCAGCCGGCCTCGCTCTTGATCGCGACGGGGATGAGGTCGGGCTGGATCTTGCCCGCGGCGTACGCCGCCGCGACCTTCTGCTGGCTGCGCATGCCGTACCGGTCGGCGCGCTCCTTGGTGAGCGAGGGGAAGCGGTCGTGCAGGCGCTCGGCCGTGTTGCCCATGTTGAGCGCCTCGGGGTCGACGAGCTTCTCGGCGAGGAACCGCGGGTTCGGGTCGGCGCCCTCGCCCATCGGGTGGTGCCCCATGTGCTCGACGCCGCCGGCGATGCCGATGTCGTACTGGCCGAAGCCGATCATCGAGCCGATCGTCGCAACCGAGGTCATCGCCCCGGCGCACATCCGGTCGATCGAGAAGCCCGGCACGCTGATCGGCAGCCCGGCGAGGATGGCGGCGGTGCGGCCGATCGTCAGCCCCTGGTCGCCGGTCTGCGTCGTCGCGGCGATCGCGACGTCGTCGACCCGCTCCGGAGGCAGGTTCGGGTTGCGCTCGAGCAGGCCGATCGTGGCCTTGACGATGAGGTCGTCGGCCCGGGTGTTCCAGTACTGGCCCTTCTCACCCGCCCGGCCGAACGGGGTGCGGACCCCGTCCACGAAAACGACGTCGGATCTCTCGGCCACGGTGCCCTCCAGGACTGATTCGTAGGTAACGGCTCCAGCCTAGGCAGGGCCCCGGAGGGGCGCTCGTCCTTTGATTCTTCCTACGACGAGGGCTCTTCGGGCGATTCCGGCTCTTGGCGGACATCCACAAAGGCTTCGGCGATCAGCTGTGCGGTTGCCTCAACCTGCCACTCACGGGCTCCGAGTGCTCGGAGGGCCTCGCCGACGGTCTCACGGGTGATCTCGGCGGGCGGTGTCCAGGCCACGCGGCGCAGCGTGTCGGGGGTGAGGACGTTCTCGACCGGGATGTCGAGCTCCCCGGCGCGCTCGACGACCGCGGCCCGCGCCCGCTTGAGGCGGCCGTCGGCTTCGGGGTTCTTTTCGGACCACACGCGGGGCGGGGGCATCCCGTCGCCGGGCGGCCGGCTCACCGGGAGGTCGTCGGTCGCCAGGCCGCGCTCGATCGCGCCCCACCAGCGGTCCAGCTGCGAGCGGCTCGCGCGGCCGTTGAAGTCCTTCATCGCCGCGAGGTCGCGCTTCGTCGCCGGCATCGCGCGAGCGGCGGCGAGCAGCGACGCGTCGGGCACGAGCCGGCCGGGCGCGGAGTCGATCTCGCGGGCGTAGTCATCCCGGGTCGTCCACAGTTCGCGGGCGACCGCGAGGTTGCGCTGCTGGCGGAGGGCGTGGATGCCGGACAGTCGCCGCCAGGGCTCCTGCCGGGAGACGGGCTCGCGGCGCAGCACCGCGGCGAATTCCTGGGCCGCGATCTCGGTCTTGCCGGCGTCGTCGAGCAGCTGCGCGATCGCGTCGCGGAGATCCGGCAGCAGCTCGACGTCGAGGGCGGCGTAGACGAGCCAGCTCTGGGGCAGCGGACGCGTCGACCAGTCGGCCGCGGAGTGCTCCTTGGCGAGATGGATGCCGAGCAGATCCGCCACGACCGTGCCCAGGCCGACCCGCGGCAGACCGGCCAGCCGTGCGCCGAGCTCCGTGTCGAAGATCACGGCGGGGTCGAGTCCCACCTCGCGGAGGCAGGCGAGGTCCTGGCTCGCGGCGTGCAGGATCCACTCCTCGCCGGCCATCACCTCGGCCAGCTCGCTGAAGTCGCCGATGGCCGGCGGATCGAACAGGAACGCCCCCGAGCCGCGGCGGTAGACCTGGATCAGGTACGCGCGCTGCGAGTACCTGAAGCCCGATGCGCGCTCGGCGTCGACCGCGAACGGTCCGTGGCCGGCCGCCAGCTTCTCGACGGCGTCGAGGTAGCCCTCCCGCGTGTCGAGAACGTCGACGTGCTCGTGGGCGACGGGAGTCGGCGCGGCCGGCGCGGCGTCGGGTACCGGGGCGGGCATCGGGTCACCGCCCGGCGCATCGGAGAAGAGGGGCTCAGCCACGCGCCGCTCGTCGATTCGGCAGCAGGCCGACCGCCTCGGGCGTCGGCGGGAGCCCGGCGAGCCGACACAGCAGGTCGCTCCAGGCTTCGACGGAGGCGCCGATCGCATCGGCATCCGGGGTCCACGAGGCGCGCACCTCGAGCTGGGCGCCGTCGCCCTGAGCCGCGAGTTCGCCGAATCCGGTGGAGAGCACCTTGGTCGCCGTTCCCGAGGCGGCCGTGTAGCCGGCGTCGCGGGCGCTCAGCGAGTCGGTGAGCCAGGCCCACGCGACCTCGGCGACGAAGGGGTCGAGGCCGATGTCGGTCTCGAGGGGGGCCTGCGCGAAGCAGACCACCCGGAAGGCGCCGTTCCAGGCCTCGGGCTGCTCGGGGTCGTAGAGCAGCACGAAGCGGCCGGTGCCGAGCACCGAGTCGACGCCGTGCTTGACCGGGATGACGTCGGCGGCCATCGCGATCGCGTGCGGGGCGAGCCCGGTCGGTGCCGGGATCTCGTTCACCTGCAGCTCCGGGCGGATCGCGGCGCGGCGGACGGCGGTGAGCGCACGGCCGAACGAGGCCGGAACGACCGGTTCGCTGCGCTCAGTGCTCACGACTGAACACTAGGGTTTCAACCGGGACCCCGTCACGTGCCACGCCGACCGATCCGGCTCGCCGGCGGCCCCGGAACTGAGGAGGACGCCATGCCGACGCGCACGAAGATCGCGGTCGGCGGCGTCATCGGGGCTCTCTCGCTCGTCGGGGCCGCCGCCGTCGCGACCGCGGCGGTGAGCGTCATCGTCGCGCGCAAGGTGATCGTGCCGCCGTCCCGGCGCGAAGAGGATGTCGCCATCCGCTCCGTCGACCTCGACGCCGGCCTGATCGTGCTCGACTCGACCGCGGACTCCCGGTTGCGCGGCGAATACAGCTTCTGGTTCACCCGCGAGACCGGGCACGCGCGCATCGGCGAGATCGTCGAGGCGACGCCGACGACGGTGACCCGTCGCATCCTCGGCGTCGACCAGGGCGACCTCGCGACGGCCAAGCGCGGCCGCCTCACCGGCTGGTTCTACCTCACGCCGGCGGACCTCGGCGTTCCGTTCCAGGAGATCCCGATCGCGACGCCGCTCGGCGACGCCCCCGCCTGGCTGGTGCCGCCGGCCGGCGGCACGGGGAAGGGCAGTCCGCCGGCCGGCGGAGAACCGGGCGAGAAGTGGGCGATCCACGTGCACGGCCGCGCCGTCCGCCGCCCGGAGACCCTCCGCGCGGTGCCGATCTTCCGCGACGCGGGCTTCACCTCGCTCGTCGTCTCCTACCGCAACGACGGCGAGGCGCCGCGCAGCGACGACTTCCGCTACGCGCTCGGCGACCGCGAGTGGCTCGACGTCGACGCCGCGATGCGTTACGCGGTGAGCCACGGCGCGACGGAGATCGTGCTCGTCGGCTGGTCGATGGGCGGCGCGACCGTGCTGCAGGCGCTCACCCGGTCGTCCTTTTCGGAGACGATCGCCGGGGTGATCCTGGAGTCCCCGGTGGTCGACTGGATCGCCGCCCTCGACTTCCAGGTGAGGATCCGCCGGCTGCCGGTGTTCGTGCGGTCGTTCGTGATCCTGCTGTTCAAGCATCCGTGGGGGCGCTTCTTCACCGGGCTGGCCGAGCCGCTCGACATCGACAGGCTCGACTTCGTCTCCCGCGCAAAGGAGCTCGACCGGCCGATGCTCATCCTGCACAGCGACGACGACGGGTTCGTGCCGTCGACGGCCTCCCGCGCCCTCGCCGTCGCGCGCCCCGACATCGTGAGCTACGAGGCGTTCGACACGGCGCGGCACACCAAGTTGTGGAACTACGACCGTGCGCGCTGGGAGGGCGCGATCCGCGACTGGCTCGCGAAGCTGCCGGACCGGTCGCTCAGTTCTTGACGGCCCAGCGCGTGTAGAGCGCGCCCTGGTCGTCGAGCAGCACCGCGATCACGTCGAGGTCCCGCGGGCCGGGCGAGGCGCCGCCGAACAGCTCCTGCGGACGACCGAGGATGCGGGCGACACGCGTGAGGCAGATCTCGTCGACCAGGCCGGCGGCGAGCAGCTGGCCGATGAGGCGGGGTCCGCCTTCGCACACGATGTGCTCGAGGCCGCGCGCGCGGAGCGCCCGCAGCATGACGGGCAGCGGGACGGCGCGGTCGCCGTCGACGGCGAGGAACTCGAACGGGGCGGCGAACGTCGCGCGGGCGCGGCTCTCGACGTGCGACGGCCCGACGACCAGGATCTGGCCGGGCGCGACGTCGTCCCGCACGACGGCGCCGGAGAAGTCGCCGGTCGTCGTCAGCACCGTGAGGTGGGTCGAGCGGGGCACCAGGTTCGGCTCGGCGCGCAGCGTCGCCGCGCCGACGAGCACGGTGTCGCTCACCGACCGGATCGCGCCGAGCACGGCGCGGTCGGCCTGGTTGGTGATCCCCGCGCTCGTGCCGGCGGGATCGGCGGTCGCGCCGTCGAGCGTCGCGACGAGGTTCACGCGCAGCCCGGGCGCCGGGTAGAGCGCGGCGATGCGCTCGCGCGCGTCGGGCGCCGTGGTGTCGATGGGGTCGCCCGCGGGCGACAGGGGGGTGAGGATCACGCCGCGGTCTTCTCGCGGACCTGGCGCTTCGTGCGACCGAGGAGGGCCGACATCCCGCGGATGCGCAGCGGGCTGACCGCCTCGGTCAGTCCGAGCGTCAGCGGGTAGTCGTCGGGCACGTCGAGCACCTGCTCGGCGGTGAGACCCGCGAGCCCCTGCACGAGGATCGAGGCGAACCCGCGCGTGGTCGGGGCCTCCTTCGGCGCCGTCGCGTGGAGGTGCACGATGTCGTTCTTCACCTCGACGAAGATGAACACCGGCGACTGGCACTCCTCGACGCGCTCGAGCAGATCGGGGTGATCGGCGTATTCGGCGGGGAGTTCGGGCAGCTCGTTCGCGAACTCGAGCAGCAGCAGCAGGCGCTCGTTCTGCTCGAGGGCGAGGAAGTCGTCGCGGATCGTCGCGAGCGCGCTCGGCAGGTCGGTATCGCTCACGGGTTCAGCCTAACTTCGACGGGGTTTCCGACGTGTGAACGTGGCGCGAGCCACGCCCGCGCCCCGTTCGATCACACGGTCCTACTTCGCCGGCACGGCGCCGGGCTCGGTGCCCTTGACGATCGGGACGCGCACGGCGCTGCCCCACTCGGTCCACGAGCCGTCGTAGTTGCGCACGCCCTCGAAGCCGAGAAGGTGGGTCAGCACGAACCAGGTGTGGCTCGACCGCTCGCCGATGCGGCAGTAGGCGATGACGCTGTCGCCGTCCTTGAGCCCGGCACCCTCGCGGTAGATGGCATCCAGTTCGTCGGTCTTCTTGAAGGTGCCGTCCTCGGCGACCGCCCTCGCCCACGGCACGCTCTGGGCGCTGGGGATGTGACCGGCGCGGAGGGTGCCCTCCTCCGGGTAGGCGGGCATCGTCGTGCGCTCGCCCGAGTACTCCTCCGGGGAGCGCACGTCGATCAACGGGCTCCCCAGGTGGGCGAGCACGTCGTCCTTGTAGGCGCGGATCTTCGAGTCGTCGCGCTCGACGACCGGGTAGTCGGTGGCGGGGCGCGTCGTCGTCTCGGTGACGTAGGGGCGGCCCTCGGCCTCCCACTTCGCGCGGCCGCCGTCGAGCAGCCGCACGTCCTCGTGCCCGAAGAGCGAGAACACCCAGAGCGCGTAGGCGGCCCACCAGTTGTTCTTGTCGCCGTAGATGACGACGGTGTCGTCGCG
>CAZPJC010000106.1:0-2887 GCA_964586645.1 uncultured Schumannella sp.
CTTCGAGGATGCCCTCGCGAAGTCGGTCGCCCTGGGCGACGGCTCGGTCGCCGCGAAGACGCAGCAGTCGCTCGAGCCCATCCGTCTCGACGGCAGCAACGTCAACCTCGACACCGAGACCCTGTCGAACATCGACACGGTGCTCCGCTACCAGTTCGCCTCGAACGCGATCGACGGGCAGTTCTCGTCGATCCGCACCGCGTTGAAGTGGAGCTGAGATGACCTTCGACGCGATCGGCATCGCCGGCACCGCCCTCTCGACGAACCGCAAGTGGCTCGACGCCATCTCCGACAACATCGCCAACGTCAACACGGCGCGGCGCACGAGCGAGGCGGCCTTCCAGGCGCGGTACCTCCAGATCGAGGCGGGCGAGGGCACGTCGGGCGTCTACGTCAAGGCCGACCTCTACGGCGACGCCGAGGGCCGCCTCGCCTACGACCCGACCAACCCGCTCGCCGACGCGGACGGGATGGTGCGGATGCCCGACATCGACCTCGCCGAGCAGATGACGTCGCTCATCATCGCCCAGCGCGCGTACGCGGCCAACGCGGCCGTCGTCGACCGGGCTCGCGAGACCTACCTGGCCGGCCTGCAGATCGGCCGCTCGTGACCGGCGTGAGCGGCGTCGGCGCCGTCGCGCCCACGACCTTCCTGACCCCGGCCACGTCGGGCGTCCAGTCGATCGCGGGCACCGCGTTCGGCGACGCGCTGACCTCGGCGATCGACGGCGTCTCCGCCGCGCAGAACCAGGCGAACGACCTCGCCGTCAAGGCCGTCACCGGCGACCTGACCGACATCCACGACGCCACCATCGCCGCCGCCCGCGCCTCCGTCACCCTGGAGCTCGTCGCGGCCGTGCGGAACAAGGGCGTCGAAGCCTTCACCGAGATCATGAGGATGCAAGCCTGATGCCCACGCAGGTCCGCGGCGCCCTCGAGCGCGCTCTCCACGCCCTCCGCGAGTTCACCGTCGCCCAGCGCACCCTCGCGCTGATCGGTCTCGCGGTGCTCGTCGTCGGCGGCGTCGCCGTCGGCGCGTGGATCACCCGCCCGCAGTACGTGCCGCTCTACTCCGGCCTCGCCGGCGCCGACGCGAGCGCGATCGTCGACCAGCTCGAGGCGGCGGATGTCGCGTACGAACTCACCGACGGCGGCACGACGATCATGGTCCCGCAGCAGGATGTCGCGGCGCAGCGCATCGCCGCCGCGGCCGCCGGACTGCCGGGCTCCGAGTCGGGCGGGTACTCGCTGCTGGACTCGATGGGCGTCACCGCGAGCGAGTTCCAGCAGAGCGTCACCTACAAGCGGGCACTCGAGGGCGAACTGGCGAAGACCCTCCAGGGACTCTCCGGCGTCACCGCGGCGAGCGTCCAGCTCGCCCTCCCCGAAGAGTCGGTCTTCGTCGCCGAGCAGGCACCCGCGACCGCCGCCGTCTTCCTCGAGACCGCGTCGGGACGCACCCTCTCGGCCGACCAGATCCTGTCGGTGCAGCACCTCGTCTCGTCGAGCGTCCCCGGGCTCGCCGTCGAGGACGTCTCGGTGGTGGATGCCGACGGCACCCTGCTCAGCGCGACGACCTCGGGCTCGGCCGACCAGGCCGCGAGTGACTACGAGACCGGCGTGCGCGACCGCATCCAGCTGATGCTCGACCAGATCGTCGGCGTCGGCAACGCGACCGTCGCGGTGAGCGCGCAGGTCGACGCCGCCTCGGCGCAGCAGACCTCGGAGACGTTCAGCCAGCCCGAGGAGGGCGACCTGGTGCTCCAGGAGTCGACGACGGCCGAGGTGTACGGGTCGGGCGCGAACGCGAACGGCACGCAGACCGGCGTCCTCGGCCCCGACAACATCGCGGTGCCGAACGCCGCGGCGACCACGACCGACGGCACGGCCGCCGACAACGGCTACAGCAACACGACCGCCGACCGCGTCAACGCGATCAACAAGGTGACCGAAGTGCGCACCATCCCGGCAGGCACGCTCGTCAAGCAGAGCGTGTCCATCGCGATCGACGAGGCCGCCGCCGAGGGGATCTCGGCGAGCAAGATCGAGGAGCTCGTCGCGGCCGCCGCCGGCATCGACGAGGAGCGCGGCGACTCGGTCGCCGTGCAGGTCGTCGCCTTCGCCGCCGCGGCGAACGCCGCCACCGCGGGTGCGGCCCTCGACGCCGCGAAGGAGGCCGAGTCGCAGGCGCAGCTGCAGGACCTGCTGCAGACCGCGATCATCGCCGGCTCCGTCGTGCTCGTGCTCGTGATCGGCATCGTCGTGCTCGGTCGCGGCCGCCGGCGTCGCGGTCCGGCGTCGGTCGACCTCGGGCCGGTGACCGCGACCCCCGTCGGCGGCCCGACCCTCGACGACCTCGCCGACCAGCCGGTCGTCGCCGGATTCACCGCCCCGCCGCAGGTGACCGCGACCGACGCCGTCCCGCCGATCGTCGAACCCGACACCGAGCTCTCGCGGGCCCGCGCCGCCGTCGACTCCCTCGCCCGCACCGACCCGCAGCGCACGGCCGAGTACCTCCGGCGGCTGATGGATGAACCGGCGGGTGCCCGATGAGCGACGCCATCCGCGGCTACAGCGGCTCGCAGAAGGCCGCGCTCGTGCTCATGCAGCTCGGCCGCGACCGGGCCGCCGAGGTGCTGCGCCGGCTCGACGAGGACGTCGCCGAGGAGCTGGCGCAGCAGATCGCACGTCTCAAGACGATCGACGACGCCGTCGCGGGTGCCGCGATGATCGAGTTCCACGCGCGCGCGGCGTCGGCCGGGATCCCGACCCGCGGCGGCCGCGAAGCCGCCGAGGACCTCCTGCAGGCGACCTTCGGCGAGGAACGGGCGAACGCGCTCGTCAGCCGGCTCGCCTCGTCGATGGCGGGTCGCCCGTTCGAGTTCCT
>CAZPJC010000106.1:2987-7863 GCA_964586645.1 uncultured Schumannella sp.
GCGAGCGGCGCGATCCCCGACAAGGACGAGATCTCCGGCGGCGTGCAGCCGCTCGTCGACATCCTCAAGGGGGCGGATGCCGCCACCGAGCGTGCGATCCTCACCGACCTCGAGGCGCGCGACCCGGACCTCGCGGAAGAGGTGCGCTCGCGGATGTTCTCGTTCGAGGACCTCGCCAAGCTCGAGGCCCGCGACGTGCAGCAGGCGCTGCGCGGCCTCGACCCGGCGCAGCTTGCGCTCGCGATCAAGGGCGCTCCGGCCGACTTGGTCGAGGTCATCATGAGCAACATGTCCGAGCGCAACCGCGAGGCCGTCGAGGCCGAGCGCGGCTACCTCGGGGCCGTGCGCCGCTCGCAGGTCGACGAGGCGCGCGCCGCGATCGTGCAGGCCGTGCGCGCGATGGAGGCGGATGGCACGATCGAGATCCGCCGCGCCGTCGCCGACGAGCCCGAGGAGGAGCTCGTTGACTGAGTTCGCCCCGCTGCTGTTCGCCGACCTCGCCGCCCCCGCGGCGGGGCGCGCGGACGATCCCGCCGTCGTGCGGGGTCACGCCGCCGGGTACACGGCCGGCCGCCGCGTCGCCGAACGCGAGCTCGCCGCCCGTCGCGCCGAGCTGGAGGCGCACGCGGCGCGCGATGCCGAGGAGTCCCGCCGTCGTCTCGAGAGCGCGCTGGGCGCCCTCGGTGCGGCCGCCGGGCGCCTCGACGCGCTCACCGCCCCCGTGCTGGCCGAGGCCGACCGCACCCTCGCCGCGGCGGCGGTGGAGCTCGCCGCCGCGATCCTCGACCGTGAACCGGTCGCGTCGTCGGTCGAGGCCGTCGAGCGGGCGCTCCAGGTCGCCGGGGATCTCGTGCCCCGGCGCATCCGCCTCGCGCCCTCCGACGTCGCGGCGCTCGCCGAGCTGCCGTCGACCGGGATCGAACTCGTGCCGGACCCCTCGGTGCCGGCGGGCGACGCGATCCTCGACCTGCCGCACGGCGAGATCGATGCCCGCATCTCCGCCTCGCTCGACCGCGCTCGCGCCGCCCTCGCGTCGTCGAACGGCACCGAGGAGGCCGGACGATGAGCCTCACGCTGCCTTTCCGGCCGGCCGGCTGGGACCTCGTGATCGGGGCCGCCCGGCCCGAGCGCATCGGCGTCGTCACGGCGGCGACCGGCCTCGGCATCCGCATCTCCGGCCTCGACGCCGCGATCGGCGACCTGCTCGTGCTCGGCGAGGGGACGCGGGCCGAGGTCGCCGCGATCTCCGACGGCTTCGTGACCGCGATGCCGCTCGACCCCGCGACCGGGCTCAAGGCCGGCGAGCGCGCGCGTTCGACCCGGACGCGGATGCGGGTCCCCGTCGGGTCCGGGCTGCTCGGCCGCGTCGTCGACGCCGCGGGCCGCCCGATCGACGGCAAGGGCCCGATCGTGGCCCCCCGCGTCGCCGTGGACAATGACGCGCCCTCGCCGATCGACCGCGCCCGCATCGACACCCAGGTGCCGCTCGGCGTCCGCGTGCTCGACACCCTGACTCCCGTCGGCCGCGGCCAGCGCATGGGCCTGTTCGCCGGATCCGGTGTCGGCAAGTCGTCGCTGCTGTCGATGATCGCCCGCGGCACCGACGCCGAAGTCGCCGTCATCGGCCTCATCGGCGAGCGCGGCCGCGAGGTGCGCGAGTTCCTCGAGGACGACCTCGGGCCCGAGGGCCTCGCGCGGTCGGTCGTCGTCGTCGCGACCGCCGACCAGACCCCGCTGCTGCGGGTGCGCGCCGCGTTCACCGCGACCCGCATCGCCGAGAGCTTCCGGGATGCCGGCTCCCACGCCGTGCTGCTCATGGACTCGGTCACCCGGGTCGCGATGGCGCAGCGCGAGATCGGCCTCGCCGTCGGCGAGCCGCCGGCCACGCGCGGCTACCCGCCGTCGGTGTTCGGCCTGCTCGCGCGGCTGCTCGAGCGCGCCGGCACGGGACCCGTCGGCTCGATCACCGGGCTGTACACGGTGCTCGTCGACGGCGACGACCACGACGAGCCGATCGCCGACACCGCCCGCTCGATCCTCGACGGCCACGTCGTGCTCGACCGCAAACTGGCGATCGCCGGGCACTTCCCGACTGTCGACGCCCTCGCCTCCGTCTCCCGCGTCGCGGGCCGCATCACGAGCGCCGAGCAGCGCCGGATGGCGACCGCGCTGCGCCGCGTGATGGCCGCGCGCCGCCAGGCGCAGGATCTCATCGACGTCGGCGCCTACCAGCGCGGCGCGAACCCGCTCGTCGACGCGGCCCTCGAGCACGACGCGGCGATCGACGCGTTCCTGCGGCAGGACATCGCCGAGACGGCGGACGGCGAGGAGTCCTGGGCGCGCCTCGCGAGCCTCGTGGATGCGCTGGGGGTCGACGCGTGAGCACCTTCCGGCTCCTCAACCTCCTGAAGCTCCGCCGGCTGCAGGAGGACGGCGTGCGCGCCGAACTCGCGCGCGCCCGGGCCACCGCGACCGACCGTCGTCGCCGTGAGCAGCGGGTGCGCGGGATGCTCGGCGACTCCGCCGTCGACGCCACGTCGGCCGAGGCCGTGCAGTCGATCGCCGCCGCCCGCGCCTCCTCGTCGAGCATGCTCGGCGAGCTCGAGACCCTCCTCGCCCAGGACGAGCTGGCGGTCGTCGACGCGGCGGCGGCCTATGCCGAGGCGAAGACGCGCACGACCCAGCTCGACAAGCTCGAGGAGCAGCACGCCGCGCGTGCGCGCCGGGACGACCTCCGCCGCGAGCAGAACGTGCTCGACGAGCACGCCGGTCGACGCACGGGGCGGGACTCGTGAGCGACGCATTCGCGGCGGTCGCCGGCATCCAGACCACGCTCGCCGCGCTGCGCGGCACCCCGGTGGCGACCACGTCGTCCACCGCCGGGTCGGCCGGCGCCTTCGAGGCGATCCTGGCGAGCCTGACCGGGGCGACCTCCGCGACGAGCGCTCAGGATGCCTTCGGGCAGAAGCTCGTCGACGACGCCCGCGAGTACCTCGGCACGCCCTACGTGCTCGGCGGCCGCTCGAAGGACGGCATCGACTGCTCCGGCCTGGTCAAGAACGTGCTGGAGGGCTACGGCATCGACGCCCCCCACGACAGCAGCAAACAGGCGGGCCTCGGCACCGAGGTGCCGTCGCTCGCCGAAGCGAAGCCGGGCGACCTCCTCGTCTTCAACAACGGCCACCACATCGGCATCTATGCCGGCGACAACAAGGTCATCCACGCCCCGTCGCCGGGCAAGAAGGTCGTCGAGCAGGAACTGTGGACCGGTGACGAGGGCATCGTCACGATCCGCCGCCTCGACGCCCCGGCGAGCGAGACCTCCGCCGCGCCGCAGATCGACATGTCGCAGGTGCTCTCCGGCCTCGCGATGCTCGGCAACCTGTCGTCGCTGCTCGGAACCCCGGCACTGACCTCCGCACTCCCGTCCCCCCTCACCCCCACCGCCCTCGGCGCCTCGGACCTGACCCGACTCCAGGCGCAACGCTGGGCTCTCCTCGCGAAGGGAATCTCGTGATCACCGTCTCCGCACCCGCGTCGCTCGCCGACCTGGTCTCCCCGGCCCCCGCCGGGAACGACCCGGCCACGGCCGACGCGTTCGCCGCCCATCTCGACGCCGCCACCACCGACGCGTCGACGTCGGACACCCCGGCCCCGACCGGCGCCCCGGTCGACGCGCCGGCCGCCGAGGATGCCGCCCCCGCGGCGGCCCCGGTGGATGCCGACGCCGCCCTCGTGGCGGAACTCGCGGCCCTGCTCGGCGGCGTGCCCGCCCCTGCCGCTCCGGTCGCGACCGGGGACGCCGCCGCCCCGGCGCCCGAGGACGCTCCCGTCGAGCCCCCCGTCGACACCGTGGATGCCGCGGTTCCCGCCGCGCCGCTGCCGATCGAGGCCGCACCGCTGCCGGTCTCCGCGCCCGCCCCCGCGGTCGTGGGCGCGGAGCCCGCCGTCGCCGCCGCGCCGCCGGCGACCGCGGTTCTGCCGCCGGCCGAGGACGAGACGACCGACACGCCCGACGACGCGCCGACGCCGGTCGTCGAGTCCGCCGTCGACGACGCTCCCGCGCTTCCCGCGACGGTCCTGCCGGTCGCCGCGACTCCCGTCGTGGCCGGGGCGGCTCCCGCGATGCCCGAGGCCGGGGTCGTCGCGGTGGATGCCGCGTCCGGGCGGGCCGCGGCTCCCGTCACCGTGCCGGAGGCGCCGACCGCTGCCGGCGCGGCTGCCGGCCCCGTCGAGGCCGCCGCCATCACAGCTCCGGCACCGGCCACCCCGGTCGTCGCCCCTGCGTCGACGGTCATCGGCCCCGCGCCCGTCGAGGTCCCCGCGACCGCGACCGCCACGAGCCCGGCCGCCGCGCCCGCCCTCGTCGATCAACTGCGGGCCCCGGTCGCCGCGATCCGCACCCTGCCCGAAGGCACGCACGTCGTGACCGTCCACGTCACGCCCGACGAGCTCGGCCCGGTGACGGTCCGTGCGGTCGTGACCGACGGCGCTCTCGACGTGCAGCTCACGGTCTCGACCGACGCCGCCCGGGACGCGCTGCGGGCGATCCTCCCCGACCTCCGCCGCGACCTCGCGAGCGGCGGCGCCCCCGCGCAACTCCAGCTCGCCGACGGCGCCGCCGACCACGGGGCCGCCGACCGGGGAGCCGCCGACCGGGGAGCCGCCGACCGGAGTGCTGCCGACGGTCGGCCCCGCGACGCACGACCCGCCACGACCGCCGACGAGCAGTCGCCGGCATCCCGACCCGCCGTCCGAACGGGCCACACGGCCCTCGACGTGCTCGCCTAGGAGACCCTCATGACCACCCCGATCGCCCCGACCGGCACGAGCACCTACACCTCGACGACCGGCAGCACGCGTGCCCCGCAGCAGG
>CAZPJC010000107.1:0-7840 GCA_964586645.1 uncultured Schumannella sp.
CCGTCAATAGTAGGACATCTTTTCCGAGCCCCGCGCCCTTGATGGCGGCGGTGATGGCGAGCATCTCGCGCATGCCCGGTCCGCCCTTCGGGCCTTCGTAGCGGATGACGACGACGTCGCCGTGCTTGATCTCGCCGGCGGCGAGGGCATCCATCGCGGACCGCTCGCGCTCGAACACGCGCGCCGGGCCCTCGAAGGTGGCCGCGTCGAAGCCGGCCGTCTTCACGACGGCGCCTTCGGGCGCCATCGTGCCCTTGAGGATCGTGAGACCGCCGGTCGCGTGGATCGGGTCCTCGAGGGTGTGCAGCACGGTGCCGTCGAGCGGCTCGGGGTTCAGCTCCTCGAGGTTCTCGCGCATCGTCTTGCCGGTCACCGTCATGACGTCGCCGTGCAGGAGGCCGGCATCCAGCAGCGCCTTCATCAGCACCGGGATGCCGCCGCGGCGGTCGACGTCGTTCATGACGTACTTGCCGAACGGCTTGAGGTCGCCGATGTGCGGCACCTTCGAGCCGATGCGGTTGAAGTCGTCGAGCGTCAGCTCGACCTCGGCCTCGTGCGCGATCGCGAGGAGGTGCAGCACGATGTTGGTCGAGCCGCCGAGCGCCATGCCCACCGCGATGGCGTTCTCGAACGCCTCCTTGGTGAGGATCTGCCGGGCGGTGATGCCCTTGTTGAGCAGGTTGACAACGGCCTCGCCGGAGCGGTGCGCGTACATGTCGCGGCGGCCGTCGGCGGCCGCGGGGCTCGCCGAGCCCGGCAGCGAGACGCCGAGCGCCTCCGCGACCGATGCCATCGTGTTGGCGGTGTACATGCCGCCGCAGGCGCCCATGCCGGGGGCGAACGCGCACTCGATGCGGTGCGCGTCCTCGAGGCTCATCGTTCCGGCGAGCACGCCGCCGACCGCCTCGAAGGAGTCGATGATCGTGATGTCCTTCTCGGTGCCGTCGGAGAGCCGCACCCAGCCGGGCGCGATCGAGCCGGCGTAGAGGAACACGCTCGACAGGTCGAGCCGGGCCATCGCCATCAGCATGCCGGGGATCGACTTGTCGCAGCCGGCGAGCAGCACGGAGCCGTCGAGGCGCTCGGCCTGCATGACGGTCTCGACCGAGTCGGCGATCACCTCACGGGAGACGAGGGAGAAGTGCATCCCCTCGTGCCCCATCGAGATGCCGTCGCTCACGCTCACGGTGCCGAACTGCAGCGGGTAGCCGCCCCCCGCGTGCACGCCCTCCTTGGCCGCGCGGGCCAGGCGGTCGAGCGACAGGTTGCACGGAGTGATCTCGTTCCACGACGACGCGATGCCGACCTGCGCCTTGTCCCAGTCCGCGTCGCCCATGCCGACGGCGCGCAGCATCCCGCGGCTCGTCGTCGCTTCGATCCCGTCGGTGACGGTGCGCGAGCGGGGCTTGTGGTCGACGGCGGGCACGCCCGAGGAGGGGGATGTTTCCGGCATGTGTCGAGGGTACCGCCCGGCCGGGGGCGTCGCTGTCGGGCGGAAGCCGCCGCGTCAGTGCCCCTGGCGGTCGGAGTCGACGCCCGCGTCGGGGCCCTCGGCGAGGGTGGCGATCGCGGCGAGGTCGTCGGGGGCGAGTTCGAACGAGAACAGGTCGAGGTTCTGCGCCATCCGGGCCGGATCGCTGCTCTTGGGCAGCACGACGAGCCCCTGCTGCACGTGCCAGCGCAGCACCACCTGGGCGGGGGTGCGGTCCAGCCGGTCCGCGATGCCGGTGAGCACCGGGTCGGCCAGGAGCGCGCGGGCGCCCGACCCGCCGCCGAGCGGGCTCCAGGACTGCGTGACGATGCCGTGGGCCTCGTCGTACGCGCGCTGCGCGAGCCGCACGATCGCGGGGCTGATCTGGATCTGGTTGACCGCGGGCACGACCGAGGTCTCCGCGGCGAGCCGGTCGAGGTGCGCGGGCGTGAAGTTGGAGACGCCGATCGCCCGGGCCAGCCCGTCGGCGTGCAGCTTCTCGAAGGTGCGCCAGGTCGAGACGTACTGGTCGCGGGCCGGCAGCGGCCAGTGGATGAGCAGCAGGTCGACGTAGTCGGTGCCCAGCCGGTCGAGCGCCGCCCGGAGCCCGCCGATCGCCCGGTCGTCGCCCTGGAACTCGCCGTCGAGCTTCGTCGTGACGAACAGCTCCCCGCGCGGCACCCCGGAGCGGCGGATGCCCTCCCCCACGCCCGTCTCGTTGCCGTAGCGGGTCGCGGTGTCGAGGTGGCGGTAGCCGAGCCCGATCCCGGCGGCCACGGCGTTCGCCGCCTCGGCGTCGTCGAGCGGCCAGGTGCCGAGCCCGACCTGCGGGATGGCGGCGCCGGTGTTGAGGGGGATCGCGGGGATGCTCATCCCGTCAGTCTGCCGAACCCGGGCCGGTCGGGCGCTCCTGCTCGGCGCTCGCCCGGTCGACGTCGTCGGCGAGCTCGTCGACGAGGAGGAGGTCGGGGCGGTGGTTGCGCGTGCGGTAGCCGGCCCGGCCGATCATGTGCGCCGCGATCGGCTGGGTGACGAGCTGGAACAGCACGACGGGGATGAGCAGCAGGATCGCCGGCCAGGACCGCGACGCGAGGGCGATCGCGATGACGAGGCACACCAGGCCGAGGATCTGCGGCTTCGTGCCGGCGTGCAGCCGGCTCAGCGCGTCGGGGAAGCGCAGCACGCCGACGCCCGCGACGAGCGACAGCGCGGCGCCGAGCACGACGAACACGGCCGCCGCGACATCCAGGATCTCGGTCACGAGCCCTCCCCCGTGCGGCGGCGGCGCGCGGCCTCCGTGCGTCGCGCGGGAGCGGCCGCCCCCGCGGGGGTCTCGCCCGACCGCCGGTCCTGCTGACTGACGTACCGGGCGACCGCGACGGTCGAGAACGCGGCGGTGCCGGCCAGCACGAGCATCACCGGGATGGTGCGGGTGTGCCCGTTGATCACCATCTCGGCGCCGATGACGAGCAGCAGGATGGTCAGCAGCACGTCGGAGGCGAGCATCCGGTCGAGGATCGTCGGTCCGCGCACGATGCGCACGACGGCCCCGGCGGCGGCGAGGGCGAACAGCACGCCGGCGACGGCGTAGAGCACGGGGATCATCGGCGCACCCTCTCCAGGTCGGCGCGCGACCCGATCGCGCGGATGACGGACGCCTCGATCGCGAGCGCCGAGCGCCGCGCCTTCTCGACCCCGGCGGCGTCGCCCGCGGCGAGCACGTGCAGGAACAGCAGCGAGCGCTCCCGGTCGATCTCGAGCACGAGGGTGCCGGGCACGAGGGAGATCACGATCGCGGTGACCGAGAGCACGAAGTCCGACCGGGTGCGCAGCGGCACCTCGATGATCGCGTTGAGCGGCAGCCGGCCCGGCCGGAACGCCTGCGCGGCGACGAGCACCGACGAGACCACGAGATCCCGCGCGAAGCGCAGCACGAAGACGACGAACCAGAGGATGTTGAACCGGCCCGACAGCTCGACCGGCGGCAGGTAGAACATCCGGGTCACGCCGATCGCGACGGCGAGCCCGGAGAGGGCGCTGAGCCAGCTGATCTCGCCCCAGAGCAGCATCCAGAGAAGGACGAGCCCGACGAGCAGCGGCAGCTGCGCGAGCACGCGGGCCCGCATCGACTTCTTCGTCTCGGTGCGCGACTCAGTCATCGAGACCTCCCGGCACTCCGGCGGGGAAGACGGCGGTGACGTAACCGACCTCGCCGAGCTCCTGCGCCGCACGCACTCCGTAGTCGTAGATCGGACCCGCGAAGACGGTGAGGGCGAGCGTGACGCCGACGAGCCCGACGGTGGAGGCGACCATCAGGCGCGGGATGCGGGTGCGCACGGCGACCGGCTCGTCGCCCGGCTCGGGCTCCGGCGCGGAGCCCCAGAACACCCGGCTCCAGACCCGCATGAGCGCGTAGAGGGTGAGCAGCGACACGAGCGCGCCGGCCGCGATGTTGACGATCGCGAACGGATCGCCGGTGGCGAACGCCGCCTCGAACAGCCCGAGCTTGCCGAGGAATCCGGAGAACGGGGGGATGCCGCCGAGGTTGAGCGCGGGGATCAGGTAGAGCAGTCCGACGATCGGCGCGGCGGCGAGCAGCCCGCCGAGCTTCGGCACCGCGGTGGAGCCGCCGACCTGCTCGATGAGTCCCGCCGCGAGGAAGAGCGCCGTCTGCACGACGATGTGGTGCACGACGTAGTAGATCGTCGCGGACATCCCGTCGACGGTGCCGAGCCCGATGCCGAGGATCAGGTAGCCGATGTGGCTCACGAGCGTGAACGACAGCAGACGCTTGATGTCGGTCTGCGCGACCGCGCCGAGCACACCGACGACCATCGTCAGCGCGGCGACGACGAGGAGCGCGCCGTTGAGCTCCGGCGCCGGGAAGAGCAGCGTCTCGGTGCGGATGATCGCGTAGACGCCGACCTTCGTCAGCAGCCCCGCGAAGACCGCGGTGACCGGCGCAGGAGCCGTCGGATACGAGTCGGGCAGCCAGAACGACAGCGGGAACACGGCCGCCTTGATGCCGAAGCCGAGCAGCAGCATGACGTGCAGCACGAGGCGCACGTCGGGGTCGATCTCGTCCATCCGCAGGGCGATGTGGGCGAGGTTGACGGTGCCGAGCGCGCCGTAGATCATCGCGATCGACGACAGGAAGAGCGCCGACGACACCAGGCTCACCACGATGTACGTCGTGCCGGTGCGGATGCGGGCCTCGGTGCCGCCGAGGGTGATGAGCACGTAGCTCGCGACGAGCAGGATCTCGAAGCCGACGTAGAGGTTGAACAGGTCGCCCGCGATGAACGCCGTGTAGACGCCGGTCGCCAGGATGAGGTACCCCGGGTTGTAGATCGTGACGGGCGTCTCGTCGTCGCCGAACGCGATGTTCTGCCCGACCGAGAACAGCAGCACCGCGAGCAGCACGATGCTCGACACGACGAGCAGCAGCGCCGACAGCCGGTCGACGACGAGCACGATGCCGAAGGGCGCCTGCCAGCCGCCGACCTCGACGACGACCGTGCCGACCGCGTCGACCCCGACGAGCAGCACCGCGGACAGGACCGTCGTGAGGGTCAGGGCGATCACGGTCACGACGCGCTGGGCGCGCAGGCGGCGGCCGAGGGCGAGCGAGGTCGCGGCGCCGACCAGCGGGGTCAGCACCACGAGGGGCACGAGGGCGGCGAGCAGGTCGGCGGTCATGCGCCGCCCTCCCGCCGGCCCGACGCGTCGGCGCCGGACCCGGGTTCCGTCGCGGGGCCGGGGTCGTCGGCGAACTCGGTGTCCTCGGCGATCGCCTCCCCCGACGACGAGAACTCGCTGCCCTCGAGCTCGGTGCGGATCGCGAGATCGGCGAGGTCGTCGGTCACGTCGTCGCGCTGGGCCAGGCGCCAGGACCGGTAGATGAGGGCGAGCAGGAAGGCGGAGACCGCGAAGGTGATCACGATCGCGGTGAGCGCGAGCGCCTGCGGGAGGGGGTCCGCCATGCGCGCGTCGGACTCGCCGCCGACGATCGGCGCGGTGCCCGGCGGACCCGCGACGACCAGGATGAGCAGGTTCGCCGCGTTGCCGAGCAGCAGGATGCCCAGCAGCACGCGCGTCATCGACCGCTCGAGGATGAGGTAGACGCCGCAGGCGAAGAGCACCGCCATGACGACGACGAGCACGAGGGAGACGCTCACGCGCGCACCCCCTTCGCGGCGACGGCGTCGCCGGACTCCAGTTCGCGGTCGAGCTCCGCGCCCAGGCTGCGCAGCACGTCGAGCACGAGGCCGATGACGACGAGGTAGACGCCGATGTCGAAGACCGTCGCCGAGACGACGTCGAGGTCGCCGAGCGGGCCGAGGTCGAGGGTGACCCAGCCGGAGGTCAGCGGCGCCAGCCCGAACAGCAGCGGCACGGCGGCGGCCCCGGCGGCGAGCGCCAGCCCGACGCCGAGGGTGCGGCCCGCGTCGAACGGCGCCGCCGCCCCGAGCTCGACGCGCCCGCCGGCGAGGTAGCGTGCGACGAGGGCGAGCCCCGCGACGAGCCCGCCGGCGAAGCCGCCGCCGACCGCGTTGTGGCCGACGAGGAGCAGGTACAGCGACACGAGGATGAGCGCGTGGAAGAGCAGCCGCACGACCACCTCGAGCAGGATCGACCGGTTGTGCGGGGCGAGCGTGCGCCCGGCGAGCAGCCAGGAGCCGCGCCCGGCGGGCACCTCCTCGCTGACGGCGGCCGCGCGGCGGTCGCGGAAGGTCGACCGCTGCGTGCGGCGGGAGGACCGCGGGAGGTCGTCGGCCCGGGTGCGCAGGAAGATGAGGCTCGCGACCCCGGTGGCGGCGGCGATCACGACCGTGAGCTCGCCCATCGTGTCCCAGCCGCGGATGTCGACGATCGCGACGTTGACGACGTTGTAGCCGTGACCCTCCTCGACCGCGAGTTCGGGCCAGCTCTCGGAGACCGGCGTCGCGACGCGGGATCCGGTGGCGATGATCGCGACCACCGCCATCGTGACCCCGACCGCGATGCCGAGCGCGGCCCGCAGGACGCGGTGCGAGCTGCCGTGCTTCTCGCCCAGCCGCGCGGGCAGGCGGCGCAGCACGAGCACGACCGCGACGAGGGTGACGAGTTCGACGAGCACCTGGGTGAGGGCGAGGTCGGGCGCGCCCTGCACGACGAAGAGCGTCGCCATGCCGACCCCCGTCACGCCGACGAGCACGACCGCCTGGAACCGCTTGGCGGCGAGCGTCGCCCCGATCGCGGCAACGATCATGAGCGCGCCGACGACCGGCTGGGCGGGATGCTGCAGCAGGTCGATGCGGGCGGGCAGCCCCGCGGCGGGCAGCACGCTCCAGACGGCGGCGACCGCGACGAACAGGATGACCGCGAGGTAGAACGGCAGCGATCCGCGCTGGGTGAGGCCGGTGACCCGGGCCGCGACGACGTCGATGCCGCGCACGACGCCGCGGTACGCGCGATCGCCCAGCCCCGCGTCGGTCGCGGGCGCCTCCGCCGGGCGGCGGCGGGCCAGCCGCAGCGCGAGCACGACGCCGAGCGCGAGCACGAGCGCCGAGAAGCCGAGCGCGGGCTGCAGCCCGTGCCAGAACGCGACGTGCTCGATCTCGGGGTCGGCGTAGCCGGCCGCGAGGCGCTGCGCGAGCGGATCGAGCAGCCCGGCGAGCGGACCGGCGACGAGCCCGAGCGCGGCGAGCGCGACCGGCGGGGCGAAGAGCGCCCAGGTCTCGAGGCGCGGGTAGGAGGGCTCGGCGGGGAGCGGCTCGACCCCGGCCTTGTCGGCGAACGCGCCCCAGACGAACCGCGTGCCGTACGCGATCGTGAAGGCCGAGCCGAGCACGACCCCGCCGAGCGCGATCCAGCCCCACGGGTCCCCGTCGGCGCCCACGTCGACCAGCACCGTCAGCAGCGACTCCTTCGCGACGAAGCCGAGCGCGATCGGCAGCCCCGCCATCGACAGCACGGCGGCGCCCGCGGCGGCGGCGAGCAGCGGCGCCCGGCGGCCGAAGCCGGTGATGCGCCGCAGGTCGCGCGTGCCGCAACCGTGGTCGACGACGCCGACGATGAGGAAGAGCGCCGACTTGAACAGCGCGTGGGCGAGCAGCAGCAGCACGGCGGCCACTCCCCCGGCGGCGCCGCCCCAGCCGGCGATCACGGCGAGCAGGCCGAGCTGGCTCACCGTGCCGTGCGCGAGGACGAGCTTGAGATCGGTCTGCTTCACGGCGCGCACGGCGCCGACGAGCAGCGTGACGAGCCCGAGGCCGACGAGCAGCTCGCGCCAGCCCGGGACGTCGGCGTAGCCCGGCGCGAGGCGCGCCGCGAGGTAGATGCCCGCCTTGACCATCGCCGCGGCGTGCAGGTAGGCGCTCACCGGGG
>CAZPJC010000108.1:0-7827 GCA_964586645.1 uncultured Schumannella sp.
GGATGCCGAGGCTCGCCGCGGTCGTGTCGCCGAGGGCGAAGGCATCCAGGATCCGTCCGGTGAACACGAGCGGGATGCCGATCACGAGCACGGCGACTCCGGCGATGAGGACGGAGTCCCAGCGCGCCCCGGCGAGCGAGCCGAGCAGCCAGGAGAGCACCTCGCGGTAGGCGTCGCCGGTCGCGAACCAGAAGATGACGAACGAGGTGATCGCCGCGGCGAGCGAGGAGACCGCGACGCCGGCGAGCACGGTGCGGGTCGGGGTGAGGCGGCCGAAGGCGCCGGCGAGGGCGAGCGTCGCGGCGAGGGCGAGGATCGCGCCGACGAACGCGGCGAGCGGCAGGAACACCGCGAACCCGAGCAGCAGCACCGTCACCGCGCCGAGCGACGCCCCCGACGAGATGCCGAGCAGGTACGGGTCGGCGAGCTGGTTGCGGGTGAGCGCCTGCATGATCGCCCCGACCAGGGCGAGGCCGGCGCCGACGGCCGCGCCGGTGAGGATGCGGGGCAGCCGCAGCTCCCAGACGATGCCGTCGCGCAGCACGCCGAGCGGGCTGTCGGTGCCGCTGAGGTGCGCGAAGATCGACCCCCAGACCTCGCCCACGGTCAGATCGGCCGGGCCGATCGTGAGGGCGAACGAGATCGAGAGCACGAGCGCGGCGGCCAGCACCGCGCCTGCCACCGCGACCCGGGCTCTCGTCGACGTCACGGCAGGTCGAGATCCGCGAGCTGCGCCACGACCGAGCTCGCGGCCGAGACCGTGCGCACCCCGGCTTCGCCGGCCGGGAAGGGCAGCACGACGTACCGGTGCTGCTGCACGGCGGCGAGGGCCGCGGTCGCCGGGTTCGACTCGAGGAGCTCGATCTTCGACGCAGCCGTGTTCCAGTCCGCGTCGATCAGCACGATCACGTCGGGGTCGGCGGCGACGACGGACTCCCAGCCGAAGCTCGACCAGGTCATGTCGATGTCCCCGGCGATGTTGGTGAGGCCCGCGGTCTCGAGCACGAGCTGCGGCGCGCCGAGCCCGGCGCCGACGTACGGGATGTCGGTCCCCGACGAGTACCAGAGCGCGGTGAGCCCGCGATCGTCGGGCACGATCGCATCCAGCTCGGCCTGCTGGTCGGCGAGGAGGTCGTCGGCGGAGACGCCGAAGATGTCGGCGGCCTCCTGGATCTCGCGGAACACCTCGTCGAACGTGAGCTTCGCCGGCACATCGGCGGAGCGGCAGGCGGCCGGCTGCACGTAGGACGCGACCCCGAGGGCGGCGAGCTCGTCGCGTTCCCCGGTCGCGTCGGCGGCGAACGCCGACTCCCACCCGGAGTACACGAGGTCGGGCTCGAGCTCGAGCACGGCCTCCTCGCTCGGCATGAAGTCGCTGATCTCGGGGAGGTCGGCGGCGTCGGCGGCCCACTCCTCGGGCACCGGGCCGTCCTGGAAGGCGGTGCCGACGATGCGGTCGCCGACGCCGAGGGCGAGCATCATCTCGGTCGACGTCGACTTGATCGTCACGACCCGTTGCGGCGGGACGTCGAACGTCACCGGCACACCGCAGTTCTCGACGGTCACGGCTTCGGCGGTCGGCGTCTCGGGAACGGCGGGCGCCGCGCATCCGGCGAGCAGGGCGACGACGACGGGGAGGACGAGCAGGGCGGGGAGGCGGGTCATGGGATCTCCGGGGGGCGCGCAGGGACGAGGAGCGCCGAGCCAGGCGCCGGTCATCGCTCCCAGAGACAGGTGCGCGAACCGCGGGCCAGAGAAAGCCCGGGGACCGGATGCCAGCCTAGCCCGCCGAGCTGGTCTAGCGTCGGGACGTGGCCAGGCGTGACGGATGGGTGGTCGTCGTGCCGCTCAAGCCCGCGGACGACGGCAAGTCGCGTCTCGGCGCGTCGGCGGCGGTGGTGCGTGCGCTCGGCGTCGCGACGGTGCGGGCCGCCTCCGCCGCGCCGGGGGTCGGGTCGATCGTCGTCGTCACCGCGGACCCCGAGACGGCGGCGGACCTCGCGCGGATGCCCCGCGTCCGGGTCGTGCGCGAAGCGGCCCCCCGCGGGCTCAGAGCGGCGATCGCGTCGGGCCTCGCCGTGGTCCCGCCCGGAACCCGCCGGGCGGTGCTGCTCGGCGACCTCCCGGGTCTCGTCCCGGCCGATCTGGCGCGCGCGCTCACCCTGGCCACCGGGTTCCCGCGGGCTTTCGTCGCCGACGCGGCCGGAACCGGCACGACGCTCGTGACCGCGGGCGGAGGGGTCGCCTGGCGCTCCGCGTTCGGGAAGGCGTCGGCATCCCGCCATCGGGCGCTGGGCCTGCACCGGCTGCCGGTGCCGCTCCGCTCGTCGATGCGGCACGACGTCGACACGCCGGCTCAGCTGGCGAGGTCGATCGCCGCCGTCACCATCTGAGCGGTCGTCGCCGGGTCGGTCATCCACAGCGGCACCGCGCGGGTCGGGATGCCGTCGGCCGTGAGAGCGTCGACCACCCCGGCGTCCACGGTGTCGACGAGCCAGCCGTCGAGCAGGCCGCCGTCGCGTCGGGCGCCGTGCAGTCGCGCGACGGCATCGGCGCTGGTCTCGACGCCGATCGCGCTGAGGCACGCGTCGGCCATCCCGCGCACGACCGAGCCGGCGATGATCGGCGAGACCCCGACGACCTTCGCGGCGGTCGCGCGGAGGGCGTCGCGCACCCCCGGGATCGCCAGGATCGGCCCGATCGAGACGACCGGGTTCGAGGGGGCGAGCAGCACGACGTCGGCCTCGGCGATCGCCGCGAGAACTCCCGCGGAGGGGCGGGCCGCGTCGGCTCCCCGCACCTCGAACGATGCAGCCGTCAGCGACGCGCGGTAGCGCACCCACCACTCCTGGAAATGCAGCTCGGTGCGGCCGTCGTCGGCGGGGTCGACGAGGTGCACGATCGTCTCGGCCTCGTCGCCGGTCGCGGGCAGGAGCCGCGCCCCCAGGTCCCACCGGGCGGCGAGCCGGGCGACGACCTCGGCGAGCGGCACCCCGTCGCGCAGCCAGGAGGTGCGGGCGACGGAGGCGGCGATGTCGAGGTCGCCCAGGGTGAACCACGGCCAGGCGACGCCCCAGGCGGCGAGTTCGCCGTTGACCACCTCGGAGTCGCCGGCGCGGCCCCACCCTCGCGCGGTGTCGTTGACCCCGGCGAGGGCGTACATGATCGAGTCGAGGTCGGGCGTGATCCGCAGGCCCGCGAGCCAGAGATCGTCGGCGGTGTTGACGACCGCGGTGAGCCGCTCGGCCGGGTCCGCGCCGGTCTCGCGCAGCCAGTGCCGCGCACCGAGCAGGAAACGGGCCCCGCCGACCCCGCCGGCGAGCACGGTGATCTTCACGTCGGCCACGCTAACGGGCGGCCGCGGCCAGCGCCTGCGCGACGACGCGGGCCGACTCGACCGGCACGACGCCGACGGTGACGCGCACGTGCGGGGTGGGGGAGTCGCCGAGCTGGAACGGGGCGCCGGGGGCCACGCGGATGCCGGCGGCCGCGAGCTGCACGAGGGCGGAGCGCTCCTCGGCCACGGGCAGCCAGGCGTTGATGCCGTCCCCCGCGGGGAGCGCGACCCCGGCGGCGAGCAGTTCGGCCTGCAACGCCACCCGGCGTGCGGCGTAGGCGTCGCGCGCGGACTCGACCGACGCCACGGCGACGGGGTCGGTGAGCAGCGCGTGCAGCACCGCCTGGATCGTGCGCGACGTCCAGCCGGGTCCGAGCAGCCGCCGGGCGACGACCCGGTCGACGAGGGTGCGCGGGCCGCCGAGCGCGCCGATGCGGAGGTCGGGGCCGTGCGACTTCGAGAAGCTCTTCACGTGCAGCACCCGCTCGGGGATGCTCGCCGCGAGCGTCACGTCGGGCGCCGACGAGATCGCGCCGGAGTGGTCGTCCTCGATCACGATCGCGTTCGGGGCGGTGCGGCTGCGCGCCATCAGGCGGCCGAGCTGCGCGGCGCGGGCGGGGGAGAGCGACGCCCCGGTCGGGTTGTGGGCGCGGGTCTGCAGCAGCACGACCGAGGGGGAGGCGCCGAGCGCCGCGGCGAACGCGTCGGGGAGCATGCCCTCGGCATCCATCTCGACCCCGACGGGCTCGAGTCCGTAGGCGTCGAGCAGGTCGAGGAACGGCGGGAAGCACGGATTCTCGACGACCACCCGGTCGCCGTAGCGCACGAGGGTCGCCAGCACCCGGTCGATCGCGTCGAGTGCGCCGTTGGTGACCGTGAGCGACTCGACCTCGGCGGGCCAGGTCGCGCGCAGCAGGTCGTGCAGCTCCGGGATGTCCGGCTTGGCCTGGTACGACGTCGTGTCGGCGTGCACCTCGAGCGCGGCGAACACCGGCCCGAGCCGGGGGAGCAGCGCGGGGTCCGGGGTGCCCCGGGAGAGGTCGAGGGCCGCCTCGAGAGAGCCGTCGAGCCCCTGGTAGCGGCGTGGCATCCATTCGCGCGGCATCGAGCGCACGAAACTGCCGGAACGCCCGCGCGAGGTGATGAGACCCGCGGCGGCGAGGGTCTGCCAGGCGTGGCTGACGGTCGCCGGGGACACGCCGAGGTCGCGCGCGAGGTCGCGCACGGTGGGCAGCCGGTCGCCGGGCGCGAGATCGCCGGTCGTGACGAGCCGCGAGATGGCGGACGCGATGCCGTGCGGCGACCGCTCCTCGATCGCGAGAGCTACCGACTTCACGGCTCACCGCCTAGCTTTTGTTTTACGCCGACGACACGGAATGAAACATCAGAGAAATGTTTACGGCGAACAATAACAAAAGACAACCCCGGGGTTGGTCGACAGAGCGAGGAGCGGCATGAGCAACGTGGTGCGCGCAGCAATCACACAGACGACGTGGACCGGCGACAAGGAGTCCATGCTCGACAAGCACGAGCAGTTCGCCCGGGACGCGAAGGCCCAGGGTGCGCAGATCATCTGCTTCCAGGAGCTGTTCTACGGCCCCTACTTCGGCATCACCGAGGACAAGAAGTACTACCGCTACGCCGAACCCGCCGACGGCCCCATCGTGCAGCGCTTCGCCGCCCTCGCGAAGGAACTCGAGATGGTGATGATCCTCCCCATCTACGAGGAGGAGATGACCGGCGTCTACTACAACACCGCGGTGGTCGTGGATGCCGACGGCACGATCCTCGGCAAGTACCGCAAGCACCACATCCCGCACCTCGACCGCTTCTGGGAGAAGTTCTACTTCCGTCCCGGCAACGGCGGCTACCCGGTCTTCGACACCGCTGTCGGCAAGGTGGGCGTCTACATCTGCTACGACCGGCACTTCCCGGAAGGGTGGCGTGAGCTCGCGCTGAACGGGGCGCACATGGTCTTCAACCCGAACGCCACCAAGCCGGGCCTGAGCAACCGCCTGTGGGAGGTCGAGGGCCCCTGCGCCGCCGTCGCGAACGGCATGTTCGTGCTGCAGCCCAACCGAGTCGGGCGCGAGGACAACGAGTACGGCGAGCTCGCCGTCGACTTCTACGGCACGAGCCAGGTCATCGACCCGCGCGGCAACTTCGTCGGCGAGCGCGGGTCGGGCGAGCACGAGGAGATCCTCGTCCGCGACCTCGATCTCGACATGGTGCAGCAGATGCGCGACGACTGGCAGTTCTTCCGCGACCGCCGACCCGAGTCCTACGTCGCGACGGGGCGTGCCTGATGCCCACGACACTGATCCAGGGCGGCACCGTCGTCTCCGCCACCGGCCGGGTCGAGGCCGACGTGCTCATCGACGGCGAGAAGATCGTCGCGGTGGTGAACCCGGGCTCGACGGTCTTCGGCAGCGACCTCACCGCCTCCGCCGACGTCGTCGTCGACGCGACCGGCAAGTACGTCATCCCGGGCGGCATCGACGCCCACACCCACTTCGAGCTGCCGTTCGGCGGCACCGAGGCGTCGGACTCCTTCGAGTCGGGCACCCGCGCGGCGGCGTGGGGCGGCACGACGAGCGTCATCGACTTCGCCGTGCAGACCTACGGCACGAAGGTGCCCGACGGCCTCGCGAAGTGGCACGAGAAGGCCGCCGGCAACTGCGCCATCGACTACGGCTTCCACCAGATCGTCGGCGGCGTCGACGACGAGTCGCTCGCCTATCTCCCGGAGCTCGTGAACGAGGGCATCACGAGTTACAAGCTCTTCATGGCCTACCCCGGGGTGTTCTACTCCGACGACGGCCAGATCCTGCGCGCGATGCAGAAGGCCGCCGACCTCGGGCTGCTGACGATGATGCACGCCGAGAACGGTCCCGCGATCGACGTGCTCGCCAAGCAGCTCGCCGAGTCCGGCAAGACGACGCCCTACTACCACGGCATCGCCCGGGCCTGGCAGATGGAGGAGGAGGCGACGCACCGCGCGATCATGCTCTCCCACCTCACCGGCGCGCCGCTCTACGTCGTGCACGTGAGCGCGAAGCAGGCGGTGGCCCAGCTCGCGGCCGCCCGCGACAACGGCCAGAACGTGTTCGGTGAGACCTGCCCGCAGTACCTCTACCTCTCGCTCGAGGAGCAGCTCGGCGCGACGAGCGACGAATGGGGCGCGTTCGAGGGCGCCAAGTGGGTCTGCAGCACCCCGCTGAGAAGCCGCGAGGAGGGCCATCAGGACCACATGTGGCAGGCCCTGCGCACGAACGACCTGCAGATGGTCTCGACCGACCACTGCCCGTTCTGCATGAAGGGGCAGAAGGAGCTCGGCAAGGACGACTTCCGCGCCATCCCGAACGGCATCGGCAGCGTCGAGCACCGGATGGACCTGCTCTACCAGGGCGTCGTCACCGGCCAGATCACCCTGGAGCGCTGGGTCGAGATCACGAGCACGACCCCCGCGCGCATGTTCGGTCTCTACGGACGCAAGGGCGTCATCCAGCCGGGAGCGGACGCGGATGTCGTCGTCTACGACCCGAAGGGCCACACCACCATCTCGGCGGCGACGCACCACATGAACATGGACCACTCCGCCTGGGAGGGCTTCCAGGTCGACGGGCACGTCGACACGGTGCTCAGCCGCGGCAAGGTCATCGTCGACAAGAACCAGTACCTCGGCTCGAAGGGCGACGGCAGCTACCTCAAGCGCGGCCTGTCGCAGTATCTGGTGTAGCCGCCATGGACTTCGGAGCAGTTCTGCAGACCAACCCGCCGGCGTCGCGCACCATCCATCTGGCGAAGCTCGCCGAGCAGTACGGGTTCAGCCACGTCTGGACGTTCGACTCGCACCTGCTCTGGCAGGAGCCGTACGTCATCTACAGCGCGATCCTCGCCGAGACCCGGCGGGTGAAGGTCGGCCCGTTCGTCACCAACCCGGCGACGCGCGACTGGACCGTCACGGCATCCGTCTTCGCGACCCTCAACGAGATGTACGGCAACCGCACGGTCGTCGGCATCGGCCGTGGCGACTCGGCCGTGCGCGTCACCAACGGCAAGCCGACGACGCTCACGGAACTGCGCGAGTCGATCCACGTGATCCGCGAACTGGGCAACTCGCGCAGCGTCGAGTACCACGGGGCCGAGCTGCGGTTCCCGTGGTCGACGGGCTCCGAGCTCGAGGTCTGGGTCGCCGCCTACGGGCCGTTGGCGTTGAAACTCACGGGCGAGGTCGGGGACGGCTTCATCCTGCAGCTCGCCGACGTCGACATCGCGAAGTGGATGATCGCCACCGTGCGAGATGCCGCGGAGAAGGCGGGCCGCGACCCCGACTCGATCACGTTCTGCGTCGCCGCGCCGTTCTACATCACCGACGGCACCGAGGCGGGGCTGCAGCACGCGCGCGAGCAGAGCCGCTGGTTCGGCGGGATGGTCGGCAACCACGTCGCCGACATCGTCGCCAAGTACGGCGACAGCGGGGCGGTGCC
>CAZPJC010000109.1:0-7825 GCA_964586645.1 uncultured Schumannella sp.
CGCCGCGCGGCCCGGCGCCGCTACCTCGAGGAGCAGACCGAAGCGGTCGCCTAGGCGGCGGTTTCGAAGAGCTGGATCATGTCGCGCGAGAGCTGACGCGGCGCCGTCTCGCACGGGCTGTGTCCCGTCGGGTAGACGACGAGCCGGGCCCCGATGCGGTCGGCGAGAGCCGCGTGCAGGTCGGTCGGCCACAGGTCGTGCGATCCGACCGCGACGAGTTTCGGCACGGGCGACGCGGCGACGGCGTCGCGCACGTCGGGGGCGCGCTTCATCAGGCGGATGATGTCCTCCATGCTGCGCCGGCTCGTGTACTCGAAGCGCATGCGCACGAACTCGAGCCGCAGCGGCGGAACGTGGTTCTTGTTGGTGCGGATGCCCCAGGTCATCAGCGCGGCGCCGATCCGGCCCCCGGCGAGGAAGGTGAACGGCCCCAGCCCGCGCACGCCGCGGAACCCGTTGCCCGGCTCCGGCGGAGTCGCGAGCAGGGTGAGGCTCCGCACGAGGTCGGGGCGGCGGACGAGCACCAGCTGGGCGATCGTGCCGGCGAACGAGTAGCCGAGCAGATGCGCGGGCGCGCCCTCCTCGAGGAACTCGACGAGGTCGTTCACGAACAGGTCGTAGTCGTAGCGCTTCCCCCGCGGCGGACCGGCCTGGCCCGACTCGTACTGCCCCGCCATGTCGAACGTCTGCACGAAGTAGCCCGCGTCCGCGAGCACCGGCAGCATGAGGACGAAGTCCTCCTTCGATCCCGAGACGCCCGGGACGAGCACGACCCGCGGATGGGTCGGGTCGCCGAGCGAGACGACGGCGAGCTCGCCGCTCGGGGCGGCGAACCGGGAGGCGACGGAACCCGGTGCCGGGACCGTCCAGTCGCGGTCCTCGAGCGCGCGATCGAGACGCTCGGCCTCGTCGACGGGTTCGCCCGAGACCTCCTGATGGTGGTCGAACACCTCGTCAGGATAGTGCCGGGATGCCCGCGCGCTGGGAGCGCGGGCATCCCGGGTCTGTTCCGGGTCAGCGCCCGGTGGCGTCCGGCGCGCGGTCGATGTCGCCGCGCCAGCCGCCGGTCTCCATGCCCTGAGCCTCGATCAGCTCCTTGAACTTCTTCAGGTCCTGACCGACCTGGATGTCGTCGACCTGCAACAGCGCGCCGGCCTTCTCGACGAAGCCCTCGGGCTGCCAGTCGAGCTGCAGGGTCACCCGGGTCTGGTCGTCGGAGATCCGGTAGAAGGTCACGGCGCCCGCGTGCTCCGGGCCGCCGGTGCTCTTCCAGGCGACGCGCTCGTCGGGGTGCTGCTCGGTGATCTCCGCGTCGAACTCGCGGTCGACGCCGCCGACCGAGACGTTCCAGTGCAGGTGCCCGTCGTCGAGCTGCGTGATCGAGTCGACTCCCGACATGAACTGCGGGAACTGCTCGAACTGGGTCCACTGGTTGTACGCGACGCTGATCGGCACGTCGACGTCGATGCTCTTCTCGATGGTGGTCATCTCCCCACCTTCGCCCGCGGGCAGCACAGCGGGCAGCGGGTTGACAAGACCTGCGGGGTGACGCACCCTGCGCCCTAGCATCGGATCATGCCCCCCGCCGGTGAGACCGAAGACGAGCGGGTCGCGCGCAACTGGGACGAGATCCTCCAGGAGCTGCGGGTGACCCAGACCGGCACGCAGATCCTGCTCGGATTCCTGTTGACGATCCCGTTCCAGGCCGCGTTCGCCGGCCTCGACGGCACGCAGATCGCCGTCTACCTGACGCTCGTCGTCGTCGCGGCGCTCGCGACGGTCCTCGCCCTCTCCCCCGTCGCGCTGCACCGTGCGCTGTTCCGGCGCGGGGCGAAGCCGCAACTGGTGCGCGCGGCCCACATCCTGCTGCGCCTCGCGCTCGCGGCCATCGCGCTCGCGCTCAGCGGCACCGTGTTCCTCATCTTCGACGTCGTGATCGACCACCCGGCGGCGTTCCTCGCCGGCGGCGGGACTCTCGCGCTCACCGTCGTGATGTGGATCGTCCTGCCGACCGCGTTGCGCGGGCCGCCCGAATGACCGCCGCCGACCCACCCGTGCGGTGGCGGGTCGCGGTCCGTCGCGCCTGGCACGGCTTCATGCGCCATCGCGGCATCGACGCCGCCGCCGCGCTGACGTTCTTCTCGCTCCTCGTGCTGCTGCCCGCGTCGCTCGCCGTGGTCTCGGTGTTCGCGATCTTCGACGACCGCGACCGGGCCGTCGACGACCTCGCGGCCGTGCTCGACGTCGTGCTGCCCGATCAGGCCACCCGCGACCTCGAGGGCCTGCTGCGCGAGCTGCTGAGCCTGAACAACCCCTACCTCGCGCTCGGGATCGCGCTCGTGCTGCTGGTCTGGACGACCTCCGGCTACGCCACCGCCTTCGGCCGCGCCACCAACGCGGTCTTCGAGGTCGAGGAGGGCCGGCCGTTCTGGGCGTTCCGCGGCCGGATGATCCTCGTCGCCCTGCTGCTCGACGTCCTCGGCGCGATCGTGCTGACCGTGCTCCTCGGCCCGGGCGACCTCCCGGTGTGGGCGGTTCTGCGCTGGCCCGTGCTGCTGGCCTTCGCCGTGCTGCTCGTCGCGGTGCTCTACGCCTTCACGCCCAACGTCATCCGGCCGCGCAAGCGCTGGGTGAGCGTGGGCTCGAGCTTCGCCATCCTGTTCTGGCTCGCGGTCACCGGCGGGGTCGCGCTGTACGCCGTGCTCGTCGACCACGGCGCCGTCTACGGCTCGCTCGGCGGCGTCATCGTCGGGCTGCTGTGGCTCTACGCCACGAACGCGGCGTTCATCGCCGGGGTCGAACTGGATGCCGAGTTCACGCGACTGCGGCAGCTCGCGCAGGGCGAGGACGCGGCCCGCACGCTCAACCTCCCGGTGCGCGACTCGCGGCGCATCCGGATGCTGCGGCGTCAGCGCACCGCCGACATCGCCGCCGCCCGCGAGCTGCAGGACGACGGCACCGGCTGACCCGGGGCAGACCCGGGGCTAGGGCTGGGTGGCGATCGGCGTCGTGAGCGACGGCTCGTCGCCGAGCATGAGCCCGCCGTTGGAGTTCGCGCCCATCGTCATCGACTCGAGCCAGTCCCGGCGCAGCTCGACCGGCTTGCTGCCGTAGTACTTGAAGAACAGGGGCACGTTCGGCCCGATCCACGCCGCGCTGCGGCCGTCGCCGACCGCGGGGTCGTCGCGCCAGTTGAGGAAGAACCCCTCGCCGCGGCGGAGCTTCGTCGCGACGACAGCCTGCAGATGCGCCATCGCCCGGTCGTCGAGTTCGATCTCGGTCTTCATGTTCCCGTAGAGGATCTTGCCCACGGTGCACCTCCCAGCGTTCACCTCATTATGAGGGTGCCGGTAGCTCGATCGAGGCGACACGGCAACCCCTCGCCGCCCGCGGTCATCCGGCGTAGACCGGAGGCATGCCGACATCCACTGCCGACCGGAACCCGCTGACCCGCTACCCGAGCGACGACTTCCCCCGTCAGGAGCAGGAGCAGCCGGGCCTGACGAGCGCGACGGAGCCCACGCCCGACCACGGCGAGAAGAGCTACATCGGCACGGGCAAGCTCTCCGGGATGCGCGCGCTCATCACCGGCGGCGACTCCGGCATCGGCCGCGCCGTCGCGATCGCCTACGCGCGCGAAGGCGCCGACGTCGCGATCTCCTACCTGCCCGAGGAGGAGGCGGATGCCGCCGACACCGCGCAATGGATCGAGCAGGCCGGGCGCACGGCGCTGCGGCTGCCGGGCGACGTGCGGAACGAGCAGCAGTGCACCGAACTGGTGCAGCGCGTCGTCGACGAACTCGGCGGGCTCGACATCCTCGTGCTCAACGCCGCGTACCAGCAGAATCGCGAGGGGCTCGAGAACACTCCGACCGACGAGATCGAGCGCGTCTTCGAGACGAACCTGTACGCGCCGCTGTGGACGGCCCGCGCCGCGATCCCTCACCTGAAGCCCGGGGCGTCGATCATCACGACCTCCTCCATCCAGGCGTTCGACCCGTCCCCCGGCCTGTTCGACTACGCGATGACGAAGGCGGCCCAGGTGGCGTTCACGAAGGCCCTCGCGCAGGACCTCGGGCCGCGCGGCATCCGGGTGAACGCCGTCGCGCCGGGACCGATCTGGACGCCGCTCATCCCCGCCACCTCGTGGCCCGACAAGGTCGAGACCTTCGGGCAGGACACCCCGCTCGGCCGCGCCGGGCAGCCGGCCGAGCTCGCGCACGCGTACGTCTTCCTCGCGTCCCCGGAGAACTCCTACGTCTCCGGGGCGATCGTGCCCGTGACGGGCGGAAAGGGGCTGTAACGATGCCGAACAGCCGGATGAACTCGGTCAAGGATCCCGGACTGTACGAGGAGCTGCGCAAGGACGGGGCGAGCAAGGAGAAGGCCGCCCGGATCGCGAACGCCGCCGCCGCGCGCGGGCGCTCCGCCGTCGGCCGGAAGGGCGGGAAGGCGGGCGACTACGACGACTGGACGGTGACCCGCCTGCGCTCGCGCGCCAAGGAACTCGGGATGTCGGGGTACTCGGGCAAGAAGAAGTCCGAGCTCATCTCGATGCTCCGCACCCACTGACGACCTCCGTGGGTTGAGTGCCGCCCGAAGGGCGGTGTATCGAAGCCCGCGCCGAGTAATCCGGGTCGGTTTCGATACACCCGCGCCCTGCGCGGGCACTCAACCCGCGGTGGCGAGTAGCGTTTGCCCATGTCGTTCATCACGCGCGGATTCTCCGGACGTGGTCGCGAGCGCGACCCGCGGCTCCCTCCCGGCCAGTCGCTCGTCGAGGACTGGCCGGTCCTCTCCGCCGGGCCGACGACCGACGTGCCGACCGACGAATGGTCGTTCTCGATCCGCACCGAGAACGGCCTCACGAAATGGACCTGGGACGAGTTCCTCGCGCTCGGCGTCGAAGACGTGACCGTCGACATCCACTGCGTCACGCACTGGACGAAACTCGACATGGACTGGCGCGGCGTTCCCCTCGACAAGGTGTTCGAGAACGTCGAGACGAGCGCCGACTACGTCATGGTGCACAGCTACGGCGGCTACACGACGAACCTCGCGCTCGAGGACCTCCTCGACGGCAAGGCGTGGGTCGCGACCGAGGCGGAGGGCGAGCCGCTCGACCCCGAGCACGGCGGGCCGGCGCGGCTGCTCGTGCCCGCGTTGTACTTCTGGAAAAGCGCGAAGTGGGTGCGCGGCCTCGTCATGATGGAGGACGACGAGCCCGGGTTCTGGGAGCAGAACGGGTACCACATGCACGGCGACCCCTGGACCGAAGAGCGCTATTGGTGAACCGGATCCGGCCGGCGTGGCTCGTCGGCACGGTCGCCGAGCTCCTCGACGAGACGCCGACCGCCAAGCGGATCATCCTCGACGTTCCGGGCTGGCCGGGCAACGACGCCGGGTCGCACCTCGACATCCGGCTGACCGCGCCCGACGGCTACCAGGCGAGCCGCTCCTATTCGATCGCGTCGTACGGCCCGTCGTCGAAGGTCGTGCTCGCCGTCGACACGATCCCGACCGGCGAGGTGTCGCCGTTCCTGACCGGCGAACTGCGCGTCGGCGACCCGCTCGAGGTGCACGGTCCGCTCGGCGCGTACTTCGTCTGGAAGCCGCAGGGGTTCGGCGCCACGACCGGCCCCGTGCAGCTGATCGGGGGCGGGTCGGGCATCGTGCCGCTGATCGCGATCGCGCAAGCCGCCGCCGAGGCGGGACGGATGGAGGACTTCCGCCTGCTGTCGAGCGTCCGCACCCCCGCCGACCAGTTCTTCGACGCGGAGCTCTCGGCGCTCGCGGCGTCGGGTCTGCGCATCGACCGCGTCTACACCCGCCAGGCGCCCGAGGGCTACCCGACGGGTCGCCTCACGAAGGAGTCGCTCGCGGCGGTCATCCCGGATCCGGCGACCCTCGAGCGCACCTACGTGTGCGGCCCCACGCCCTTCGTCGAAGCGGTCTCCGACTGGCTCATCGAACTCGGCCACCAGCCCGGCACGATCCGCACCGAGCGGTTCGGCGGCGCCTGAGCCCGCCTCGTGGGTCGAGTAGCGCCGCCCGGAGGGCGGCGCGTATCGAAACCGGGTACGAACGCGGGGTCTCGATACACCGCGCTGCGCGCGGCACTCGACCCGCGGGGGCTAGCTCGCCTTCTTCTTGGCGGCGGGCTTCTTGGCCGGGGCCTTCCCTTCGGCAGGCTCAGGACGGCGCTTCGAGGGCGCCGTCTCCTCCGCACCCCCGCGCTTCTGCTCGACGGAACGGCGCAGCGCCTCCATGAGGTCGAGCACCTCGCCGCCCTCGTCGGTCTCGCGCCCGAACGTCGCCTCGGTGTCGTAGGCGTCGCCGGCATCCAGCTTCGCCTCGATGAGGGTCTTCAGCTGCTCCTGGTAGTCGTCGGTGAACTTCTCCGGCTCGAAGTCGCTCGCGAACGAGTCGACGAGCGCACGGGACATCTTGAGCTCCGCCGCCGAGATGGTGGGCGTCTCGTCCAGCTCGGGGAACCGGGCCTCGCGCACCTCGTCCTCCCAGAGCAGCGACTGGAGCACGAGGATGTCGTCCTTCACCCGGAGAGCTGCGAGCCGGGTCTTCTGGCGCAGCGCGAACTTCACGATCGCGGTGCGGTCGCTGTCTTCGAGGGTGCGTCGCAGCAGCACGTACGCCTTGTTCGACTTGGAGTCGGGCGCGAGGTAGTAGGGCTTGCCGAACATGATCGGGTCGATCTGCTCGGTCGGCACGAACTCGACGA
Organism: uncultured Schumannella sp.; assembly: GCA_964586645.1. GTDB lineage: Bacteria > Actinomycetota > Actinomycetes > Actinomycetales > Microbacteriaceae > Pseudolysinimonas_A. The sequence goes on from CAZPJC010000109.1 coordinate 6,740, forward strand.
CGTCGATGTCCTTGCTGCGCTCGACCGGGAGCGACGCGAAGTCCTCGTCGGTCAGGATGACGGTCTGCTCGCCGTCGACGTAGGCCTTCGCGATGTGCTCGTAGGTGACCTCCTTGCCGTCGATCTCGCAGACGCGCTTGTAGCGGATGCGCCCGCCGTCCTCGTCGTGCACCTGGTGCAGGGCGGCGTCGTGGTCTTCGGTCGCCGAATAGAGCTTCACGGGCACGTTGACGAGCCCGAAGCTGAGCGAGCCCTTCCAGATGGAGCGCATGCGCCCATCCTTCCGTTCTTGCAAGCCTTTTTCGACACTCTTGCGCGCAACTAGCTTGGGGCTATGGCGCAGAAGACCGAGCAGATCGTGAGCGTGGGCGGACACCGCCTCAAGCTGACGAACCTCGAGAAGGTGCTCTACCCCGAGACCGGCACCACGAAGGCCGAAGTGCTCGACTACTACACGCGCATCGCCGACGTGCTCATCCCCCACGCGCGCAACCGGCCGGTGACCCGCAAGCGCTGGGTCGAGGGCGTCGGCACGGATGCCGCACCCGGCACGGTGTTCTTCGAGAAGAACCTGCCCGACTCGGCGCCGTCGTGGATCCCCCGCCGCGACATCCAGCACTCCGATCACGTCAACACCTACCCCTTGGTCAACGACCTCGCGACGCTCGCCTGGATGGCGCAGCAGGCGAGCCTCGAACTGCACGTGCCGCAGTGGCGGTTCGGCAAAGGGGGCGCCCGGCAGAACCCCGACCGCCTCGTGCTCGACCTCGACCCCGGAGACGGCGTCGGGCTGCCCGAATGCGTCGAGGTCGCGAAGCTGGTGCGCGACATCCTGACCGGGATGGGACTCGAGGCGTTCCCCGTGACGAGCGGCAGCAAAGGCATCCATCTCTATGCGCCGCTCGACGGCGAGCAGACGTCGGACCAGGTCTCGGCGGTCGCCCACGAACTCGCTCGGCTGCTCGAAGCCGATCATCCCGACCTCGTCGTCTCGGACATGAAGAAGACGCTCCGCACGGGCAGGGTGCTGCTCGACTGGAGCCAGAACAACGGCAACAAGACGACGATCGTGCCGTACTCGCTGCG
>CAZPJC010000110.1:0-7792 GCA_964586645.1 uncultured Schumannella sp.
CGGCAGCTCGCCGACGATGTCGAAGTCGACCTTGCTGCGCACGTTCTGGATCGCGTACTGCATGAACACGAGGTTCCAGATCTCGACGTAGCGGTCGTCGTCGGTCGCCGGACCGCCGTCGACGCCGTAGGCGGGGCCGCGGTCGAAGAAGATCTCCGAGCACGGGCCCGCGGGTCCCGGCTGTCCGGTCGACCAGTAGTTGGAGTCCTTGCCGAGGTTCTGGATGCGGTCGTCCGACAGACCCGCGACGCTCTTCCAGAGCTTGCGCGCCTCGTCATCCTCCTCGTAGACGGTGACCCAGAGGTCCTTCTCGTCGAAGCCGAGACCGCCCGCGCTCTCCGGGCTGGTGAGGAGCTCCCACGCGTAGCCGATCGCGCCTTCCTTGAAGTAGTCGCCGAACGAGAAGTTGCCGTTCATCTGGAAGAACGTGCCGTGGCGCGGCGTCTTGCCGACCTCTTCGATGTCGTTCGTGCGGATGCACTTCTGCACGCTCGTCGCGCGCGGATACGGCGCGGGCACGACGCCGGTCAGGTACGGGATGAACGGCACCATGCCGGCGACGGTGAAGAGCAGGCTCGGATCGTCGCTGACGAGCGACGCGGACGGCACGACGGTATGGCCGCGCTCTCCGAAGTAGGTGAGCCAGCGGCGTTGGATCTCGGCGGTCTGCACGATGCGTCCTGTGTCTGAGGGAGGAGGCGCGGCGGACCGCCCGGCGGGGCGACCGCCGGACCGGGGTCGGCGGGTTAGTTGGCGGCGGAGCGGGCGCGGGCGCCGATGTCGGACACGACCCCGTCGACCGTCTGCTTGAGTTCGGCCTCGCGGCTCTTGTAGCCCTGCACGACGGCGTCGCCGAACTCCTTGGCCTTCTTGTCGACGTCGGCGAAGAACTTCTGGCCCTCCGGCGTCTTGGAGACCTGGTGGGCGATCGCGAAGCCGGCGGCGGCGCCGACGGCGAGAAGCAGCAGACCCTTCATGGGGATCCTCCTTCTGGGATTGCAGCAAGCAGAGACGACGAACGGGGAAGTCCCCAGCTTAGGCCGGTGACTTCCCCGTTGTCTGCGAGTTCGAGTTATCGAGCCGCGTAGTACTCGACGACGAGCTGGACCTCGGCCGTGACGGGCACCTCGGCGCGCTTCGGGCGACGCACGAGCGTGGCCTGCAGCTTGTCGAGCTGCACCTCGAGGTAGCCCGGGGTCTTCGGCAGGACGTCGACGTGACCGCCGGCCGCGGCGACCTGGAAGGGCTCGGTGCCCTCCGAGCGCTCCTTGACGTGGATCGTCTGGCCCGGCTTCACGCGGAACGACGGGCGGTCGACGAGCTGGCCGTCGACGAGGATGTGGCGGTGCACGACCATCTGGCGCGCCTGAGCGGTTGTGCGGGCGAAGGCCGCACGGAGCACGAGCGCGTCGAGACGCATCTCGAGCAGCTCGACCAGGTTCTCACCGGTCAGGCCCTGAGTGCGGCGCGCCTCGTTGAAGACGATGCGCAGCTGCTTCTCGCGGATGCCGTACTGCTCGCGCAGGCGCTGCTTCTCGCGCAGACGCACGGCGTAGTCGCTGTCGGCCTTGCGCTTGGTGCGGCCGTGCTCACCCGGAGCGTAGGGACGCTTCTCGAGGTACTTGGCGGCCTTGGGCGTCAGCGGGATGCCGAGCGCGCGGGAGAGTCGGACCTTACGGCGGTCCTGGGACTTGGTGACCAAAGTGATGCCTTCCAACCACGTGGGCGCGACTGTCGCGCCTCACAGACGTATCCCCCGCCCCAGCGATTCGGAGGCACGTCGACGCCGCCGGCTGTTTCGGAAGGGGGATGTCGGCCGAGAGGCCAACCGCGCCATCCTACACGAGCTAACGCGGGCTACACGAGTCAGCGCCAGGCGGCGAAGATCGCGAGCTCGTCGCCCGGCTCGACGCCGTAGTGGCTGAGGAATTCCTGGTCGAGTCCCATGTTGATCGAGACCGAGTCGGGGTAGGCCGAGAAGGCGTGGGCGAACGCCGAGGCGATCTCGGTGCCGGCCGGCGGGGTGAACGAGACGTTCTGCAGGTCGCCCTCGCCCCAGGTGCCGACCTCCTCCGCGGTCCAGCCGAGGGGCTCGAGCCAGGCGGCGACGCGGTCGGGGAACGCGGCGTCGTAGGGCGCGGCGATGACCCAGATCGAATCGCCCGACTCGCTGCCGTAGGCGCACACGTCGGCCGGGAGATCGTCCGCGCCGAGCAGCTCGGCGGAGTCGAGCAGCACGGCAGCCCCGCCGAACGCGCCCGGCTGCGGCGACGGGCACTCCGCGACCGGGTCGGGCTCCGGCGCCGTCGTCTCGCTGGGAGAAACCGGAGCGGCACAGCCGGTCAGCAGGAGCCCGAGGGCGGCGGTCGCCAGGGTGAGGCGCAGAACAGGGAGGGAGGGCACGGACGGATCCTTCCGGGTCGGCGAAGATGAGATCGCGTCGAGGATACCGGTCCTACTCGCCGCGCAGAATGGCCCGGATCTTCTCCAGTCGGGCGGCGACGTCCCGCTCGTATCCGAACCCGCTCGGGTCGTAGTACCGGGTGCCGACGAGTTCGTCGGGCAGGTACTGCTGCGGCGCCACGCCGAACTCGGCGTCATGCGCGTACTGGTAGCCCTTGCCGTGCCCGAGCCGCTTCGCTCCCGGATAGTGCGCGTCGCGCAGATGGATCGGGATGCGCCCGATCTTCCCCGCCCGCACGTCGGCGATGGCGGCATCCAGCGCCTGGTACGACGCGTTCGACTTGGGCGCGGTCGCGAGGTAGACGACGGCCTCGGCGAGCAGGATGCGACCCTCCGGCATCCCGATCAGCGCGACCCCCTCGGCGGCGGCGACCGCGATCGGCAGGGCCTGCGGATCGGCCATCCCGATGTCCTCCGCCGCGAGGATCATCACCCGCCGGGCGATGAACCGCGGATCCTCCCCCGCCTCGATCATGCGGGCGAGGTAGTGCAGCGACGCGTCGACATCCGAGCCTCTGACGGACTTGATGAACGCCGAGATCACGTCGTAGTGCTCGTCGCCCTGCCGGTCGTAGCGCAGCAGGGCGCGGTCGACCGTGGCCGCGACGAGCTCCGCCGAGATCACCGGGATGTCGTCGCCCTCGTGATCGGCGAGAGCCGTGGTCGCGGCCGCCTCGAGGGCCGTGAGCGCGCGCCGGGCGTCGCCGGACGCGAGCCGCACGATGGCGGCGCGGGCGGCATCCTCGAGCTCGACGGTGCCGGCGAGCCCGCGCGGGTCGGTCACCGCCCGGTCGACGAGCAGTGCCAGATCGTCGTCGCCGAGCGGCTGGAGGGTCAGCAGCAGCGACCGGGAGAGCAGCGGCGCGATCACCGAGAACGACGGGTTCTCGGTCGTCGCGGCGACGAGGATCACCCAGCCGTTCTCGACCCCGGGCAGCAGCGCATCCTGCTGGGCCTTCGAGAAGCGGTGGATCTCGTCGAGGAACAGCACGGTCGAGACGCCGTAGAGGTCGCGGTCGGCGCGCGCCTTCTCCATCACCTCGCGCACGTCCCGCACGCCGGCGGAGACCGCCGAGAGCTCCGTGAAGCGACGGCCCGAGGAATGCGCGATGGCCTGCGCGAGCGTCGTCTTGCCCGTGCCGGGCGGTCCCCAGAGGATGAGCGACACCGCGCCAGATTCCCCCGTGGTGTCGTTGGCCAGGTTGACCAGGGGCGACCCGGGCTTGAGCAGATGCGACTGGCCGGTGACCTCGTCGAGCGACCGGGGGCGCATCCGGACGGCGAGCGGAGCGGCCCCCGCGCGGAGTCCGGGCTGAGTCACCTCGTCATCGTAGCCGCGGCGTCCGGCACCGCCTGGGGCGGGCGAGCAGGGGGCCCGCGCTAGAGTTCTCCACGGCACACGGAAGGGTGACGTCAGGGTGGCATCAGGCAACAAGCAGCAGCGGGAGGCCGCCGCGCGGCTCAAGCGGTACGAGGCGCGTCAGCAGCTGAACGCCACGCAGACGAAGCGCCGTGTGCGAGACAACGTCATCGCGGTCGTGAGCGTCGTCGTCGTCGCCGGGCTCGCCGGCTTCGCCCAGTTCGCCGCGCTCAGCTGGGGCCCGCTCGCCCCCACCCCGTCGCCGACAGCGACCGACGCCCCGGCCGCCGGCGAGAACGTCGGCGCCCCCGACGCGTCGCTCTCCGAGGGCCGGGTCTGGACCGGCGAGATCGGGTTCGACGACACCACGACGCTCGGCATCCAGCTCGACGGCACGCTCGCCCCGCAGGCGGTCGCCGGCTTCGTGCAGGACTTCCAGAACGCCTACTACCCCGGCAAGACCTGCCACCGCCTCGCGGCCGACCTCTCGTTCCTCCAATGCGGCTCGGTCGACGGCGTCGGCGGATCCGACATCGATTTCTCCTACGGCCCCGTCGAGAACGCACCGGCCGACAACGTCTATCCGGCGGGCTCGATCGCGATGGCCCGGCAGGCCGACAACGGCTACAGCCAGGGGCACCAGTTCTTCATCGTGCTGACCGACACCACGCTCGGCTCCGACACGGCGGGCGGCTACACGATCGTCGGCAGCGTCACGTCGGGACTCGACGCCCTCGCGGCGCTCGTCGCCGGTGGGGTCGACCCGGCCACGGCGAGCCCCACCGACGGGAGCGGCTCCCCGATCACCCCCATCAGCATCAGCTCGTTCACGATCCAGTAACGCCGCCTCGCGCGTCGTGCTCGCCGTAGGCCGGTCCCCGGGCGTGCAATAGGCTGGCTCGGGTCCGGGCGAGGCACCTGGACACTCTGGGAAACAGCGAGGAAAGCACTGTGGCGAACGGCTCTGTTGCGAACGATGGGGCACCGTGGGGTCGCGTCGGCGACGACGGCACGGTGTACGTCCGCGAGGGCGACGGCGAACGCGCCGTCGGCTCCTACCCCGACGCGACGCCGGAGGAGGCGCTCGCCTACTTCGAACGCAAGTTCGTCGAACTGCAGGGTCAGGTCTCCCTCGTCGAGCAGCGCGTGCGCGGCGGGGCTCCCGCCGCCGATGTGGCCAAGACGATCGCCTCGCTGACCGAGGCCGTCGCCGGGGCGAACGCCGTCGGCGACCTCGCCTCGCTCACCGAGCGTCTCGGCAAGCTCTCCGGCAGCGTCGGCGAGCTCACCGAGAAGCAGTCCGCCGAGGCCCGGGCCGCGGTCGACGCCGCGATCGCCGACCGCGAGGCACTCGTCGCCGAGGTCGAGGCGCTCGCCGCGCAGGATCCCGCGAAGGCCCAGTGGAAGCAGGTGTCGGCGAAGCTCGACGAGCTCTTCGCGCGCTGGCAGGCCGCGCAGAAGGACGGCCCGCGCCTGCCGAAGGCGGTCGGCGACGACTTCTGGAAGCGCTTCCGTGCCGCCCGCACGACGCTCGAGACCCACCGCAAGGCCTTCTTCGCCGAGCTGGACAGCACGCACAAGGAAGCCCGCACCCGCAAGCAGGAACTCGCCGAGCGCGCCGAGGCGCTCGTCGGCAAGGGCACCGCCGCGATCCCGGACTACCGCCGCCTGCTCGACGAGTGGAAGCTCGCGGGCCGCGCCGGCAAGAAGGTCGACGACGCGCTGTGGGCCCGCTTCAAGGCCGCGGGCGACGCCCTCTACCAGGCCAAGGCCGAGGTCGACGCGCAGGAGAACGAGGCGTTCGCCGGCAACCTCGAGCAGAAGCTCGAACTGCTCGTCGAGGCCGAGAAGCTGCTGACCGCGACCGACCGCGACGTCGCCAAGCAGACCCTGCTCGGCATCCAGCGCAAGTGGGACGCGATCGGCAAGGTCCCGCGCGACGCGATGCGTTCCGTCGAAGACCGCATGCGCAAGGTCGAGGCGGCGGTCAAGAAGCTCGACGACGACCACTGGGCCAAGACCGACCCCGAGAAGGTCGCGCGATCCACCGGGCTCGCCGCACAGCTGTCGGGGGCGATCGAGAAGCTCGAGCGCGAGCTCGACGCCGCGAAGGCCGCCGGCGACGCGCGCAAGATCAAGGATGCCGAGGAGGCTCTCGCCGCCCGGCGGGTCTGGCTCGACGCGCTCGGCTGAGAGGCTTTCCACAGCCCCCGCTGTCCACGGATGACACCAACCGCCACCCGGTGACTCCGCGGGAGCGGATGCTGTCGGCATGCGCCTCTCCCCCGTCCTCGCCGACGACGACCTCTCCCCCGCCGAACTCCAGGCCGCGCGGCTCGACGGCGAGGTCTACGACCTGGCGGGCGCCTACTGCCTGATCGGCGAGCTGGAGGCACCCGGCCATCGCGCCCGGGCCGTGCTCGGCACCCGGTCGCCGCGGCTGATCGCCGAACTCCGCACGGCGGCGTGGGTCTGGGGCGCGGCGGCCGAGCCGGTGCGACTCGAGTTCGCCGTCACCCCCGACGCGCGCGCCCGTCTCTCCCCGGCGGAGCAGGCCACGGTGCGGGAGATCGTCTACGAGGAGGGCGATGTCGTCGACCTCGACGGTGTCCGCGTCACGACGCCGCTGCGCACGATCCTCGACCTCGCCCGGTTCGCCGAGCCGTTCGACCCCGAGACCGTCGTCCGCCTCGCCGCGATCGCCGGGCTGGGCCTCGACGACTGCCTGGCGGCGCTCGCGGGCCGCCCCGGCATCCCGGCCAAGCACCGGGCGCGCGGCAACCTGCGGGCCGCTTACGCCGTGGAGACCCGGTACACGTCGTAGACCGCGTCGATGCGCCGCACGGCGTTGAGCAGGCGGTCGAGGTGCACGGTGTCGCCCATCTCGAAGACGTAGCGGCTGATCGCCAGGCGGTCGCTCGAGGTCGAGACGTTGGCCGACAGGATGTTGACGTGGTTCTCGGCGAGGACGCGCGTGATGTCGGAGAGCAGCCCCGCCCGGTCGAGCGCCTCGACCTGGATCTGCACGAGGAACAGGCTCGACGACGTCGGCGCCCACTCGACCTCGATCATCCGGTCGGGCTCGTCGCGCAGCGCGACAACGTTGGAGCAGTCGGAGCGGTGCACCGAGACGCCCGAGCCGCGCGTGACGAACCCGACGATCTCGTCGCCCGGCACCGGCGTGCAGCACTTCGCGAGCTTCACCAGGATGTCGGGCGCCCCGCGCACGAGAACCCCCGAGTCGCTCGGCCGCAGCTGCCGGGCCCGGCCCTTGGGGACGAAGGCGACCTCGGCCTCGTCGGCCTCGGCCTCGGACTGCAGCGACGCGACGACCTTTTCGAGCACCGACTGCGTCGAGATGTGGCCCTCGCCGACGGCGGCGTAGAGCGCCTCGACGCCTTCGTAGCGCATCGCGGCGGCGACCTCGGCGAAGACGTCCGAGCTCATCAGCTTCTGCAGCGGCAGGTTCTGCTTGCGCATCGCGCGGGCGATGGAGTCCTTGCCCTGCTCGATCGCCTCCTCACGGCGCTCCTTCGTGAACCAGCCGCGGATCTTGTTGCGCGCGCGGGGGCTCTTGACGAAGTTGAGCCAGTCCTGGCTCGGCCCGGCGTCGGGGTTCTTCGAGGTGAACACCTCGACGACGTCGCCGCTGGAGAGTTCGCTCTCGAGCGGCACGAGCCGGCCGTTGACCTTCGCGCCCATCGTGCGGTGGCCGACCTCGGTGTGCACGGCGTAGGCGAAGTCGACCGGCGTCGCGCCCGCCGGGAGGCCGATGACCTTGCCCTGCGGTGTGAAGACGTAGACCTCCTTCGCCCCGATCTCGAAGCGCAGGTTGTCGAGGAACTCGCTGGCGTCCTCGGTCTCCGCCTGCCAGTCGCTGATGTGCGCGAGCCAGGCCATCTCGGTGTCGGTCGTGCGGCCGGAGTCCTCGGCCTTGCCCGAGGCGATGCGCTCCTTGTACTTCCAGTG
>CAZPJC010000111.1:0-7763 GCA_964586645.1 uncultured Schumannella sp.
AGAACCTGCAGAAGGGCTTCGGCGACCGGATGCTGATCGACGGGCTGTCGTTCACCCTCCCGCCGAACGGCATCGTCGGCGTGATCGGCCCGAACGGCGTCGGCAAGACGACGCTGTTCAAGACGATCGTCGGTCTCGAACCGCTCGACGGCGGCGAGCTGAAGATCGGCGAGACGGTCAAGATCTCCTACGTCGACCAGACCCGCTCCAACATCGACCCGAACAAGACGCTGTGGGAGGTCGTCTCCGACGGGCTCGACATCATCGTCATCGGCAAGACCGAGGTGCCGTCGCGCGCGTACGTGTCGAAGTTCGGCTTCAAGGGTCCCGACCAGCAGAAGAAGGCGGGCGTGCTCTCCGGTGGTGAGCGCAACCGCCTCAACCTCGCGCTCACCCTCAAAGAGGGCGGCAACCTGCTCCTGCTCGACGAGCCCACCAACGATCTCGACATCGAGACGCTCTCGAGCCTCGAGAACGCGCTGCTCGAGTTCCCCGGCTGCGCGGTGGTCATCACCCACGACCGGTGGTTCCTCGACCGGATCGCGACCCACATCCTCGCCTACGAGGGCACCGACGAGAACCCGGCCAACTGGTACTGGTTCGAGGGCAACTTCGAGTCCTACGAGGAGAACAAGATCGAGCGGCTCGGTCCCGAGGCCGCGGCGCCGCACCGCGCGACGCACCGCCGGCTCACCCGGGACTGACATGTCCCGCATCCACGTCCCCGTCGGCATCCGGTTCAACGACCTGGATGCCTACGGGCACGTCAACAACGCCGCGATGCTGACCCTGCTCGAAGAGGCCCGCATCGCCGTGTTCTGGAGCTCCGGCGGCCTGCAGGTCGAGGGTGTCAGCGACTCGGATGCGCCGGTCACCGACACGGCGGGCGCGAGCACGATCACCCTCGTCGCGCGGCAAGAGGTCGAGTACCTCGCGCCGATCCCGTACCTGCGGGAGCCGCTCGACGTTCAGCTGTGGATCGGGCGCCTCGGGGGAGCGAGCCTCGACGTCTGCTACGAGATCCTCTCGCCCGTCGGCGACGACCAGACGCTGTTCGCGAAGGCGGCGACGACCGTCGTGCTCGTCGACGCCGAATCCGGTCGTCCGCGCCGGATCACCGACCGGGAGCGCGAGGCCTGGGCCGCGCACGTCGACGCCCCGGTCGCCTTCTCGAAGCGGTCCTGAGACCCGCGTCGCGCTGACGGGGATCCCCGTCGACGGCCCGGCGCGCCGCCACTGCTGCCCGCCTAGGTCGTCGGGACGCGGACCATGCCCTCCTGCGCCACCGTGGCCAGGAGGGTTCCGTCGCGCGAGAAGATCCGGCCGAACGACAGGCCGCGGCCGCCGAGGGCGACGGGCGACTCCTGCTCGTAGAGCAGCCACTCGTCGACCCGGCCGTCGTGGTGCCACCACATCGCGTGGTCGAGGCTCGCCGCCTTCAGGCCGTTGGTGCCCCACGAGACGCCGTGCGCCCGCAGGATCGGCTCGAGGATCGCATAGTCGCTCGCGTACGCCAGCGCCGCGCGATGCAGGTTCGGGTCGTCGGGCAGGGTGCCGATCGCCTTCATCCACACGGCCTGCTTCGTCGAGCGCTCGCCCTCGCCGGGGAAGTACACCGGATGCTGGATATGCCGGATGTCGAACGCGCGCTGCGTCGACCAGAACTTCGCGACCGGATGATCGCTGCCCCCGAGCGCCTCGGCGGTGCTCGGCAGCGACTCCGGGTCGGGCAGGCCGGTCGGCATCTCGACGGAGTGCTCGAGGCCGGGGTCGCGGTCTTGGAACGAGGCGATCATCGACAGGATCGGCTCGCCCTTCTGGTAGCACTGCGTGCGCCGGGTCGCGAACGACCGGCCGTCGTGGATGCGGTCGACCGAGAAGGTGATCGGCAGGTCGACATCCCCGGGCCGCAGGAAGTAGCCGTGCATCGAATGCACGATGCGATCGGCGGGAACGGTGCGGGTCGCGGCGAGGAGCGACTGGGCGAGCACCTGCCCGCCGAACACGCGTCCGCCGGGCATCCACTGGCTCGGGCCGGTGAAGATGTCCTCCCGGGTGCGCGCTCCGGTGTCGGTCAGGTCGAGGGCGGCCAGGAACCCCGCCAAGGGATCGCTCACGTGGAGTAGCTTAGGAGCCGCATGAGCACCTTCACCCTCCCCGATGCTCCCTCCCTCGACGATCTGCACGTCTTCCTGTCGCGCGCGGCGCGGGTCGAGGAGGGTTCCGTGCGCCTGATCGCCGGATCCGGGGTGCTCGCGGTCTACTGCGCGGTGTTCACCCCCGCGGGAATCCTCGACGAGAGCGCGACGGTGCTCGGCCTCCGCACGCTCGCGCTGACCGAACCCGCCGCCTTCGACGCGGTCGTCCCGGTGCGCTCGCTGATCCAGCGCGTCGAGCGTGCTCAGGGCGAGGGGATGACTTCGATCGGGCTGCCGATGGAGGTCAACACGGCCACCTGGGCGGCGATCTCCCCGCCCCGCGGCGGATGGCAGGCCATGGGCGAAGTGGCGCCCGCGCTGCTCGACGCGGCCGCGCGCGCCGGCATCCGGGATGTCGCCGCCGCCGTCCCCGACGGCGCCGGCGAGCAGATCGTCCGCAAGGTGCGCAGCGAGGTGTGGGGCCGGCCGATCCCGGGCGCCGAGCACGTCCCGTCGGGCGCGGCGTTCGCCGCCTTCGCGCTCGGCTTCCTCGGCGAGGACGCCGTACGCGCCTACGAGACAGGACCCTGGACGCGGCTCTCGACGCAGCGCGGGCACGTGCTCGTGAAGCGCCGTGCGTGGAACCTCCTGCGGTAGACCGTTCCGCGCCCGAGTAACCGAGCGGAGGTGGGTGCCGGTTCGCGAGTCAATCGGGGTAGGGGTCCCCGCTCTTGACTCGCGAACCGGCACCCACCGCAGCGGGCGTCACCCGAGGCGCTTCAGGACCGTGCGAGCCGCGTTCCAGCCGCCCATGCCGTGGACGCCGCCTCCCGGGAGGGTCGACGACGAGCACAGGTAGAGCCCGGGCACCGGGGTCGCCCAGGGAGTGAAGCCGAGGCTCGGGCGGGCGAGGAGCTGGCGCCAGTCGGTGACGCCGCCGGCGATGTCGCCGCCGACGAGGTTCGCGTCGAAGCGCTCGAGGTCGGCGGGGGTCATGACGTGACGGCCGAGCACGCGGTCGCGGAACCCGGGGGCGTGCCGCTCGATCTGCCGCTCGATCACCTCGGTGGCGTCGACGTCGCTGCCGTACGGCACGTGGCAGTAGGCCCAGACCGTGTGCCGGCCGGCGGGTGCGCGGGTCGGGTCGGCGACGGTCGCCTGCACGAGCAGCACATACGGCTCGTCGCTCAGGATGCCGTCGGCCGCGGCGCGCTCGGACGCCGCGACGGCCGCGCCGGTCCCTCCGAGGTGCACGGTGCCCGCGCCGGCGAGCTCCGGGTCGAGCCAGGGGATCGGCCCGTCGAGCGCCCAGTCGACCTTGAACACCGCGGGCCCGTACCGCCAGCCGGCCAGGCGGGCGGCATAGCGGCGGGGGAGACGGTCGCCGGCGATCGCCAGCACCTGGCGAGGGGTGAGATCGAGCACCGTGGCCCGGGCCGAGGGCAGGTCGTCGAGCGAGGTGACCCGGTGGCCGGTGCGCAGCTCCCCGCCGAGCGACTCGAGCCGCCGCACGAGCGCGTCGGCGATCGACTGCGACCCGCCGACGGCGACCGGCCAGCCGACGCCGTGGGCGAGGCCGCCGAGCAGGAGCGCGATCGCCGAGGTCACCGGCTGCTCGAGCGGCACGCCGCCGTGCACCGCGATCCCGGCGAACAGGGCCCGCGCGGGCTCCTCGCGGAAGCCGAATCGCATCGTCGCCGTCGCCGGCCACAGACCGTTGAGCCCGACCTCGACGAGTTCGCGCGGAGCGCGGGGCGGCAGGGCGAGGGGATCGAGGATCGACGACGCGAGTCCCTCCCAGCGCCGGCCGAAACCGCCGAGCACGCGCTCCCACCGCCGTCCGTCGCGGCCGAGGCCTGCGGCGGTCTCGGCCGACGACCTGTGCAGCAGCACGGAGCGTCCGGGGCCGATCGCGTGCCCGAGCGGCGTCGGCGGGTGCGCGAACTCCAGCCCCTCGAGACCGAGGTCGAGCGCCCGGAAGGCCGGGGAGGCGAGTCCGAGGGCGTGCACAGTGGCGCCGACGTCGTGCCGGAATCCGGGCAGCGTGAACTCCTCGGTGCGCAACCCGCCGCCCGCGCGTTCGGCGGCTTCGAGCACGACGACCGTCAGGCCCGCTTCGGCGAGAGCGACGGCGGCGACGAGACCGTTTGGGCCCGCGCCGACGACGACGGCGTCGACATCCGTCATGCGCCGGGCCCGGGCATGCTCAGAGGGCGTCGGCGATCGCGCGGCCGGCCTGCCGTCCGGAGAACAGGCAGCCGCCGAGGAAGGTGCCTTCGAGAGACCGGTAGCCGTGCACCCCGCCGCCGCCGAACCCGGCGACCTCGCCCACGGCGTACAGCCCGGGGATCGGCGTGCCGTCGGCGGCGAGAGCGCGCGCCGAGAGGTCGGTCTGGATGCCGCCGAGACTCTTGCGGGTCAGCACGTGCAGCTTCACGGCGATGAGCGGCCCGTGCGCCGGGTCGAGGAATCGGTGCGGCTTCGCGACCCGGATGAGCTTGTCGCCCCGGTAGCGGCGGGCGCCGCGCAGGGCCGTGATCTGCGCATCCTTCGTGAACGTGTTGTCCATCTCCCGGTCGCGGGCCTCGATCTCGTACTTCATCTCCAGGAAGTCGATCTCGACGTCGGGGGAGAGCTTCTTCATCCCGGCGAACAGCTCGTCGAGGGTCGGGGCGACGACGAAGTCGGCCCCCTTCGCCTTGAACGCCTCCACCGGTCCGGTTGCGCCCTTGCCCAGGCGCTGCTTCGCGAGTTCGCGCACGCTCTTGCCGGTGAGGTCGGGGTTCTGCTCCGAACCGGAGAGGGCGAACTCCTTCTCGATGACCGACTGCGTGAGCACGAACCAGGAGTGGTCGTGCCCGGTCGAGCGCAGGTGCTCGAGCGTGCCGAGGGTGTCGAAGCCGGGGAAGAGCGGCACCGGCAGCCGGCGTCCGGTCGCATCGAACCAGAGGCTCGAGGGCCCGGGCAGGATGCGGATGCCGTGGTCGGCCCACACCGGCGTGTGGTTCCGGATGCCTTCGACGTAGTGCCACATCCGGTCGCGGTTCACGAGCCGCGCGCCCGCGGTCTCGGAGATCCCGAGCATCCGCCCGTCGACGTGGGCGGGGACACCGCTCAGCAGGTTCGCGGGTGCGGAGCCGAGCCATTCCGGCCACCATTCGCGCACCAGGTCGTGGTTGCCGCCGATGCCGCCGCTCGCGACGACGACCGCCGCCGCCTCGAAGGTGAAGTCGCCGACGGTCTCGCGCGACGAGGCCTCGCCGCGGGCGGCATCCGACGGCTCCAGGATGCTGCCGCTCGCCCCGGTGACGGCGCCCTTCGTGACGGTGAGCGCATCCACCCGGTGGCGGAAGCGCAGGTCGACGAGCCCCTTCTCCTGCCCGCGGCGCACGGCGGCGATGAACGGCTCGAGGATGCCGGGGCCGGTGCCCCAGGTGATGTGGAATCGCGGCACCGAGTTGCCGTGCCCGGTCGCGGTGTAGCCGCCGCGCTCGGCCCAGCCGACGACCGGGAAGAACTTCACGCCCTTGCCGGCCAGCCACTGCCGCTTCTCGCCCGCCGCGAAGGCGAGGTAGGCCTCGGCCCACTGGCGCCCCCAGGCATCCTCGTCGTCGCGGTCGAACTCGGCGCTCGCGAACCAGTCCTGCCGCGCGAGGTCCTGCGAGTCCTTGATGCCCATCCGGCGCTGCTCGGGGGAGTCGACGAGGAACAGCCCGCCGAACGACCACCACGCCTGCCCGCCGAGGTTCGATTCGGGCTCCTGATCGAGCACGATCACCCGCTTGCCGGCCTCGACGAGTTCCGCCGTGGCGACGAGTCCCGCCAGTCCGGCCCCGATCACGATCGCGTCCGCGTGCGCAGTCATGGTCTCCCTTTCCCTGACTTCCGAGGCTAAGGGATGACCCCCGTCCGGGCGTCATCCGGCGGGGGGATTGCGCCCCGGGATCCCCGGGCACTAGTCCTCGTGAGTGTTCACCATCGCGTGGGCGGCGCGCTCGAGGTAGTCCCAGAGCATGTTCTCGTGCAGCGGCGCGAGGCCGAGGGTGTCGACAGCTGCCCGCATGTGGAGCAGCCAGCGGTCGCGGGCATCCGGGTTCACCTTGAAGGGGTTGTGGCGGATGCGCAGCCGTGGGTGACCGCGCTCCTCGCTGTAGGTGCCGGGCCCGCCCCAGTACTGCTCGAGGAACCCGGTGAGCCGCTGGATCGCCCCCTCGAGGTCGTCCTGCGGGTACATCGGCCAGAGCACCTCGTCGGTCTGCACGCCGTCGTAGAACGCGCGCACGAGCTTCTCGAAGGTCGCGCGCCCGCCGACCTCGCGCCAGAAGTTGCTGCCGACCGGCTCGCCGCCGGGTCCGTCGCGCAGCATCAGGTTGTTCACTTCTTGCCTCCGAGGGTGGGCGCGGGCCGGGTCGCCGGCGGCTTGCCGACGCCGGGGATGACCGGGGTGTCCTTCGTCCCACCGGCCGGCGTCGCGGCGGCCGTCGCGACGTTGAGGGAGGGCAGCCGTAGCCCCATCCCGTCGAGGGTGACCTTGACCCGGCGGCGCAGCTCGCGCGCGACCTCGTCCTTCGCGCCCGTACGGGTCTTCACGACCATCCGCAGGATGATCGCCTCCGCCGAGATCGACTCGATGCCCCAGATCTCCGGCTGCTCCATCATGAGGCGCTTCCACTTGCCGTCGGCGCGCATCTCGACGCCGGTCTGCAGCATCCGGTCCTTCACCGCATCGATGTCGGCGTCGTAGGGGATCGCGAGGTCGAGGATGACCCGCGCCCAGCCCTGCGACATGTTGCCGACGCGCAGGATCTCGCCGTTGCGCACGTACCAGACGGTGCCGTTGACGTCGCGCACCGTCGTGACCCGGATGCCGACCGCCTCGACGACGCCGGTCGCCTGACCGAGGTCGACGACATCCCCGACCCCGAGCTGATCCTCGGCGACGATGAACAGGCCGTTGAGCACGTCGCGCACGACGTTCTGCGCGCCGAAGCCGAGGCCGGCGCCGAGGGCCGCCGTGATGAGCGAGAACGCGCCGGTCGCGGCGGGGTCGATCGCCGAGACGATGAGCACGAGCGACACGAGCACGACGATCGTGGTGACGGTGCTCGACAGCACCCCGCCGAACGCGCGCGTGCGCTGCACGATGCGCATCGCGGCGACGGGGGATGCCTGCAGCGCCGCGGTGTCCTCGACGTTCTGCTTCTTCTTCACGCCGCTGATCACACGGTTCACCACCCGGCTGATCACGATCTGCAGCACGAGCCGCACGAGGGCCGCGACGACGATGATCGTCGCGATCCGCAACGGCACGCCGAACGTCCCCGCGTAGAAGCCGACCACGGCCGCCCAGAACTCCGCCATCCCCCCATTCTCGCGGAGCGCGCCTGGGTGCCGCTTCCCGGGTTGGTCCGCCGTCGGCGCATCGTGCCTACGAGAATCTCGCGGCCCGACGCGCAGATGGCGGACCAGGCCTCGACGTGCGGCAGCAAATGTCGGGAATGTTTGACATGAGGTCCAGGATGCTTTACCTTGGGCGCGTCAAACATTCTTGACATCGGATGCCGGAGGGGCACATGTCGTACACCGAGAAGAACACCTGGCTGTTCGGGGTCATCGCCGTCGCCG
>CAZPJC010000112.1:0-7739 GCA_964586645.1 uncultured Schumannella sp.
TCTCGACCTCAAGAAGCGTCATCGACGTCCTCCTCCTCGACGCCGAGGTACGCGGCGATGACGGCCGGGTCGGCCTGGATCTCCGCCGGGGTGCCCTCGGCGATCTTCTTGCCGAACTCGAGCACGACGACGCGGTCGCAGACGCCCATGACCAGCTTCATGTCGTGCTCGACGAGCAGCACGGTGTTGCCGGCATCCCGGATGTCGCGGATGAGCTGCATGAGCTTCTGCTTCTCGGCCGGGTTGAAGCCGGCCGCGGGCTCGTCGAGGCAGATCAGCTTCGGACGGGTCGCGAGGGCCCGGGCGATCTCGAGACGACGCTGATCGCCGTACGACAGGTTCGTCGAGAACTCCTCGGCCCGGCCGTCGACGCCGACGAACTTCAGCAGCCGCCGGGCCTCCTCCTTCGACTCGCGCTCGGTGCGCCGGAAGTACGGCGTGCGGAAGATCGCGCGCAGGATGCCGACCTTGCTGTGGGCGTCCGCGCCGACGAGCACGTTGTCGAGCGCCGTCATCGACGGGAAGAGCCGGATGTTCTGGAACGTCCGCGCGATGCCCAGCTTGGTGATCTGGTAGCGCTTCTTCTTGCGCAGCACCGTGCCGTCGAAGGTGACGGTGCCGCTCGTCGCCTGGTAGACGCCGGTGATCACGTTGAACGCCGTCGTCTTGCCGGCGCCGTTCGGTCCGATCAGGCCGAGGATCTCCCCCGGTCGGATGTCGAACGTGACGTCGTCGAGCGCGACGACGCCGCCGAACTTGATGGTCAGGTGGTCGACGTCGAGCAGCGACGCGGCAGCCGTCGTGTCGGGCACGACGTCGGTGGCGGTCTCAGGCACGCTTCGCCTCCTCCTGCTCGGGATCGAGTTCGCCGACGGTCAACAGTTCGGCTTCCCGTTGAGCTCGTCGGGCGCGTCTCGCGCTGTAGGCGGGGAAGAGCCCCTGCGGGCGGAAGCTCACGATGATCACCAGCGCGGCGCCGAAGAACAGCAGGCGCCAGTCCTCCAGCTCGCGGAACCGCTCGGGCAGGTAGGCGACGATGACGGCGCCGATGATGGCACCCCAGCGGTTGCCCGACCCGCCGATGACGACGGCGGCGACGAAGAGGATCGACAGGTTCGCCGGGAAGCTGATCGGGTTGATGTACCCGGCCTTCGCGGCGAACAGGGCACCCGCGAGTCCGCCGATGAAGGCACCCGAGGCGAAGGCCGCGAGCTTGAACTTGAAGGTCGGCACGCCCATGATCTCGGCCGCGTCCTCGTCCTCGCGCGTGGCCTCCCACATCCGGCCGACGCGGCTGTTCTTCACGAGACGCTCGATGAGGATCACGATGATGAGGGCCGTGAGCGCGAGCCAGAAGTACGGCGTCGCGTCGAGCACCCCGAAGACGAGGAACTTCGTCTGCTCGTCGAGGTCGATGAGCGGCGACAGCCCCTCCCAGTGGAGATGCGGGATGCTGAACCAGGGTTCGCCCTCGCCGTTGGTCAGGCTGTTCGGCGCCGGGATCGCCTTGATGCCGCCGGTGCCGCCGAGCCACTCGGTGTTGCGGATCGTGATGCGGATCAGCTCGCCGAAGCCCATCGTCACGATCGCCAGGTAGTCGCCGCGCACGCGGAGGGTCGGGGCGCCGAGCAGGATGCCCGTGACGAGGGTCACGAGCATCGCCA
Organism: uncultured Schumannella sp.; assembly: GCA_964586645.1. GTDB lineage: Bacteria > Actinomycetota > Actinomycetes > Actinomycetales > Microbacteriaceae > Pseudolysinimonas_A. Next base: position 1,665 of record CAZPJC010000112.1, read on the forward strand.
CCGGGAGCACGAGCAGGAACGGCCAGGCCGCGTGGTACACGGTGAGGAGGCCGACGACGTACGCGCCGGTCGCGTAGAAGCCGACGTAGCCGAGGTCGAGCAGGCCCGCGTATCCCGTGACGATGTTGAGGCCGACGGCGACGATCGCGTAGAGCGTCACCGTGAAGAGCACGTTCGGGAAGTCGCTGTTCGGGGTCGAGATCAGCGGCGGGTTGAGGATCGGCAGCGAGTAGACGAGCAGGATGCCGAGGATGATCAGCGGGATCTTGACCGGCTTCTTGCCGAGCCGGCTCCGCACGGGTGCCCAGCGGTCCGACATCCAGTCGCCGGCGTCGGCGAGGCGAGTTCGCAGCGAGGTCATGCGCGGGCCCTTCCGAGGGTCTGACCGAGGAGGCCCGTCGGACGCACCAGGAGGATGAGCACGAGGAGCGCGAAGGCCACGACGTCCTTCCACTGCGTGCCGAAGATCGCCGAACCCCAGTTCTCGGTGATGCCGAGCAGGAGGCCGCCGAGGAGCGCCCCCCGCAGGTTGCCGATGCCGCCGAGCACGGCGGCGGTGAACGCCTTGATGCCGAGCACGACGCCGATGTCGAACGAGGTCTGGCCCGACTTGATCATGAACAGGACGGCGGCCACACCGGCCATGAGTCCGCCGATGAGGAAGGTCTTGCCGACGACGCTCTGCGCGTTCGCGCCCATGAGCGCGGCGGCCTCGGGATCCTGCGCGACCGCGCGGATCTCCCGGCCGAGGCGCGTTCGGCGGATGAAGAAGTCGAGGGCGACCATCATCAGCAGCGCGGCGACGATGATCGTGAGGTCGGTGTCGCGCACGTTGAAGTCGCCGATGCTGAACACCGTCGTCGGCTTGATCTCGAACGGCAGCCGCATCGGGCCGCGCGGGTTGGCGATGTAGTCGGAGAGCGCGTCCTCGAGCGAGAAGGCGCCGCCGGTGATCCCGCTGATCGCTCCGTCGAGGAGACGCACGATGCGGTCGCGCACGCCCATCGTCTCGGAGAGCACGAACGAGGCGCCGATCGCCGAGATCAGGATGATGTAGCTGAGCGCGCGCTTGCGCACGAGGCGGCGGTAGGCGACCCGTTCGACGAGCATCGCGAGCCCGCCGGTCGCGCTCGAGGCGACGACGAGGGCGAGCAGCAGGAACGGGACGGCCTGGATGAGCGTGCCACTGCCGCCTGCGCCGATGGCGATGAAGACCCAGGCGACGATGAACGTGCCCCACATGAACACGTCGGCGTGGGCGAAGTTGATGAGCTGGAGCACGCCGTAGACGAGCGTGTAGCCGAGAGCGATGAGCGCGTACACCGAGCCGAGCACGAGGCCGGTGACGGTGAGTTCGACGATGTTGTCGAAGAGGAAGGAGAAGTCCAAGGGGGTGGCTCCGTGGGTCGGGCTGCTGCTCCGCAACGCGGCCGGGTCCGACGGGACCCGGCCGCGTGAGACGAAGACTGTCCAGTGGAGACCGGGGCCGCATCGGCCCCGGTCTCCGAACCGGATGACTTACTCGGCGGGGCCTGCGTAGACGGTCTTGCCGTCCTCGACCGTGTAGTAGTACACGCCCGACGCGCCATCGATCTCACCGGTGGAGGTGAACTTGATGTGCTTGGTCAGGCCCTCGGCGTCGTAGGAGTTGACCCACTCGAGGAGGTCGGCGCGGGTCGTGTTGCCCTCGCCGATGCCCGAGAGGAGAACCCACGCGGCGTCGTACGCCTCGAGGGTGTAGGCGCCGATCTCGCCCTTGTCGCCCGAGAGCGCGTCCCACTTCGCGGTGAAGTCGTCACCCGCGTCGAGGATTCCGGGGAAGGTGAGGATCGAGCCCTCGACGAAGTCGCCCGCGGTGAGGAACGCCGCGTCGACGGTGCCGTCGCCGGAGAGGAAGTCGCCCTCGTAGCCGCCGTCACGGAGCTGCTTGAGGAACAGCGCCGCCTCCGGGGCGTAGCCGGCGTAGTAGATCGCCTCGGCACCCGAGTCCTTGACCTTGGTCACGGTCGCGGAGAAGTCGGTGTCGCCGACCTGCACCTTGTCCGTGCCGACCGGCGCCGTGCTGAGCGCACCCTTGATCTCGTCGGCCAGGCCCACGCCGTAGTCGCTCGAGTCGTCGACGACGTAGATCGAGGTGTAGCCGAGCGTGTTCTCCATCAGCGCGGCGGCCGCGGGGCCCTGCGCCGCGTCGTTCGCGACGACGCGGTGGAAGGTCGCCCAGCCGTTGGTCGACAGGTCGGGGTTGGTGGCCGACATGGAGACGGTCGGAATGCCGGCTTCGGCGTACGCCGGGCCGGTCGCGTTGGTCTCACCCGAGAACGCCGGGCCGGCGAGGCCGAGCAGGGCGTCGTCGTTGATCAGGTCGGTCGCGACGGTCGGCGCCTGCGCCGGGTCGCCCTGGGTGTCGGCGTAGATGACCTCCACCTTCGGGGCGTCGGGGTACTGCTCGGCGTAGTCGGCGAGCGCGACCTCGATGCCGGCGGTCGCGTACGAGCCGTACGCGGCGTTGTCACCGGTGAGCGGGCCCTGGTAGGCGATCTTGAACGTCTCGTCGCTGCCACCGCCGGTGTCGCCACCGGTCGTGCCGCAGGCGCTGAGCGCGAGGGCGGCGGTGAGGCCGACCGCCGCAGCGATCGAAGCCTTCTTGAATCCCTGCATGGGGTTCACCTTTTCTCTTGGAATGTGACTGTTGGGTCTTGGCTGCACGAACCTCGGGCGAGCCCGGAGCCTCCCGGCGCGCCGAGGGAAGTCACCTTCCCGACGCCGCGCAGGTTGCATGGACACTACCAAAGCGGGTGCGATTCCCTGACCGTACGGGAGATTTGTTTCGCTTGGATTTCGAGGTTGAAACGATGAGGCCACAATGGCCGGACGGTCAACCGACGACGAATCCCTGCCTCGCGTACTTGTTCTCGCCGTTGTAGGCGACGACGACGTAGCCGCCGCGCTGCGGGTCACCGTCGGCGTCGAGGTTCACCGAGCCGCTGATCCCGTCGTAGTCGATGTCGGGCTGCGTCCGCAGCACGTCGGCGCATTCGCCGAAGCTCGTGCACTTGATCCCGTCGATCGATGCCGCGCGCAGCATCCGGGTGATGGATGCCCCGCCGTCGTCTCCGGCGAGGGTCGCGGCGAGCGCGGCGAGCACCGTCGCGTCATAGGCCTCCGCGGCGTAATGGAAGTCGATGACGCCGGGATCCTCCTGCTTGATCTTCGCCTGGAAGGCCGCGTCGGTCTCCGCGCCGTCGAGGAGTCCGTTGACACCGTTGAGCAGGCCGCCGGGGAGCGCCTGCGAGTAGTCGGCGAGGTTGCCGCTCGTGAGCCACAGCTTGGCGCCGCCGAACCCCGCCCCCGAGAGGGCCGAGATGAGCGCCTTGGTCTGGTCGCCGTTGTCGGGGGTGGCGAGCACGACGACATCCGGCGCGGCGGCCTTGACGTCCTCGATCGCCTCGCCGATCTTGGCGGCGTCGGCGTCCGCGGCGACTTCGACCGACTCGAGGTCGATGTCGGCGTCCTCGAGCGCGGTCGCGAGCGCGGCGTCGAGCGTCGTGCCCGGGTCGTCGTCGCGGTAGACGACGGCGACGGTCGAGACGTCGCGGTCGGCGAACAGGTCGGCGAGCACGATCGCCTGATGCGGCGAGGGCGCGATCGTGCGGAAGAAGATGCCCGCCTCGTCGAGCGCCGTCAGCTGCGGGTAGGTCGCGGCCGGCGAGATCAGCGGGATGTCGGCATCCGCTGCGAGAGTCAGCAGCCGCTGGGACAGCACCGACGACGACGGGCCGATGACGACGTCGACGCCCTGGGCGACGAGGTCGGCGAACGACTCCTCGACCTTCTGCGTCGACGCGTCGCCGGAGTCGCGGTTGACGACGACCACGGGCGCGCCGTTGAATCCGCCCGCGGCGTTGATCTCCCGCACGGCGGCGTTCACGCCGGCGACCTGAGCGGGGCCGATGAAGGCGACTCCCCCGCTCGACGGGAACAGCGTGCCGATCTTCAGCACGCCGTCGCCCGTCGGGGTGGGGGTCGGCGTCGGCGTCGGGGTCGGGGTCGGGGTGCTGCCACAGCCGGCGAGCGCGATGAGGGATGCGACGGCGAGCGCGGCGACGGCGGTGCGGACGAGCGGGCGCGGCATCCGGGCTCCTTCCAGGTGGACGGAGGTCACCCTATCGCGCGGCGGTTCCGGGCCCGGGGAGGCGGGCCGACCGCCGGGCCGCGCGCTCAGCCGAACGAGTCGATGGCGTCGCCGAACTCCTCGCAGGGCAGGTTCGGCGGAGCCCAGTCGTATCCGAGGTCGGCGCACTCCTCCGCGACGTTCCGCACCCCCTGCTCGGTGAACTCCCGCACGATCTGGGCAGGCTCGGTGCCGACCTCGAACATCTGCTGGAACCAGATCGCCGCCGCCCAGCAGCCGTAGGTCCCTTCCGGCACGGGCACCTGCGCGAAGGAGATCACGGCGCTCGCCGACCACGGCTCGTTGGCGCCTTCCGTGCTCAGATGGAACGTGCCGTCCGGGGCGTCGACGGCGAGCGTCGCGACGAACGCCGACGGGGGCGTCGTGCCGCCGGAGGCGAGGTTGAGGCCGGCGCCGTCGTGATGCTCGATGGTGCTCCCGGACGAGGTGACGGTGACGCTCGCGTACGGCGGGTCGATGCTGACCGACTCGACCGCGATGCCCTGCGCGATGTCGCACGTGAAGCCGGCCAGCGGGAGGCCGCCGACCTCGCTCGTGGCGACCACGGCATCCAGCTCGAGGTCGTCGGCGATCCACGGGTCGACCGTCTGCGGGTTCTCGCCGGGATGCTCCCCCGCCGGATCCCCTGCGCCGTTGGCTCCGCCGTGCGGGGCGGTGCACGCGGCGAGGGAGGCGACCACGAGCAGGGCGACGGCGACGCGGGGGATGCTGATCATCCCGCCAGCCTGGCGAGGGCGCCGACGGCGTGTCGAGAGTACGCGGTACTCAGACCCGTTCGAGCATCGCCCGGCGCGGCGGCCGGGAGGCGATGATCATGTCGGTCATCAGCACGACGAGCGCCAGCCAGACGAGCCCGAACCCGATCCAGCGCTCGGTCGGCATCGCCTCCTTCAGCACGAGCCAGCCGACGAGGAACTGCAGCACGGGCGCGAGGAACTGCGTCATCCCGAGCGCGACGAGCGGGATGCGGCGCGCGCCCGAGGCGAACAGCAGCAGGGGCACCGTGGTCGCCACGCCGGCGAGCAGGAGCGCGACGGTGTGGAAGGCTCCGTGCCGCCCGAACTCGAGGCCGCCGCCGATCGTGGCGACGAGCACGAGCTGCACGATCGCGACCGGCGCGAGCCACGCGGTCTCGAGGGTGAGACCGCCGACGGCGTCCACCCGGGGGCCGACGACGCGCTTGATGAGTCCGTAGGCGCCGAAGCTGAAGGCGAGCACGAGGGCGATCCACGGCACCGAGCCGTAGCCGACGACGATCACCAGGATCGCGGCGAACGCGATGCCGAGGGCGGCCCACTGCGCCGGTCGCACCTTCTCGCGCAGCACGAGCACGCCGAGCAGCACCGTGACGATCGGGTTGATGAAGTAGCCGAGCGATCCCTCGATGACGTGGCCGTTGAGGGCGGCGAAGATGTAGACCTGCCAGTTCACGTAGATCGCCACGGCGGCGAGGGCCATGAACAGCACGGTGCGCCGGTCGCGCAGCAGTTCGCCGAAGCGGCGCCAGGCGCGCGTGACGGTCAGCAGGAGCGCGCAGAAGACGAGCGACATCAGGATGCGGAAGGCGACGACCTCGAAGGCGCCCGAGGGCAGCAGCAGGAGGAAGTAGAGGGGCAGGATCCCCCAGAGGCCGTAGGCGGCGATCGCGTAGAGGATCCCCGACCGGCTCTGCAGAGGCGGAGCGGACGGCACGGTCTCACGCTACCGGAGCGCACGAGAAAGGCCCCGCCACGGGGGCGGGGCCTTCTCAGCGAACGGGTTGCGTCAGCCGATGACGGCGAGCACGTCGCGCGCCGAGAGCACGAGCAGGTCGTCGCCGCCGTACTTGACCTCGGTGCCGCCGTACTTGGAGTAGATGACCTTGTCGCCGACCTTGACGTCGA
>CAZPJC010000113.1:0-5515 GCA_964586645.1 uncultured Schumannella sp.
GCGCCGAGGATCGAGAAGATCAGCTGCAGGAGTCCCGGCACGAACCAGAGCACGAGCGAGATCGGCAGCAGCACGACCGTGAACGCGAGGATCCAGCCGAGCACGAACGCGACCCAGATCGTGACGTTGAAGTTGAACGAGGTCGCGGCGGCGTTGCGCACGAGCGTGCCGCGGTCGCGCCAGATCAGCCAGACGATGAGCGGGCCGAGGATGCTGAGCCACCCCGCGCTGAGCACGAGCGCGATGATCGGCGAGAGGTGCGCGAGCACCGCGAGGGTCTTGTCGTCGCCCGAGGCGGGGACCGGAGCCGGGGAGGTCATGCGCCCATCATCCCTCGGCGACGTTCTGGTAGGCGAGGAACAGCAGGGAATCGTCGGGACCTTCGAGAGTCGTCGGGCGACCGATCGCGTCGAGCACGATGAACCGGAGCATCCCCGCGCGCGCCTTCTTGTCGCGCTGCATCGTGGCGAGCAGCGTCGCCCAGCGGCCGAGCGGGTAGGTGGTCGGCAGCGACAACGAGGAGAGGATGCGGCGCGTGCGCTCGACGGCGTCGTCGGAGAGGTTGCGGGTGAGCCGCGAGAGCTCCGCGGCGAACATCATCCCGATCGCGACCGCGGCGCCGTGCCGCCACTGGTAGCGCTCGGCGTGCTCGATCGCGTGCCCGAGGGTGTGCCCGTAGTTGAGGATCTCGCGCAGGCCCTGCTCGGTGAAGTCCTCGCCGACCACCCGGGCCTTGACCGCGATCGACTTCTCGACGACCTGCCGGAACTGCGGCGTCGTCGGGTCGGTGACGGCGTCCACGTCGGCCTCGATGATGTCGAGGATCTCGGGGTCGGCGATGAACCCGCACTTCACGATCTCGGCGAATCCGGCGAGGATCTCGTTCGTCGGCAGCGCATCGAGCAGCTCGAGGTCGCACAGCACGGCGCGTGGCGCGTGGAAGGCGCCCACCAGGTTCTTGCCCTCGGCAGTGTTGATCCCGGTCTTGCCGCCGACCGCGGCATCCACCATCGCGAGCACCGTCGTCGGCACCTGCACGACGTCGACGCCGCGCAGCCAGGTCGCCGCGACGAAGCCGGCGAGGTCGGTCGTCGCTCCCCCGCCGAGTCCGATCACGGCGTCGGTACGGGTGAAGTCGGTCTGCCCCATGACGCCCCAGCAGAACGCGGCGACCTCGACGCGCTTGGCGTTCTCGGCATCCGGGACCTCCGCGAGATAGACCTCGTAGCGGCCGGCCAGCTGGTCGCGGAGCGCCTCGGCGCGGGCGGCGAGAGTCGGCGCGTGCACGACGAGTACCTTCGCCGTCTTCGGCGAGAGCACGTCGGCGATCCCGGCGAGCAGGCCGCGGCCGACGAGCACGTCGTAGCCCGCCCCCGCGGACCCGCCCGGCCCCGCGACCGGGATCGTCGTCACGTCGTCGTCAGCCATGTCGCCACCTCGTCCGCCAGTTGATCGTTGGGGCGGTGCGACGTGTCGAAGGTCGCATCCGCGAGTCGGTCGTAGATCTCCCAGCGGGGGGCGTTGAGCGCGACCCAGTCCTGCACCCCGTTGCGTACGAGCGGCCGGTCGGCGTCGCCCGAGATCCGCGGGGCGACCGCGTCGGGCGTGATCGTCAGGAAGACGACCCGGTGCGCGGCGAGGTCGCGCTGCGTGTCGGGGTCGAGGATCGCCCCGCCGCCGAGGGAGAGGATGCCCTCGCCCGCGAGCCCCCGTCGCACCGCCGCGCGTTCGAGCTCGCGGAAGCGCGGCTCGCCGAGCTCCCGGAAGATCTGCGGGATCGGCCCGTGCTCGGCGGCGATCATCTTGTCGGTGTCGGCGAACGGCAGGTCGAGGATCCTCGCCACCCGCTTGCCGAGGCGCGACTTCCCGGCGCCGCTCGGGCCGATGAAGACGATCACGCCCGGTCGCCGGAGGCCGCGGCCTCCGGGGACGACGCGGCGGCGGTGCGCAGCGCGTCGGGGATCGCCGCGAGGTACCCGCGGAGGTTGCGCGTCGTCTCGTCGATCGAGTCGCCGCCGAACTTCTCGAGCATCGCGTTGGCCAGCACGAGCGCGACCATCGCCTCCGCGACGACGCCCGCGGCCGGCACGGCGCAGACGTCGGAGCGCTGGTGATGCGCTTCGGCCGCCGCCCCCGTCGCGACGTCGACGGTGCGCAGGGCGTGCGGCACGGTGGCGATCGGCTTCATCCCGGCGCGGACCCGCAGCAGGGTGCCCGTCGACATCCCGCCCTCGATGCCGCCCGCTCGGTCGGAGAGCCGGGTGATCCCGTCGGCGCCGACCACGAGCTCGTCGTGCGCGGCCGATCCCGGCCGGGTCGTCGTCGTGAAGCCGTCGCCGACCTCGACGCCCTTGATCGCCTGGATGCTCATCAGCGAGGCCGCGAGCTGGGAGTCGAGGCGGCGGTCCCAGTGCACGTAGGAGCCGATTCCGGGCGGAAGGCCGTAGGCGAGCACCTCGACGACGCCGCCGAGGGTGTCGCCGGAGTCGTGGGCCGCATCGACCCGGGCGACCATCGCGGCCGAGGTGGCGGCGTCGAAGCAGCGCAGCGGATCGGCGTCGAGGGCGTCGACGTCATCGGGGGTCGGCAGGGCGGCGCCGTCGGGGACGCGCACCTCGCCGATCGAGAGCGTGTGGGCGACGAGGCGGATGCCGAGCTCGCCGAGGAACGCGCGCGCGACGGCGCCGAGGGCGACCCGGGCCGCGGTCTCCCGGGCGCTGGCCCGTTCGAGCACGTTGCGGGACTCCTCGAAGTCGTACTTCTGCATGCCGACGAGGTCGGCGTGGCCCGGACGCGGCCGGGTGAGCGGCGCGCCGCGCCCCTTCGGCAGCGACTCGAGGTCGACGGGCTCGGCGCTCATCACGTCGACCCAGCGCGGCCACTCCGTGTTGCCGATGCGCAGGGCGATCGGCGACCCCATCGAGAGACCGAAGCGGATGCCGCCGGAGATGTCGAGGACATCCTCTTCGAACTTCATCCGGGCGCCCCGGCCGTAGCCGAGCTTGCGGCGCTGGAGGTCGGCCTGGATCTGCGCCTTCGAGATCGGAACCCCGGCGGGCAGGCCCTCGAGGATCGCCACCAGCTCGGGGCCGTGCGACTCCCCCGCGGTCAGCCAGCGCAACATGCTCCCAGTCTTCCAGGTTCAGGCGGACCGGCCGGACAACCCGGCAGCGCGCCGCATCGCCTCGATCACGTCGTCCTCGTCGTCGAGTCCGCCGCCCTCCTCGCCGGTCACGAAGATGCGCACCTGCTCGATCGCCTGGTGCAGCAGCATCTCGAGACCGTTGACGACGAGCCCGTCGCGCTCGGTCCACCGGGCGGCACGCGGCGTCGGCCACGGGTCGTACGGCACCTCCATGAGCACGTCCCCCAGGTCGGCGTCGGGCACGTCCTCCGGGTCGACGTCTCCCGGCAGGGTGTTGATCACCAGGTCGGCCCGCACGGGCACGTGTGATCCGTACAGCCGCCACTCGGTGTGCACGCCGAGCCGGTCGCCGAGCTCCTCGAGGTCGTGGATGCCGGCGAGGCTGCGCCCCGAGACGAGCACCCGTGAGGCCCCGAGTCGCGACGCCGCGAGGAACGCCGACGCCGCGGTGTTGCCGGTGCCGATGACGTGCACGGTGTCGACATCCGAGACGCCGTGGTCGCCGAGCGCGCCGACGATGCCCGCGACGTCGGTGTTGAACCCGTGCGGCCCGGTCTCATCCAGCAGCAGCGTGTTGGCGGCGCCCGAGATCTCCACGAGCTCGGTGCGGGTCGCGAGCAGCGGCAGCGCCTCGCGCTTGAGCGGCATCGTCAGCGACAGGCCGCGCCACGAGGGGTCGAGCGTCGCGACGAACTCCGGGAGCGCGCCGGACGGCACCTCGCGCCGCTCGTACTCCCAGGGCAGGCCCAGGACGTCGTATGCGGCACCGTGCAGCTGGGGCGAGCGGGAATGCTCGATCGGCGCGCCGAGGACCGCGAGATGCCGCACCCCGGGTTCGGGGCGGGTCACTCGCAGTACGACGCGTTCTCGTCGCTCGCGCGGCACCAGGCGTACAGCTGCTGCGCCGCCGCCTCGTGCTGATCCGCCGTCTCGGAGAACACCGTCTCGCCCGTCTGCAGGTTGATCGGCACGAAGAACAGCCACGGGCCGTCGGCCGGCGAGATCGCCGCCTTGATGGCCGCCTCGCCCGGCAGTCCGATCGGCCCGTACGGCAACCCGGGGTGCACGTACGTGCTGTACAGGTTGTCGGGGTTCTCGCGCTCCGCGGCGGTCGTCCACACCGTGTCGAGGTTGCCGGTGCCGTAGGCGACCGTCGCGTCCGACTCGAGGTTCATGCCGATGTCGAGGCGGTTGTAGAACACCCGCGCGATCTTGGCCGGGTCGTCGGGGTTCGGTCCGGACTCGCGCTGCACGAGCGCCGCCATCTTGAGGATGTCGAGCCGGTTCTCGGGCGCGACGCCGTTCGCGTCGAGCACCTCGAACATCTTGTCGACGGTCGTCTGGATCGCCTGCTGAGCGGTGATGCCCGGGTCGAACGTGTAGGTCGCGGGGAACATCCAGCCCTCGATGCCGGGCGACTCCTCGGGGATGCCGAACGAGGTGTAGTCGGCTGCGGCGGCCTGCAGCTCCTCGAGCGGGATCTCGGTCGCGGCGGCGATCTGCACGAGGGCCGAGGCGTAGCTCATCCCCTCGGTGATGAGCACCTGGTTGACGACCTGGTTCGCCGGATCGGTGATCGCGGCGACGGCCGAGGCCGCGCTCATCTCCTTCTGCAGGCGGAAGGCGCCGGGGAAGAAGACGATGTCGGCGTTCTCGGGCAGGAGGAGGTAGTCGTAGACGGCGTCGAAGCTCATCGTGACCTCGGCCTCGTGCAGCTCGCGCGCGACGTCCTCGCCGATGTCGTCGGTGCCGATGGTGACGATGACCTCGGTGCCGTTGCCGGTGCCGGGGTAATCGTTCGGCAGCTCCCAGCCGAGAGCCTCGCGCACCTGCTCCTCGTAGTTGGTCCAGACGAACGCGGCGGCACCGCCTCCTCCGGCGACGAGCAGCGCGAGGATGACGAGCACGGCGATCAGCCCGCGACGCCTCTTCTTCGGCTTCTTCAGCGTGTCCGACGGGGGCCGTCCCCCGCCGCGCCCGCCCCGCGCAGACTGCCGTTCCTCGAGCTCCCGCAGCTGCCGACGGGTCAGCGTCTCGGTGCCGGCGGGTGCGTCGTGGATGTTCGCGGCGGGCGCCGCCTGGGCCCGGGCCTCGGCGGCCGCGACGGCGAACGGATCGGAGGCGCGCACGCCCGGGTAGGCCGTCGGCTCCGGGGAGGCCTCGGGCTGGGCGGGGCGAACCGGTTCGGTTCCGGCGGGACGGAAGATGTCGTCCCAGCTGGGTTCGTTCGCCACGTCAGGCACCTCCGTCGGGATCGACCGTCGTGCCGGGCGGGAGGCCCGCCGAGCGCTCGTGGTCGAGGGCGTTCTGCAGGATGATAACAGCGGCGACTTGGTCGATCACGGGACGCGAGCCCTTGGTGCGTCGCCC
>CAZPJC010000113.1:5615-7712 GCA_964586645.1 uncultured Schumannella sp.
GCCGACCCGGGCCCGGCCCACGTCGACGCCGAGCCGCACTCCCGGCCGCACGCTCAGCCCTTCAGCGCTGCGGAGATGCCCGTGAGGGCCGCGCCGATCGCCGAGACGTCGGTGCCGCCGCCCTGTGCGAGGTCGTCCTTGCCGCCCCCTCCGCCGCCGAGGGTCGCCGCCGCCTGCTTGGCGAGCACGCCCGCCTTCGCGCCGGCATCCCGCGCCGCCGGGTTGGTCGCGACGATCACGGCGGGCTTGCCCCCGACCCGCGCCGCGAGGGCGACGACCGCCGCGTCGGAGCCGAGTCGCTCGCGCACGCTCGTCGCGAGGGTGCGCAGCTCGTCGGCGGACGCGAGCTCGCCGAGGTCCTCCACGACGGCGAGGTACGCGCCGACCCGCGACGCGTTCTCGACGAGCGCGGGCACGCGTCCGGAGAGCTTCGACGCCTCGAAGGCGGCGATTTTCTTCTCGGCCGCCTTCAGCTGCTCGACGAGCGACGTGATGCGCTCCGGCAGCTGCTCGCGCGGGGTCTTGAGCGTGCTCGTGAGCTGCGACACGATCGCCCGCTCGGCCGTCAGATCGCGGAACGCGTCGAGCCCGACGAGCGCCTCGACGCGGCGGTTCGTCGAGCCGACGCTCGACTCGCTCACCAGGTTGACGAGACCGACCTCGGAGGAGCGTGCGACGTGGATGCCCGCGCACAGCTCGCGCGACCAGCTGCCGTCGCCGATGTCGACCATCCGCACGGTGTCGCCGTACTTCTCGCCGAACAGCGCCATCGCGCCGGCCGCCTTCGCCTCGTCGAGGGAGAGAATGCGGGTCGTCACCTCGAGGTTGTCGCGCACCGCGTTGTTGGTGATCTCCTCGATCTCGCTGCGGGTCTCGGGCGAGAGCGCCTGATTCCACGCGAAGTCGAGGCGCATGTAGCCCGCCTTGTTGAACGATCCCGACTGGTGCGCCTCGCTGCCGAGCGTCTGCCGCAGCGCCGCGTGCACGAGGTGCGTCGCGGAGTGCGCCTGGGACGCCGCGTGTCGGTAGAGCGGGTCGACGATCGTCGTGGCGACGGCATCCACCGCCACCTCGCCCGACCGCACCTTGACGGTGTGGCTGATGAGCCCCTTCACGGGTCGCTGCACGTCGAGCACCTCGAGGTCGAACCCGTCGCCGACGATCGCGCCCTGGTCGGCCGCCTGGCCGCCGGACTCGGCGTAGAGCGACGACTCGGCGAGGATGATCTCCGCCGTCTGCCCCGCCGTCGCCTTCGTGACCGGCTGCCCGTCGACGAGGATGCCGAGCACCCGGGTCTCGGTCTGCAAGGTGTCGTAGCCGGTGAAGACCGTCTCGCCCTTCGAACGCAGGTCGGAGTAGACCGCCAGGTCGGCGATCGCGCCCTTCTTCGCCTTCGCGTCGGTCTTCGCGCGGGTGCGCTGCTCGGTCATCAGCTTGTCGAACGCGTCGCGGTCGACCGTGAGACCCGCCTCCTCGGCGATCTCGAGCGTGAGGTCGATCGGGAAGCCGAAAGTGTCGTGCAGCAGGAACGTCGTGTCGCCGGGCAGCGTCGTCGCGCCGGCCTTCTTCGTCTCGGCGACGGCCGTGTCGAGGATCGTCGTGCCGCTCGCGAGCGTCGAGAGGAAGGTCTCCTCCTCGCCGAGCGCGAGACGGGAGGTGCGGTCCCAGTTCTCCTCGACCTCGGGGTAGGCGTCGCGCATCGCGACGCGGCTCGCGTCGAACAGTTCTGCGAACGACGGCGCATCCACGCCGAGCAGGCGCATCGAGCGGATCGCGCGGCGCATCAGGCGACGCAGGATGTAGCCGCGCCCCTCGTTGCCCGGCGCGACCCCGTCGGTCATCAGCATGAGGCTCGAGCGCACGTGGTCCGCGATCACCCGGAACCGCACGTCGTCGCCGTGGTCGGCGCCGTACTTCTTGCCCGACAGCGCGACCGCGGCATCCAGCACGGGGCGCACCTGGTCGATTTCGTACATGTTGTCGACGCCCTGCTTGATGAAGGCGACGCGCTCCATGCCCATACCGGTGTCGATGTTCTTCCGCGGCAGCTCGCCGACGATGTCGAAGTCGACCTTGCTGCGCACGTTCTGGATCGCG
>CAZPJC010000114.1:0-7708 GCA_964586645.1 uncultured Schumannella sp.
GTTCGACGGCGTTGCCGGTGCGGGCGAGGGCCTGGGCGAGAGTCTCGGAGGACATGCGGGGTTCCTTACATCGTCGTGAAGGGGTTCGTCGGCAGTGTACGAGCGGCGTTTCCCACCCTGCTCGAATGCTCTCTATGAAAGGAAGTAGGGTGGGCGCGAGCGAAGGAGCATCCCATGGCCCGGCAGTCCAACGGCGTCTCGGCGATCAGCCGGGTCGTCATGGTGCTCGACACCTTCTCGTTCGAGGCCCCCTTCCTCTCGCTGAGCGAGATCGCGGAGCGGGCCGGCATCCCGATGTCGTCGGCCCACCGCATCGTGACCGAGCTGGTCGAGCACGGCCTGCTCGAGCGGATGCCGGACCGCAGCTACCGCGTCGGCAATCGCCTCTGGGAGATGGGCAGCCGCACCCCCGGCGCACTCGGACTGCGGGAGATCGCGCTCCCCTACCTGCACGCCATCCAGTCCCGGGTGCGGCAGCACACCCAGCTGCTCGTGCGGTCGGGACTCGACATCCTCGTCATCGAGCGCCTCTCGTCACGGGATGCCGTCGTCAACGCGTCGATCGTCGGCGGCCGCACCCCGCTGCAGCTCTCCTCGAGCGGCATCGTCTTCCTCGCGCACAGCGAGGAGGACCTCGTGCCGGCGATCGTCGAACGCGGCCTCGCCCCGCTCACCCCGTTCAGCCTGCGCACGGAGGCCGAGCTGCGGGATGCCGTGGCCCGCGCGAAGAAGGACGGCTACGCGATCTCCACCGGGTGGATCTTCGAGGAGTCCCGCGGCATCGCCGTGCCGGTGAAGGGCTCGCAGGACGTGGTGGTCGGCACCGTGAGCGTCGTCGTGCCCAACGACGGCAGCCCCGCGGACGACCTCGTGCGGCTGCTGCGGCTCGCCGCCGACGGGATCTCCGACGCGCTGCTGCGCAGCTACCTGCCGCCCGGGCACCCGCACGCGCGGGCCGGCGGGGTCTACCGACAGCTCGTGGCCTCGTCGGACAAGTCGATGGCGTACTTCGAGCATCTGCTCGAGGAGCACGGCGGCGCGGTGCACGCCGGCGCGGTGCACGGGGGCGCGGTGCACGACGGCCACCTCGCCCCGCCGGCTCAGCCCAGGTAGGCCTCGAGCCGGGGATACACCGTGCGGGCATTGGTCGCGTAGATCTGCGCCCGCGTCTCCGCGGTGATCTCCGCCGCTTCGAGGTACCTGCCCGTGTCGTCCCACCCGGAGCCGGTCGTCGGGTTGTCGCCGCGCACGGCGCCGAGCATCTCCGAGCCGAACAGCACGCGCTCGGTCGGCACGACGTCGAGCAGGAGGTCGATGCCCGGCTGGTGGTACACGCAGGTGTCGAAGTAGATGCGCTCGGTGGCCCCCTCGAAGTCCCAGCCCTCGCGCACGCTCATGCCCTGGAACCGCCCCCAGTGGAACGGGATGGCGCCGCCGCCGTGCGGGATCACGAGCCGCAGATTCGGCTGCTCCTTCATGAACCCGGTCGACAGCGCCTGCACGAAGAAGGTCGTGTCGGCCGACAGGTAGTACGAGCCGGTCGTCTGGAAGAACGGGTTCTCCGCCTGGCTGACGTGCAGCATCCCGGGCACGTCGAGCTCCTGCATCGCCTCCCAGAGCGGCCACCAGTACCGGTCGCCGAGGTCGGGTCCGGTCCAGTAGCCGCCGGTCGGGTCGGGGTTGACGTTGACGGCGACGAAGCCGAGCTCCTCGACCGTGCGGCGCAGTTCGCGCACGGAGGCGTCGATCGAGGTGCCGGGCGACTGCGGCAGCTGGGCGACGGGCACGAAGTTCTGCGGATAGAGGTCGCACACGCGCTTGATGAGGTCGTTCTGCCGGGTCGTCCAGTCGAGCGACGTCGTCGCGTCGCCGACGTGGTGCCCCATCCAGGACGCCCGGGGCGAGAACAGCGTCAGGTCGATGCCGCGCTCGCGCTGCACGCGCAGCTGCCCGCCCTCGATGCTCTCGCGGATCTCGTCGTCGGTGACGGGGAACGGCGCGTCGGCGGGGGCCGGTCCCCCGGCGAGCGCGGCGACCTGGGCGTCGCGCCACGCGCCGACTCCGGGGGGCGTCGTCGTGTAGTGGCCGTGGCAGTCGATGATCACGTGTCGAATGTAGCCAAAATTGTCGACGATCGTGAGAGGGTCTCTTCGATCTCTGCGGCGGCATCGCGGAGCACCGCGGCGATCCGGTCGCTCTCCGCGCCTCGCGGCAGCACGACGCCGAGGGCGGCGACGACCCGGCCGCGGTCGCGGATCGGCACGGCGACACCCGTCGAGACGGCCTCGACCGACCCCGGCGCGACCGCGTGCCCGACGCGCCGGATCTCGGCGAGCTTGCGGCGCAATGCGGCCGCGTCGACGATCGTGCCCGGCGCGAGCGGCTCGAGCGGCCCGGCCAGCACCCGCTCCACGACGGGCGGCGGCGCGAAGGCGAGCAGCACGAGTCCCGACGAGGACGCGTGCAGCGGCAGGCGGCCGGCGATCTGTGCGATGTTCGCCCCGGCATCCGGATGCGACAGCCGCTCGAGGAACAGCACCTGATCGCCGTCGAGCACGCCGAGCTGGGTGTGCTGCCGCACGGCCGCCTGCACCCGCTCCATCGCGGGAAGCGCGGCCTGGCGCAGCCCGAGCGCGAGCGACCCGCGCGTCGCGAGCTCCCAGAGCCGCATCCCGACCCGCGCGCGGCCCTCGTCGTCGCGCTCGAGCAGCCCGGACGTCACGAGTTCGGCGACCAGCCGGTGACCGGTGGATGCCGGCAGCCCGGCGCGGCGCGAGATGTCGCTCGGCGACTGCGCGGTGTGCTCGGCGTCGAAGGTCGCGAGCACCCGCACGAGGCGGTCGATCACGCTGTCGCCGGAGCGCGAGTTCGCCATGTCGGCAGGCTACTCCCATTGAATGGGCAACCGGAGCCACCGCACGTCCTCTCCGCCGAGACTGGCGGAACCTCGATCGAAGGAGATCAGCCATGGCCCCCGCCCTCCGCACCCGTGTCGCCATCGTCGGCGCCGGCCCCGCCGGACTCTTCCTCTCCCACCTCCTGCACCGCGACGGCATCGACTCGATCGTGCTCGACGACCGGTCGCGCGAGGACATCGAGAAGACCATCCGCGCCGGCATCCTCGAGAACGGCACCTACGACCTCTTCGTCGAGACCGGCGCCTCGGAGCGCATCCTCACCGACGCCCGGCGCCACGACGGCATCGAGCTGCAGTTCGAGGGACAGGGCCATCGCATCGACTTCGCCCGTCTCGTGGGCCGGGCGGTCTACCTCTATCCGCAGCACGAGGTGCTCATCGACCTGCTGGCCCGCCGCCTCGAGGACGGCGCCGACATCCGGTTCGAGCACACGGCGCTCGAGGTCCTGGATACCGAGAGCGATGCGCCGCGCGTCATCGCGCGCGACGCCCGGGGCGAGCAGGTCGAGATCGTCGCCGACGTCGTGATCGGCGCCGACGGCTCGCGGAGCGTGACCCGGACGGCCGTGGTCGGATCGCAGACCGGCGGCTACTTCCGCGAGTACCCGTTCGCCTGGTTCGGCATCCTCTGCGAGGCCCCGCCGTCGTCGGAGGAACTCATCTACGCCAACTCACGGGAGGGTTTCGCGCTGATCAGCCAGCGCTCCCCCACCGTGCAGCGCATGTACCTGCAGTGCGAGCCGACGCAGGATCCGGACGCGTGGAGCGACGCCCAGATCTGGGACTCGCTGCAGGCCCGCGTCGCCGGCCGCGAGCTGCACGAGGGACCGATCTTCCAGCGCGACGTGCTGCGCTTCCGCTCGTTCGTCGCGCACCGCCTGCAGAAGGGCCGGGTGTTCCTGATGGGCGACGCGGCGCACACCGTCCCGCCGACGGGCGCGAAGGGCATGAACCTCGCCATCAACGACGTGCGAATCCTGCACGAGGGTCTGGCCGCGTTCTTCGCCTCCGGGAGCACGAGCGGCCTCGACGCCTACGAGGAGCGCGCGCTGCACCGCATCTGGCGCGCCCAGCACTTCTCCTGGTGGATGACGAACATGCTGCACCTGACCCCCGACGCGACCGACTTCGACCGTCGCCGCCAGCTCGGCGAGCTGGAGAGCGTCGTGGCATCGGATGCCGGCAGCACCTACCTCGCCGAGGCCTACACCGGCTGGCCCTACGAGGACTGAACGGAGCGGGTTCACCCCGCCACCAGGGGAACCCGCTCCGAGCGTGACGCGCGGCCTAGACGGCGCGCAGGATGACGGCCGAGCCCTGCCCGCCGCCACCGCAGATGCCGGCGGCGCCGAGCGACCCGGATCCCGCCGCGACGAGCTGCCGCGCGAGAGTGCCGACGATGCGCGCGCCCGAGGCGCCGACCGGGTGGCCGAGCGCGATCGCGCCGCCGTGCCGGTTCACGATCGCCCCGTCGATGCCGAGCAGGTCGACGCTGCGCACCGCGACGGCGGCGAACGCCTCGTTGATCTCGACGGCCGCGAGGTCGGCCGGAGTCAGTCCGCCGCCTTCTGTTCGAAGATTCAGCCGGGCGAGGGCGGCGAGGATGGCGTTGGCCGGCTGGGCGTGCAGGCGCACGTCGGGACCGGCGACCGCGGCATGCGACTCGATGCGGGCGAGCGGCGTGATGCCGCGCGCGGCGGCCGTCTCCTCCGACATGAGCACGAGCGCGGCGGCGCCGTCGGTGATCTGCGACGAGTTGCCCGCCGTGATCGAGCCGTCGGCCGAGAACGCGCCGCGCAGCTTCGCGAGCGACTCGGGCGTCGTGTCGGCGCGCACGCCGTCGTCATCCGTGACGACCGTCTCGCCCGCGCGCGAGGTGAGCGTGTACGGGGCGATCTCCTCGGCGAGGAAGGCGGCCGATGCGGCCGCCCGCTGATGCGAGCCGGCCGACCAGGCGTCCTGCGCCTCGCGCGTGACGTGGTGGTCGGCGTTGCCGGCCTCGGTCGAGGCGCCCATCGACCGGTGCTCGAACGAGTCCAGCAGCGCGTCGTGTTCGAGGGTGTCGACCATCTCGATCGCGCCGTACTTGACTCCCGCGCGGCCGCGGAAGGCGTGCGGGGCGCGCGACATCGACTCCATGCCCGCGGCGACGACGATGCCGTGCTCGCCGGCCTCGATGTTGCGCATGGCGGCGACGACGGCCTCCATGCCCGAGAGGCACACGGCGTTGATCGCCATCGCCGGCGCCGAGAGCGGGATGCCGGCGGCGACGGCCGCCTGGCGGATCGGGCCCTGACCCGCGGCCCCGGGCAGCACCTGGCCGCCCCAGATGCGCTCGACCTCGGCGGGGTCGACCGAAGCTCGCGCGAGGGCCGCCGTGATCGCATGCGCCGCGAGGTCGGACGCCGGGATGTCGGCGAAGCGCCCGGTGAAGCGCGAGAACGGGGTGCGGGCGTAGCCCGCGATGACGACGCTCATGAGCGCTCCTCCAGATCGACCGTGAACGGCGCTCCGGTCAGGGCGCGCAGCTCCTCTACATCCTCCCCCGGCGCGACCTCGCGCAGCACGAGCCCGTCGGGAGTCACGTCGAAGACGGCCCGGTCGCTCACGATCCGGTCGACGACACCGACCCCCGTGAGCGGCAGGTCGCACTGCGCGACGATCTTCGGCGAGCCGTCCTTCGCGACGTGCTCGGTGACGACGATGACGTAGGGCGTGCCCGCGACGAGGTCCATCGCGCCGCCCATGCCCTTCACGAGCTTGCCGGGGATGGTCCAGTTCGCGAGGTCGCCGTTGCCCGCGACCTGCAGCGCGCCGAGGATCGCCGTCGCGACGTGACCGCCCCGGATCATGCCGAAACTCGTCGCGGAGTCGAACACCGCGGCACCGGGCAGGAGCGTGACCGTCTGCTTGCCGGCGTTGATGAGGTCGGGGTCCTCCTCGCCCTCGATCGGGAACGGCCCCATGCCGAGGATCCCGTTCTCGCTCTGCAAGGTCACCTCGACTCCCGCGGGGAGGTTGTTGGCGACGAGGGTCGGGATGCCGATCCCGAGATTCACGTAGTCGCCGTCCTGCAGGTCGCGGGCCGCGATCGCGGCCATCTCGTCACGCGTCCACATGTCAGTTCTCCCTCGGCCGGGTCGTGCGCTGCTCGATCTCCTTGGTCAGGTCCTCCGCCTGCACCAGCCGCTGCACGTAGATGCCCGGGGTCATCACGTCGTCGGGCTCGATCGCATCCACGATCTCCTCGGCCTCGGCGAGCGTGAGCCGCCCGGCCGTGGCGACGAGCGGGTTGAAGTTGCGCGAGGTGAGGCGGTAGCGCAGGTTGCCGAACCGGTCGGCCCAGCGGGCGCGCACGAGGGCGACGTCGGCGACGATCCCGCGTTCCAGGATGTAGCGGCGGCCGTCGAACTCTGCCTCGGGCTTGCCCTCCGCGATCGGCGTGCCGACCCCGGTCGCCGTGTAGAACCCCGGGATGCCGGCGCCCCCCGCCCGCAGGCGCTCGGCGAGGGTGCCCTGCGGCGCGAACTCGACCTCGAGCTCGCCCGAGAGGTACTGCTCGGCGAACAGCTTGTTCTCGCCCACATAGGAGGCGATGACCTTCCGCACCTGCCGGTTCTCCAGCAGCAGCCCGAGCCCCTTGCCGTCGACCCCCATGTTGTTGCTGACGATCGTGAGGTGGCGGGCGCCGGTGTCGCGGAGAGCCCGGATGAGGTTGGTCGGGTTGCCGCTGAGCCCGAACCCGCCGACGGCGATCGTCATGCCGTCCCGCACGACGTCGGCGAGGGCCTCGGCCGCCGACGGCCAGATCTTCTCCGCCATGCCACTCCTTCGTGTCCGCACTGTGCCTGTCCACATCGTGGTCGCGCTCAGCCTAGGTATCCGAAAGCCCCGTGTCGAAAATCGGCCGGGATGTGGGCATCCATCGGTTGGGCCGTCCATAATGTGGACGTGACGTCGATTCCCGGCACCCAGGTGATCGGCCGCGCCGCCGCGGTGCTCCGGGCGGTCAGCGCCGCGATGCCGCGCGGACTGGGCACCTCCGCGGTCGCCACGACGACGGGCCTGTCCCGCCCGACCGCCCACCGGCTGCTCTCGTCGCTCGCCGCCGAGGGCTTCGTCGACCACGACGCCCTCTCCGGCCGCTGGGTGCCCGGACCCGAGCTGTACCTCCTCGGATCCGTCGCCGCGGAGCGCTACGACATCACGGGGCTCGCCCGCCCCGTCGTGCGCTCCCTCTCCGCGGCGACCGGCGAGAGCGCCTTCCTCTCCGCCCGGCGCGGCGACGAGACGGTCTGCCTGCTCCGCGAGGACGGCGCGTTCCCGATCCGCTCCCACGTGCTCTACGAGGGCATCCGCTTCCCGCTGGGCGTCGCCTCGGCCGGGCTCGCGATCCTCGCCTTCCTGCCCGAGCCGGCCGTCGAGCGCTACCTCGCCGAGGCCGACCTCACGGCGTACGGCGACGCGCACGCGCCCCGGCGGCTGCGCACCCGGCTCGCCGAGACGCGCGCGACCGGCTGGGCTCTCAACCCGGGCCTGCTCGTCGAGGGGAGCTTCGGGATGGGCGCGGCGGTCTTCGACGCGTCGGGACAGCCCGCGTGGGCGCTCAGCCTCACCGGGATCGAGGCCCGGTTCTCGCCCGATCGGCGTCCCGAGCTCGGCCGCCTGCTGCTCGAGCACGCGCACCGGCTGACCCAGGCGCTGCGCGGACGACGTGCCGCGCCGTGAGTTTCCGTGATCGCGGCCGATTCCCAGCCCCGACCCCCTAGTGTGGGCACTAGCGATCGGCGT
>CAZPJC010000115.1:0-7655 GCA_964586645.1 uncultured Schumannella sp.
ACGAGCGCGGGCTTGCGCTCGAACCGGCCGAGCGCGCGGGCGAGGTCGAACCCGGAGAGCCCCGGCATGTGGATGTCGAGGAACACGACGTCGACGGGATGCTGCGAGATGATCCGCACCGCCTCGGCCCCCGACGGTGCGCGGTGCACGGTGCCCACCCGCGGGTCGGCGCCGAGCAGGAACTCCAGCTCGTCGAGCGCCGGCGGCTCGTCGTCGGCGATGAGCACCGAGATCGTCATGCGCCGACCTTCTCCGCGGCGCGACCCGGCTGCGACTTCGGCACGCGCATCGTGATCAGGGTGCCCGACCCCACGTTGGTCTCGACGACGAGCCCGAAGTCGTCGCCGTAGACCTGGCGCAGCCGGGCGTCGACGTTCCGCAGGCCGATGTGCTCGCCCGCACCCTGCCCGGCGAGCACCGCGCGGGCGAGTTCGGGGTCGATGCCGACGCCGTCGTCCTCGACCGTGATGACGGCGTACGCGCCCGAGTCGGTCGCCGTGATCGCGAGGGCGCCGCGCCCCTCCTTCGCCTCGAGCCCGTGGCGCACGGCGTTCTCGACGAGCGGCTGCACGCTGAGGAACGGGATGATCGTGCTCAGCACCTCCGGCGCGATCTGCAGGGTGACCCCGAGGCGCTCGCCGAATCGCGCCCGCTCGAGCCGCAGGTAGCCGTCGACGCTGCGCAGCTCCTCGGCGACGGTCGTGAAGTCGCCGTGACGGCGGAACGAGTAGCGCGTGAAGTCGGCGAACTCGAGCACCAGCTCCCGGGCCTGCGCGGGATCGGTGTTGATGAACGAGGCGATCGCGTTGAGGGCGTTGTAGATGAAGTGCGGGCTGATCTGAGCCCGCAGGGCGCGCACCTCCGCCTCGGCGAGGGCCGCCCGGGAGGTGTCGAGCTCGGCCAGCTCGAGCTGCGTCGCGACCCAGCGGGCCACCTCGCCGGTCGCCCGCACGAGCCCCGGTCGGGCGCTGCGCGAGAACGCGACGACCGCCCCCGCCGCTTCGCCGCCGACGAGGATGGGGGCCGCGACCGCGTCGAGGGTCTCCCGGCCCGACCGCACCGCCTGCCGTTCGACGTGCGCGCGCGATCCGCTGCGGGCGTGCTCCGCCATCCGCTCGGCCGCCGCGCGCAGTTCGTCGCCCGAGCCGTCGAGCGCGAGCACGCCGGGTGAGCCGGCGAGCGCGAGGGCGTCGCAATCGAGGAGGTCGCGCAGATCCCGCACGGCACGGGCGGATCCGGCGTCGCCGATCCCCCCGCGGAGGTGCTCGGCGGCCCGGGTCGCGAGGTGCAGGGTCGTGTAGCGCACCTGCTCCGCCTCGGTGCCGAGCTCCCGTCCGCCGCGCGCGACGCGACGCGCCAGGGCGTACCCGGCGAACCCGGTGGCCCCGGCGACGGCCGCGGCGACCAGGACGAGCAGCACCGACTCGGCCATCCCCCCACGGTACGGGTTCGCTCGCCGCCGGGACAGGTCCGTTCACCGCACGATCGGCACCGTTCACCGACGACGAGCGGCGCAGCCCGCCGCCGCCGGGCGGCCCCGACCAGAGTGGCAGGCAATACCCCCGAGACGGCCGGACACGGTCCGGCCAGGATGGAGTGCACATGGGCAACGACGCCCAGGATCCGGTGACGCCGGGTCAGGGAGCGGCAGTCGCCGACTTCCCGGCCATTCAGAGTTCCGAGAAGTTCCAGACCCTGCGCAAGCGCCACCGGAGCTTCGTGTTCCCGGTGCTGGGTCTCGCCCTGCTGTGGTATCTCGCGTACGTGCTGCTCGCCGGCTACGCACCCGAGTTCATGGCCACCCCGGTGTTCGGCCGCGTCAACGTCGGCTTGCTCATCGGCCTCGGTCAGGTGGTGACGACGTTCGCGATCACCATGATCTACGTCACCTACGCCAACCGCCGGCTCGACCCGCTCGCGTCCGAGCTCCGCACCGAGAACGGAGGGGTGCGCTGATGGGCCAGACGACCGTGGGCGACCCGCTGCTGAACATCGCGATCTTCGGCGCGTTCGTGCTGGTGACGATGGTCATCGTCTTCCGCGCGAGCCGCAACAACAAGACCGCTGCCGACTACTACGCGGCGGGACGCTCGTTCACCGGCCCGCAGAACGGCACCGCGATCGCCGGCGACTACCTGTCGGCCGCGTCGTTCCTCGGCATCTGCGGAGCGATCGCGATCAACGGCTACGACGGATTCCTCTACTCGATCGGATTCCTCGTCGCCTGGCTCGTGGCCCTGCTGCTCGTCGCCGAGCTGCTGCGCAACACCGGCAAGTTCACGATGGCCGACGTGCTCTCGTTCCGGCTCAAGCAGCGCCCCGTGCGCATCGCCGCCGCGATCACGACGCTCGTCGTCTGCTTCTTCTACCTGCTGGCCCAGATGGCGGGCGCGGGCGGCCTCGTGTCGCTGCTGCTCGGCATCCCCGACCGGGTCGGGCAGTCGATCGTCATCGCCGTCGTCGGCGCCCTGATGATCATCTACGTGCTCGTCGGCGGGATGAAGGGCACCACGTGGGTGCAGATCATCAAGGCGTTCCTGCTCATCGTCGGCGCGGCCGTGATGAGCATCTGGGTGCTCGCGATCAACGGGTTCAACCTCTCGACGCTGCTCGACAAGGCGGTCGAGACGGCCGGGACCGACGCCATCCTCGCGCCGGGGCTGCAGTACGGGTTGTCCGACACCAGCAGGCTCGACTTCCTCTCGCTCGGCCTCGCGCTGGTGCTCGGCACCGCGGCCCTGCCGCACGTGCTGATGCGCTTCTACACGGTGCCGACGGCGAAGGAGGCCCGGCGCAGCGTCGTCTGGGCGATCTGGCTCATCGGCATCTTCTACGTGTTCACGCTCATCCTCGGCTACGGTGCGGCGGCGCTCATCGGCGCGGACGCCATCAAGGCCGCCCCGGGCGGGGCGAACTCGGCCGCGCCGTTGCTCGCGTTCGAACTCGGCGGCCCGATCCTGCTCGGCGTCATCTCGGCGATCGCGTTCGCGACGATCCTCGCGGTCGTCGCCGGGCTGACGATCACCGCGGCGGCGTCGTTCTCGCACGACATCTACGCGAACGTGATCAAGAAGGGCAAGGCGGAGCCGGGCTCCGAGGTGAAGGTGGCGCGTCGCACGGTGATCGTGATCGGCGTCGTCGCCATCGTCGGCGGGATCGCCGCGAACGGGCAGAACGTCGCGTTCCTCGTGGCGCTCGCCTTCGCGGTCGCGGCGTCGGCGAACCTCCCGACGATCGTCTACTCGCTGTTCTGGAAGCGGTTCTCGACGCGCGGCGCGCTGTGGAGCATGTATGGGGGGCTCGCCTCGGCGATCATCCTCATCGTGTTCTCGCCGGTCGTGTCGGGCGCCCCGGTCAACGAGGCGACGGGTCTTAGCACCTCGATGATCCAGGGCGTCGACTTCCACTGGTGGCCGCTGAACAACCCGGGCATCGTGAGCATCCCGCTCGCGTTCCTGCTCGGCTTCCTCGGCACGATCACCGACCGGAAGAAGGAGGATGCCGGCAAGCAGTCCGAGATGGAGGTGCGCTCGCTCACCGGCCTCGGGGCCGAGGGGGCGAGCAGCCACTAGGAACCACCGGTGCCGGAGTGGGCGGCTTCTCCGGCAGCGGTTCGTCAGGGGCCCGGCGCGATCCAGGGATCGTGCCGGGCCGCTGTGCGTCCGGAGCGGGTGCGTCCGGGGCCGGTGCGTCCCGAGGTCAGCTCGCGTCGACCCAGTCGAAACTGCGGGTGACGGCCTTGCGCCACTCGGCGAGCCGGCGTTCGCGCTCGGCCTCGTCGAACCGCGGCTCCCAGCGCGTGTCCTCGACCCAGTTCGCCCGCAGGTCGTCGAGGCTCGACCAGACCCCGGTCGCGAGCCCCGCGGCATAGGCCGCGCCGAGCGCCGTGGTCTCCGGCACCTTCGGGCGCACGACCGGGATGCCGAGGATGTCGGCCTGGAACTGCATGAGGGTGTCGTTGGCGACCATCCCGCCGTCGACCCGCAGCTCCTCGATCGGCACGTCGGCGTCGGCG
Source organism: uncultured Schumannella sp. (assembly GCA_964586645.1). GTDB lineage: Bacteria > Actinomycetota > Actinomycetes > Actinomycetales > Microbacteriaceae > Pseudolysinimonas_A. Next base: position 4,016 of record CAZPJC010000115.1, read on the forward strand.
TTCGCGGCGTCGAGCACCTCGCGGGTCTGGAACGCCGCGGCCTCCAGTGCCGCGCGCGCGAAGTGGCCCTTGTTGGCGAACCGGGTGAGCCCGGTGATCACGCCGCGCGCATCCGGGCGCCAGTACGGCGCGAACAGCCCGGAGAACGCCGGCACGATGTACACCCCGCCGTTGTCGGGCACCGACGCCGCGAGCGCCTCGACCTCGGACGCGTCGGAGAACAGCCCGAGGTTGTCGCGCAGCCACTGCACGAGCGATCCGGTGACCGCGATCGAGCCTTCGAGCGCGTAGCGCGGCGTCTCGCCGTCGATCTGGTACGCCACGGTGGTCAGCAGCCCGTTGGTCGAGCTGACGATCTCCTCCCCGGTGTTCACGATCAGGAAGTTGCCGGTGCCGTAGGTGTTCTTGCTCTCGCCCGCGTCGAACGCCACCTGCCCGAAGGTCGCGGCCTGCTGGTCGCCGAGGATGCCGGTGATCGGCACCTCGCGCAGCAGGCTCGACGCCTCGGCGTGCCCGAACAGGCCCGACGAGGGACGGATCTCGGGCATCAGCGAACGCGGGATGCCGAACGCCTCGAGCAGGTCGTCGCGCCACTCCAGAGTGCGCAGATCCATGAGCAGGGTGCGGCTGGCATTGGTGACATCGGTCGCGTGGACGCCGCCGTCGGGCCCGCCGGTGAGGTTCCACAGCACCCAGGTGTCGGTCGTGCCGAACATCAGCTCCCCGGCCTCGGCCCGCTGCCGCGCGCCGTCGACGTTGTCGAGGATCCAGGCGATCTTGGTCGCCGAGAAGTAGGTGGCCAGCGGCAGCCCGGTGATCTCCTTGAAGCGGTCGATCCCGCCGTCGGCCGCGAGCGCGTCGACCAGCCCCTGCGTGCGGGTGTCCTGCCAGACGATCGCGTTGTGGATGGGCTCGCCGGTGGTGCGATCCCAGACGACGGCGGTCTCGCGCTGGTTCGTGATGCCGATGCCCGCGACGTCGTGGCGGGTCACGTCGGCCTTCGACAGCGCCGCCCCGATCTCCTCCCGGGTGTTGCGCCAGATCTCGGCGGCGTCGTGCTCGACCCAGCCGGGTTTCGGGAAGATCTGCCGATGCTCGAGCTGGCCGCTGGCGACCGGTGACCCCTGCTGATCGAAGAGGATCGCGCGGGTGCTCGTCGTGCCCTGGTCGATCGCGACGATGTACGGCATCGGCGAGTACTCCTTCGTCTCGGCGGGCGTTGCGCCCGGTCAGAGGTTAGGCCCCGCGGACGGGGCGCGGTCAACCGGATGCACGGACGTGCACCCGGCGTGGTCAGGCCGGTTCGAGCAGGCGACGGGCGAGCGCGCCGTCGAGCACGAGGTCGGTGATGAGCCCCGTCGCGAGCGCGCCGCGCAGGCTCGCGAGCTTCTGCGGACCGGAGACGACGCAGACGCGACGAGCCACCCGGCGCAGGCGGTCGAAGTCGGGTCCGGTCGCCCGGGCGTTGAGGGCGACGTCGCGCCAGCTTCCGTCGAGTCGGTAGAACACCGTCGCGATGTCGCCGACGACCTGGTCGTCGCTGAGGCTCTTGTAGTCGCCGCGATCGAGGTAGCCGCCGATGTAGACGTGGCTCGGCACTTCGGCGAACGGCGAGCCGAGACCGAAGATGGCGATGTCCATGTTGGCCTGGATCTTGAGGGCGCGCTTCGTGCTGCGCTCGCGCCAGAGCGCCTCGCGGGTGAGCGGGTCGTCGAAGAACGCGGGCACGGGGAACTGCTGGATCTGCGCGGAGTACGCCCGGCCGAAGCGCTCGAGGATCTCGCTCGCGTAGTCGATGCCGTTGGTGAACGTGTTGCCGGCGCCGTTCATCTGCACGACGACGCTGTTGTGGGTGTCCTTCGGCACCAGGTGCCGGCTGATCGCGCTCGAGGTCGACCCCCAGCCGATGCCGATCGTCATGTTGGAGTCGATGAATCCGGTGAGCAGGCGTCCGGCGGTCATCGCGACGCGCTCGAGCCGGTCGACGTCGCTGATCGCGTCGGGCACGGGCACCACGTGCGCGGCGACCCGGTAGCGCTGGAGGATCTCGCGCTCCAGCTGGGCGCCGTGGTCGAGGGGGGAGCGGATCGTGATCTCGACGAGTCCCGTGGCGCGGGCGTGGCTCAACAACCGGGAGACCGACGAGCGCGACGTGCGCAGCTCGGTCGCGATGGCATCCATCGTGAGGTCCTGGAGGTAGTAGAGCTGCGCCGCCTTGAGCGCGTCGAGGTCGCGGTCGTCGGACAGTCGTGCGACGGCGGTGGTGGTCACTCCGGGGCTCCCTTCGTCGTCCTGCACATCCGTTCAGCGCGCTTGTGCATTCGTGCCGAACGTCCTCACGATATACCGCGGTGGCAACGCGTGCACCGGGACCGACGAGTGAAGGTGGATCGAGGATGGCCAGGGCAGCCGGATCGGACGAGTCGATGCGTGACGAGGTGCGCGCCGTCGCGGACCTCGGACGCACCCGGGTGGTGATCGTCGGAGGCGGCATCAACGGCATCGCGACGCTCCGCGACCTCGCCCTCCAGGGAGTCGACGTCGTGCTCGTCGAGCGCGCCGACTTCGCATCGGGGGCGACCGCCGCGTCGAGCCACATGATCCACGGCGGCATCCGGTACCTCGAGAACGGCGAGTTCCGGCTCGTGCGCGAATCGGTGCGGGAGCGCAACGACCTGCTGCGCACGGCCCCGCACTTCGTGCGTCCGCTGCAGACCACGATCCCGATCTACTCGACCTTCTCCGGCATCCTCGCGGCGCCGTTGCGCTTCCTCACCCACCGGTCGGGACGGCCGCGGGAGCGCGGCGCGTTCCTCATCAAGGTCGGACTCGTCGTCTACGACTTCTTCTCGCGCGGCGGGCGCGAGGTGCCCAAGCACCGGTTCGCCGGCCGTCGTCGCACGCGGGAGCTGCTGCCCGAACTCGACCCGCGCGTGAAGTACTCGGCCACCTACTTCGACGCCGGCGTGCGCGACCCCGAGCGCCTCGCGATCGACGTGCTGCTCGACGGACTCGCCGCACACCCCGGTGCGCACGCCGTGAACTACGTCGAGGCGATCGGGCTCACCGACAGCGGCGTGCGGCTGCGCGACCGGGAGAGCGGCCACGAGTTCGAGCTCGGCGCCGACGTCGTCGTGAACGCGACCGGCCCGTGGGCGGACCTCACGAACGGCGCCTTCGGGATGCCCACGCGGCTGACCGAGGGCACCAAGGGCTCGCACATCGTGCTCGACCAGCCCGAACTGCTCGCCGCGACCGGCGGGCGCGAGATCTTCTTCGAGCACGAGGACGGGCGGATCGTGCTCATCTACCCGCTGCGCGACCGGGTGCTCGTCGGCACGACCGATCTCGCGGCCGACCCTGCCGAGCCCGCGGTCTGCACGGAGGAGGAGGTCGACTACTTCTTCGCGCTCGTCCGGCACGTGTTCCCGGGGATCGACGTCGATCGGTCGTCGATCGTCTACCGCTTCTCGGGCATCCGCCCCCTCCCGCGCCACGGCGACCTCGCGCCCGGATTCGTCTCCCGCGACTACCGCGTCGAGATCGCCGAGCGGCCGGGCAGGGCCCCCGTGCTGACCCTCGTGGGCGGCAAGTGGACGACCTTCCGCGCGCTCGGCGAGAGCCTCAGCGACAAGGTGCT
>CAZPJC010000116.1:0-1336 GCA_964586645.1 uncultured Schumannella sp.
ACCCCGGCCGTGCGGGTGCTCGTTCCGCACGGGGCCGCGCACGGAGTGATCGAGGGCAGCAACGAAGCGCTGTCCCTCTCCACGGTGGAGGCGCTCGCGTGCGCGAACGGCACCCTCCCCGCCACCACCGACCCCCACGGCGCCATCCTCGACCTCGGCCGCGAACAACGCCTCTACAACCCCCGGCAACGCCTCGCCCTCGCGATCCGCGACGGCGGCTGCCTCTGGCCCGACTGCGACCGACCCCCGTCCTGGACCGAAGCCCACCACATCGACCACTGGAACCACGGCGGCCGCACCGACCTCGCCCGCGGCGTCCTCCTCTGCCGCCACCACCATCTCCGCCTCCACAACGAAGGCTGGGCGATCCGACATCGCGACGGCCGGTACTCGCTCCACCCACCCGGCGACGACCGAGAACCGGTCCCGCTGGTCACCAAATCCCGCGCCCTGCGGGAACACCTCGCGCGGGACCGCGCCGGCAGGCGGATTCCGAGTGCGCTCCCAGCGGTCGCCGAGCCTTCACCGTCGATGATCGGGAGATGACCCGACGCTCGATCCCGTTCGCCGTGCTCACGGCGGCCTACCTCGGGATCGTCGCACTGCTCACCCTGGGGCCGACGCTGTGGCGCACCCGTCCGGGGCTCGCGGACTACGACGTGCTCTCGGTGTCGACCTGGCTCGACCCGTCCACGTGGAGCCGCGGGCTCTCGATCGAGTTCATCGCCAACATCCTGCTGTTCGTTCCGCTCGGCCTGCTGCTGCGGCTCGCGTTGCCGCGGGCGACCTGGGCCGGCGCGGTGCTGCTCGGCGGCGCGGTGTCGGTCGCCATCGAAGTGCTGCAGGTGCTCGGGCCGCGGGTCTCGGACCCCCGGGATGTCGTCGCCAACACCCTCGGCGCCCTCATCGGCGCCGTCGTGGCCGCGACGATCGCCGCCGTGGCGGGCGGCGTGCGCCGCATCGTGCGACGCCGCCCGCGCGACCGCGCACTCACACGCGCGGCGGGATGACCTCGTCCGAGCCGTTGCCCGTCTCCGCGTAACCCGTCAGAACGCGTCGGAGCCGGCAGCGTGCCAGGTTCCGGACGCCGGCACCGACCCGTCGTCGGGCTCGTCAGGGGCGACGGGCGGCGGCTCCACGGGCACCGTCGACGGCGCCTCGGGTCCGGGCGCGTCCGGCGCACCCGGAACGCCCGGGTCGATCGGACCGCCCGGAGGGGCGATCGACGAGTCCGGAGAGGTGGCCTCGCCGGTGTCGGGCTGATAGTCCATGCTGTGGCGTCCCATGATCGTGATCCTTTCGACTCCCTCGTCGGCGCCTCCGTGGGCGGGGGAGT
>CAZPJC010000116.1:1436-5089 GCA_964586645.1 uncultured Schumannella sp.
GGCTGGGATGCCTACGCCGAATGGCACCTCGGGATCGACCGGCAGGAATCCGACGAGACCAAAGGCCGGTACTCGTTCCCGTTCGGCGACTTCCAGAAGATCCACCGCTGCGCCGTCATCTCGCTCGAATCCCGGGCAGCGCAGTTCGACCACGACGAGATCGCCCGCGCCGCGAAGCGCCTCCTCGAGCAGATCGACGCCGACTGACCCTCCGCGACCCGTCCTTTGGGGGTCGAGTAGCGCGTTGCCACCCGCCCCTCGGTGGTCGAGTAGCGGGCCGCGACGCGGCCCGCGTGTCGAGACCCCCGCGCTGAGACTCCGCGTCTCGAGACCCCGGCTACGACCGCAGAAGCTTCTCGATCGCCAGCGCCCGCTCCTGGTCGCTGAGCAGCCCGGCCGCATGCATCGCGGTGATGCTCTTGAGTTCCTCCGACACCGGCAGCGACACCGGGTCGGCGTCGAGGAACACCTTCGAGAGGTTCGGGAAGTGCGCGGGGGCGAGCAGCTCTTTGACGAACGAGAACGGGTCGTTCGCGGCCTGCCCCTCGTTCACCGGCACCTCGACGAACGCGACGCACTCGGGATGCTCGCTCGCGAACCGGGCGACGACGCGGAACGGGAGCGTGACGGCATCCGGTTTCTGCACCGCCTCGGCGACGACCTCCGGATGGAGTGCCGGGTCGATGTAGACGAGCCCGCCGAGCTTGCGGTGGATGAAGATCGTCGGCTCGACGAAGCCCTTTCCCCCGCCGCCGATGCCGTTGGTGAGCCGGAAGTCGCCCGGCGAGGGCGCCGCCGAGAACTTGATCGACCACAGCCCTTTCGCGTCGTCGAGCAGGTCGGCGAGGTCGAAGCCGTTCGCGTTGTGCCCGGCCGGGTTCGTCAGCACGCCCGCCGACCAGGCGGCCGCGGCGACGATCCACTCGACCGCCCCGCCGACGACGAACCGCGCGGCCCGGTCGGACGGGTTGGCACGGGCGAGGAGGAACGCGAACGCGTTCTCCATCTCGCGCCGCACCGTCGGCTGCGCCTCGAGGTGCCGGCGCACGAGGTCGAACTGGGGCGACCCGGAGCTGGACGCGTTGAAGAGGGTCGTCATCGTCACTCCTTCACCGCGTCGATCGAGAACATGTCCGAGGAGTACACGTCCGAGAAATCGTAGGTCAGGCCCGAGAGGAGCGCGGCGTCGATCCGGTCCACGAGCGACCGGGGGCGACGCACGTTCTCGTTCTCGCGACCCGCGTTCAGCTTCGTCACGAGGTCCGAGGTCTCGGAGGCTTCGAGCTGCTCGAGCAGGTCGGCCGGCACCTGGGTCGGCGCGGGAAGCGGCAGCGACAGGAGGGTGCGCGCCTGGAGGGTGACCCCGCCGTCGAGGCACCGCCACCACCAGTAGGGGAGCGAGCTGTTGAGGATCAGGTAGGCCCGCTCGAAGTCGGCGCGCGAGCGGAAGTGGAGCACGTGCTTCGAGCCGCGGTCGAGGTCGCGGGTCGTGCCCGAAACGTAGTACCGCGGGGTCGCGGCGACGTCGAGACGGAACGGGGTCGGCGTGGGCGAGACGAGCGACCTCAGCGTCTCGGTGCGCGCGGTGAGGGCATCCCAGACGCCCTCCGTTCCGGGCATCACCTTCGCCCACTCGCCGCCCGGGACGGTGCGCAGGGGGACGAGTTTCGTGCGTGCGCCGTGGAACATCCGCACCCGCGATCGTGCCGCCCAGCGCAGGATCGGCGTGACCGTCCAGGTCGTGTGCTCGGGCGACGAGATCGTGATCGCCGCGCGCACGAAGTTCGTCGTCGAGGTGTTGGTCGACCCGTACTTGTAGCCGCGGAAGCAGGTGTCGGGCACGTTGTCGAAGACGATGACCTCGCCCCCGGGCAGCCCCGAGAGGATGTCGCGCACGGGCGCGTACTTGCGCCCGCCCAGGTGCGACGCCGGGGTGATCGCGACGAACCCGCGGGACTGGGTCGCGACCCGCTCGAGGAAGTACGCGTACAGCTCGCCCGTGCGGGCGGTGGTCGCGTTCTTCCACCCCGGCACCCGCTCGGTGCGCGCATACGGGGGATTGACGATCACGTAGTCGTGCGCCGGCAGCTTCTTCGCGGCGAGGAAGTCCCGGCGCTCCGATCGCGCGACGAGAGCGGGAAGCGCGGCGGCATCCCCGATCGCCGCGAAGTTGGCGACCAGCAGGGCGATCGCGGTCGTCAGGGCGATGTCGTCGAGGTCGATCAGGGTGAGACGGTTCGCGACGAAGTCGCCGGCATCCGGGGTGACGAGGGCCAGGTGGAAGGCGAGGTTGCCGACGCCGCAGCACGGGTCGAGCCACGTGCCGGAGGGGAACCGCGCCGCCTCCGTCGCCATGAACGCCGCGACGTCGTCGGGGGTGAAGTACTGCCCCTTCTCGCGGCGACTGTGATGGTCGGACAGGGCGACGAGTGCCTCGTAGACGACGCCGATCTCGCCGATGCTCAGTCCGGCGAGCGGGTCGTGCTCGGCGGGCTCGACGCCCAGGTGCTCGACGAGCTGGCCGGCGAGGTCGGGGCGCATCGCCGAGACGAGCCGGGCGACGGCACCGAGCCAGGCGCGCTGACTCTCGGCGCGGGTGGAGCGTGCGAGCGACCTGATCGCGGCGGTGACGTCGGCCGAGAGCTGCGAGCCGCCGGAGGGGATGCGGAGGGGCGGTGTCGCGGTGTCCCTCACGGGTTCGACGATACGGCGCACCGCCGACCCGCCCAGAGTCGACTCGCTCAGAGTCGACTCGCTCAGGGTCGCCCCGCTCAGGCCAGTGCCTCGTCGAGCGGGTCGCCCGTCGGGTCCTCGGCGGACGGGTCGTCCAGCTCGGCGCCACCGACGGGCTGGCCCGCCCAGGACAGCGCGGTCCAGCCGGCGTCGGGGCTTCCTTCGAGCACGACGACGCCCGTGTTCTCGAGGTGGTTCTCGGCCGTGAAGCCGTCGCCGAGGTTGCGCACCCGCGATCCGGTCCAGACGCGGATGGCGGCACCGTGGCTCACGACGACGACGGTCGCATCGTCGGGGTGGGCGGCGACGATCTCGGCGATCGACGCGTCGAAGCGGGCGAAGAAGGCATGCCCGTCGGGCCCGCTCGGCATCCTGACCGACGGATCGCCCGACCCCCAGGCGAAGACGGTGCCCATGTAGGTGCGCACGGCGTCGTGGTCGCTGCGCCCCTCGACGTCGCCGGCCTCGATCTCGTGGGTGCCTCCGAGCTCGACCGGGATGAGAGCCAGCGCGGCGGCGAGCGGAGCGGCGGTCTCGTGCGTGCGGCGCAGCGTCGAGACGTAGATCGCGGCGATCGACTCGTGGCCGAGGGCATCCACGACCGCCTGCGCCTGACGCGCGCCGAGGTCGGTGAGGCCCGGACCGGGGGCGGCCGTGTCGAGTTCGCCCCGCACATTCGCGGGGGTCTGGCCGTGGCGGACGAGGAGGAGGCGCATGTCCCGTCCAGCCTACGGTCGCCGGACGACGCTCAGTCGGTTTCGAGCTCCTCGCCCGTGCTCACCCGGTTGCCCTCGACGAGCGCGCCGGGGCGGGGTTCCGACGGTTCGGCCGACGTCCCCGGCGGCACCCGCTCGAAGTCGGAGCCGACGTGGGTGTCGCGGGAGATCTCGGATCCGGGGGTGACGAGTCGATCGGGCATG
>CAZPJC010000116.1:5189-7622 GCA_964586645.1 uncultured Schumannella sp.
TACTTGACGGCGAGAGCCGTGGTGAACTCGCCGTCGGCGGTGTCGATGCTCACCCAGACGAGCTTCGCGGTGCCGTCGGGCAGCACCCCGTCGCAGGTGTACAGGGCGCCCCGGGTGAGGTCCTCGACGAACACCGGGCAGGACACCGACGCCAGCTCGCCGCCGCCGACGTATTTCGCCTGCACGGCCTGCTGGATCTCGAGCGCCTTGGTGACCGGCACGGCCGACCCGCTGAGGAACGCGGCGGCCGGCGCCCCGACCGCGAGAAGGGTCAGCAGGATCAAGGTCACGAGCGGACCCGAGCCGGCGACGCGCGTGCGGCGGCCGATCAGGTAGACGAGCGGGCCGAGCAGCGCCAGGGCGGGGCTGACCGGACGGTGCCCGAGAGACCGGAGCTTGCGGGCATCCGTCGCCGCCCAGATCAGCGTGAGCAGCGACGGCACGAGCACGACCGCGGCGACCACCGGGATGCCGGCGACCGCCGGCTCGGGGACGACATAGAACGCCAGGTACGCGGCGGCGGCCGCGGCGGCGAGGGTGAGGAGCGGCCAGAGCGCGATGAACCAGACCGAGGCGGTCGTCGTGCCGGGCTCCTCGTACTCGGGCTCGGGTTCGGCGTTCCACGGACGGTAGCCGGCGTCGGCCGACGACCGTGCCGCCTCGCCGCTCAGGAATCCGTCGGAGACCTCGCCGGCGATCGCGTTGCGCATGATGATGTCGTGTTCGGCGGTGCTGATGCCGTACTGGCGCTCGAGTTCGCGGGCCTCGGCGATGCGGGCGAGCGTCTCGGGGGTCTGGGTCGATCCGGTCGACGTGGTGACCGCGTCGGCGGCCTGCCCGGCAGCGGCCGGGTCGGCGGCCTGTCCGGCGGCGCGTCGGCCGTGGGAGCCCTGAGCGAAGCCGTCGCCGTAGCGCTGGTCGCCGAACCCGTCGCCGTAGTCGCCATACGAGGCCGTCATCGGCTGCGGGCGAGGGGTCGGGGTGGGCTTGAGGGTCGTGTGCTCGGTCCAGGCCAGCCCGTTCCACCAGCGCACGTGCGCGCTCGAGGCGGGGTCCTCGTACCAGCCCGCGGGCACGACGCGGGTCGCCTGGTCGGTCAAGCCGTACTCCTTCGGGAAAGGACGTCAGGGGGACGATGCGAAGGCGAGTGCAGATGCTGATGAAGCTAGGGGTGGAACACAGTCTAGGGAGCTACCCGGGGAGTCTCCTGACCCCGTTCGGGTGTGTCCTCGGCGGCCCGCCGGGGGGCTACATGCTGTAGATGCCCCAGTTGTCGACGCGCCAGTCGATCCAGCCGTTGGAGCGTTGCAGGCTCACGAGCACCTGGAACGACTTCCCGTCGTCGTTCGTCGCGGTGCACGAGAACGACTGCTGCACGAGCAGCGGCGGGGTCTCGGGGCAGTCGACCGTCAGCTCCGTGCCGAGCGAACGTCCGTCGTCGGCGATCGACCGTTCGGCCTCCGCCGAGAAGGCGGCGGGGGCGAGTTCCATCGCGAGCCCGGGGACGGCGAGCACGGCCCCCGCCATCACGAGGGCGAGCACGAGGTAGGTGAGCACGGGGCCGAACCCGGTACCGGCTTCGCGCACCGTCGCCACGAGCCGCGCGATGAGGTAGATGGGGGCGCCGAGGAGCGCCCACAGCCAGTGCGCCGGGCGTTCCATGCCGCCGCGCCGGAGTGCGCGTTGGTCGGCGATCGCGATCCCGATCCCGGCGAGCCACGGCACGCCGGCGACGAGGGCGACGGTGACGGGCGCGAACGACGCGTCCGTGCCGCCGAGCAGCACCATCATGCCGACGAGCAGCATGTAGACCGGCAGCAGGGTGAGGATCCAGGCCGGAACCGTGCTGGTCTGCGGGGCGTGCCCGAGCGCGGTGCGCGGGGCGCGCACGACGCGCTCGGTCGTCTCCTCGCCGATCTCGTCGACCCGGGCCCCGTCGACGGTGCGCTCGGGGTTCGGGCGCTCGTCGGGGAAGTCCGGGATGAGGTTGCGGGTCGAGGAACTCGCATGGGCGAACGCCGAGCGCGGGATCGAGGCCTCGCCGAGGAGGTCTTCGTGGCGTTCGTCGAGGTCGTACCGCATCGAGCGCGGCGCGTCGTTCACCCGTGCGGCCCGGGCGTACCGCGCGGCGGGCGACTCGGCTTCGACGACGTCGCCGGCGCGCGACGGGGCTTCGAGCGCGCCGAGCGGTTCGCCGAAGCGGGCGGAGTCGCCGGCGAGGTCGCGCACCACGTCGTCGTCGTGGGCGAGCCGCTCGGCCTCGCGGAGCGCGCGACGCGAGGGCAGGTCGGTGGTGCCGGTGGCCGTGGGTTCGACGAGGGCCGGCGGATAGGCGGTGTCTTCGAGGTCCGCGAGGTCGTCGGCGAACGGCAGGTCGTCGGCGAAGGCCAGCAGCGGCGACGAGGCGGCGGTGTGGGCGGGGTGCGCGGCCCG
>CAZPJC010000117.1:0-7605 GCA_964586645.1 uncultured Schumannella sp.
GCGACGAGGCCGGGCACCACGGAGACGCCGATCAGCACCCACGACAACACGACGTCGTCGGCACGGAGGAACACCCCGCCGAGCAGCGCCGCGGCGAAGACGACGGACGCCGCGATCCGGCCGACCGCTCCTTCGAGTCGCCGCAGCCGGAACTCGATCTCGGGCGACCGCACGGCGACCTGCCCCCGTTCGACCCGCGCCGCGAGGTCGTCGACGCGCGCGGGCAGCCGGGCGAGGGTGGACGCGATCGACAGGGCCCGGCGGCCGAGCCCGCCGAGCACCCCGGCCCCCGCGGAACCGGTGAGCGTGCGGGCGAACGGGTCGACGGCATCCCACATGTTGAAGCCGGGGTCGAGGGCGCTCGTCACGCCCGAGATGAGCGAGATCGTGCGCAGCAGCAGCAGGAAGCTCTTCGGCAGCTGGAACGGCAGCGAACGGATGGTCTCGCCGAAGCGCACGGCGAAGCGCTCGAACTCGCGCGGGTCGACCCGCTGAAGCTCCGCGATGCCCATCCCGCCGTAGCGGTCGAAGAGCTCCGCCATCGCCTGCTCGAGCCGGGTGGTGTCGGCGCCGGGGAGCAGCACGCCCAGCCGCTCGATCGCGGCGATGAGACCGCGGCCGTCGCGCGCGACGACGGCGAGCAGGAAGGCAACGAGGTCGTCGCGCAGTTCGGGCGTGATCTCGCCCATCATCCCGAAGTCGATGAAGGTGAGCGTCCACCGGGCGCCGTCGGCGCCGGGGGTGACGAAGATGTTCCCGGGATGCGGGTCGGCGTGGAAGAAGCCGGTCACGAAGATCTGCTGGAAGGTCACCCGCGCCAGCTCGCGCGCCACGTCGACGGGGTCGATCCCCGCCGCGCGAAGCCCCTCCACGTCGGTGACCTTGAGAGCGGTGACATCGGAGAGGGTGAGCGCGCGGAGGGCCGACCGCTCCCCCACGATGACGGGCGTCGCGACCCGAGGGTCCGCGGCGACGTCGGCGGCGAACCGCTCGGCGTTGGCGGCCTCGTGCCGGTAGTCGATCTCCTCGAGACTCGTCGCCGCGAACTCCTCGACGAGCGCGGGGGCATCGACCCGGGACGATACGAAGCGCACCCGGGAGACCCAGCCGGCGATGCGGCGCAGCGCGGACAGGTCGACGTCGACGATCGCATCGATGCCCGGGCGCTGAACCTTGAGCACGACGTCGGCGAACCCGTAGCGCTCGGCGAGTTCCGGCGTCAGGCGGGCGCGGTGGGCCTGCCCGAGGGAGGCGGCGGCGATCGGCGACTCCTCGACCGCCGCGAATGCCTCGGCGAGCGGCATCCCGAGTTCCGCCTCGGCGAGCGTGCGGATCCCCGCGAACGGCTCCGCCGGCACCTCGTCCTGCAGCCCCTCGAGCTCGCGGGTGATCTCGGGCGGCAGCACGTCGAGGCGCGAGGACAGGAACTGGCCGACCTTGATCATCAGCCCGCCCAGCTCGAGGGCGAGCGCGTGGAAGCGCAGCGCCAGCTTCTGCAGGCGGGCGACACGGCCGCGCGCGGCGACGCGCCGGAGACCGAGCCTCGGCAGCACGAGTTCGAACCACCAGGCCTGCGCGAGGGCCCGCGCGGCGAATCTCAGGATGCGGCGATACCGCACCCGGGCGGAGACGGGTGGGCGCATGCCTCACGGTACCCCGGCTCGATCTAGGCTCGTCGGGTGAGCACCGAGGATCACCCCCACTCCCCCGTCACCCCCGCCGAGGCGTGGGAGTTCCGCTACGCGCAGTCCTCGCAGCGCTGGTCGGGCAACCCGAACGCGACCCTCGTGGATGTCGTCTCCCCGCTCACCCCCGGACGCGCCGTCGACCTCGGCTCCGGCGAGGGGGCCGACGCGATCTGGCTGGCCCGTCAGGGCTGGACCGTGCTCGGCGTCGACATCTCGCCGACCGCCGTGACGCGGGCGCGCGGCGCCGCCGTGGAGGCCGGCGTCGACGGGCGCGCCACCTTCGAGGCGCACGACCTCTCCACCTGGGAGCCGGACGGCGCGATCGACCTCGTCACGGCATCCTTCTTCCACTCCCGCGAAGACCTGCCGCGCACCGAGATCCTGCAGCGCGTGGCCGCGCACGTCGTCCCGGGCGGACACGTCGCGATCGTGTCGCACGCCGCGCCGCCGCCGTGGTCCGAGCACGCACATCACGACGAGCTGCTGCTCGACGCCGACGGCGAGGTCGCGGCGTTCGACCCCGACGCGTGGGAGGTCGTCCTGGCCGAGCATCGCGAGCGCGCGGCGACCGGACCCGCGGGCGAGAGCGCGCACCTGGAGGACGTCGCCGTCCTGCTGCGCCGACGCTGAGCGTCCCCCGACCGGGGGACGAAAAACAGGTACACGGTACTCACGACACGACCGGGGGCCGAGGCCACGGTGAGAGGCGGGCATCCGCCCGTCCGTGTCCCTTCACTCCAAGGAGACCCCGTGTCCCGTCATCCCCTCACGCCCGCACGTCGCCGGCTGCTCGCCGGCGCGGCCGCCGCCGTCGTCGCACTCCCGCTTCTCGCCGCCTGCTCCGACGCCGGCACCCCCGCCGTCGGCACCGTCGAAGGCGTCAAAGCCGCGACGATGCGCTTCACCGGCCAGGGCACCTTCCTCGAGCCGCTGACCACCCAGGCGTCGGAGTACGCCTGGGTCGGCACCGGCTGGTTCATCTCCGCCGACGGCATCGCGGTCACCAACAACCACGTCGTCGCCGGGGCGGGCACTCTCGAGGTGGCGATCGGCGGCGACAACGACGACTCCCACCCCGCGGCGGTCGTCGCCGCCTCCGAGTGCTACGACCTCGCCGTGGTGAAGGTCGACGTGCCCGACCCGGTGCCGTTCCTGCAGTGGTTCGACGGCGACATCGTCGAGGGGGCGGAGGTGTACTCCGCCGGCTACCCGGCCGCTCTCGGCGAGGACTACACGCTGACCAAGGGCATCGTGTCGCAGGCCGACACGGAGGTGAGCACCTCCTGGGCCGATGTGACGCACGCGATCGAACACGACGCCCGCATCCGCGGGGGCAACTCCGGCGGCCCGCTCGTCGACCCGACGGGGGCTGTGTACGGGGTCAACTACGCCGGCGAGGATGTCAACGACACCAACACCGCGATCGGGCGCGAGGACGCGAAGGGCGTCGTCGCGAAGCTGATCGCCGGCGAGGACGTGCTCTCGCTCGGTCTCAACATCCGCGCGCTCGCCCCCGACGAGTCGACCGGTGCGCCCTACGGGATCTGGGTTCAGTCCGTGCGCCCGGGAAGTCTCGCCGACACGGCCGGGATGAAGGCCGGCGATGTGCTCGTCTCGCTCAACGGCGTGACGATGGGCCAGGGCGGCGCCGTGCAGGGCTACTGCGACGTGCTCCGCACCGCGGGACTCGACGCCACGATGGACATCGAGGTCTACCGCACGACGACGGGCGAAAACCTCCAGGGCCAGATCAACGGCCGCGAACTCGAGGTCGTCTCCGGCGGGGGCGGAGGCGAAGACCCGGTGACCACGACCGGCTCCTTCGTCGACGTGCAGAGCGACGACGGCGCTTTCGCGGTGCGCGTTCCGAGCAGCTGGAGCGACCTCGTCAGCGCACCTCTCGACGGCGGCGGGTCGCAGTTCTCGGCGACGGTGAACGCCGCAGCCTTCGGTGGCGACTTCTCGGTCTCGGGCGTCTCGCTGCTCGGCTACCCGGGCAGCCAGGACGTCGGCGCGGGCATCGGGGTGTTCGGCGCGCAGCTGGATGCCGCGTGCACCCCCGTCGACCAGAGCCAGGACTACGCCGACGGCGCGTTCACCGGAGTGTTCAGCAGCTGGACCGGCTGCGGCAGCGCCGAGACGATCGTCATCTCCGCCAACAAGGACGACGGCACGGCGTACGTGCTGCTCTACATCGTCCTCAACGGCGCCGAGATCAGCGACGACACGCTCTCCAACATCGTGTCGACGTTCAACGTCTCACTCTGACCCCGGAGGGGGCCGGCGGTGGAGTGACCGCCGGCCCCCTCCGGCCCCACCTGGCGAGGGGCCGCTTCTGTCGCGATAATGCGGTCGTGAGCCGACATCAGGACGCCGTGGCCGCGATCGTGGCCGCGGTCGCCGATCCGGACGTGCGCCTCGTGCTGATCACCGGGGAGGCGGGGGTCGGCAAGTCCCACCTCCTCGACACGGTCGCCCGGCGGATCGGCGGCGATCGCGCCTGGGGGGTGCGGGCTCTGGCCGAAGTGCCGCTCAGCGCCCTCGCCCACCTCGTGGCGCCGGCCGACTCGTTGACCGAGCTGACCCGGGCCCTGCTGCTCGGCGTCGGCGAGGTGCTGCACGTCGACGACCTCGACCAGTGCGACCCGCTCTCGCTCGCCCTGCTGCACCGTCTGTCGCGGGAGCCGGGTCGCACGATCGTCGCCACGGTCCGCACCGAGAACGGCCGACTGCCCGACGTGGTCGAGGAGTTCGCGAGCAACCCCGCGAGCCGCACGATCGACGTGCCCCCGTTCACGCGGGACGAGGCGCGCGACCTCCTCGCCGCGGAGCTCGGCGGCGTCGTCGACGCCGCCCTCGACGACGCGGTCTGGCAGCGCACCCGCGGCAACGCCCTCTACGCGATCCAGCTCGCGCGCGCGGCCCGCGCGAGCGGGGCGATCGAGGAACGCAACGGATCGTGGATCCGCGTCGCCGCGCTCCCCCTGCCGCCCTCGCTGCGTCGCGCCCTGGTCGACCGGATCGCCGCCCTCGACGAGGAGGATCGGGAAGCCGTCGAGTTCCTCGCCGGCCTCGGCCGCATCCCGGTGCCGCGGGTCACCGCGTCGGGCCGCACCGACGCGATGCGTCGCCTGGCGGTGGCGGGCATCGTCACGATCTCCGACGAGCCGGTGCCGATCGTCGGGTTCGCGCATCCGCTGTTCGGCGAGGCGATCTGGGAGGACCTCGACCCGCTGCGCCGCCACGCGGTGCTGCGCGAGCACTTCGAGCTCGAACGGCGGGCCGAGGATCCCGACCTCGTCCGCGTCGCCGTGCTCGGACTCGAGGTCGGCGCGGAGGTCGCCCCGACCGCCCTGCTGCAGGCGGCGCGCCTCGCGAGCGGCGGTGGCGACTTCGCGATCACCGCACGGCTCGCCGCCGCCGCTCTCCCCCGGATGCGCGGCGACGACCGGATCGAGACAATCGCCCTCCTCACCGAGGCCCAGGTGCAGTACGGCCGACTCGACGATGCCGTCGCGACGATGGAGCGGGCCCTCGCCGACACCCGCCCGGGCAAGGCGTCGATCCTGCTCGCCGGGCTGTACCACGGCATCCTGCTCTGGGGTGTGCACGACGAGGAGGCGGCGACGCGGATGCTCGCGACGCAGGCGAAGCGCTACCCGCGCGGAACCCCGCTGCTGAAGGAGATCTTCGGCATCCTCGAAGCCGAAGGGCTCGCCTACGCCGGACGGTCGCTCGAAGCCCTCGAGGTGACCGAGCGCATCCAGCCGCGCGGCGGGCTGTGGTGGAAGCTGACCGGCCTGGGCCGGCTCGGGCCGCAGGTGGTCGCCCGGATCGCGCAGAGCCGCGCCCGCGCCCTCATCGAGCTCGGACGCAGCGGCGAGGCGGCACAGATCCTCTCCGAGGACGACATCTCGTCCCGGCTGATCGAACTCGAGGAGACGATCCCGGGATGGCGCGGCGGCTATCACAGCGCGCTCAGCCACGCGCTGCGCGAAGACGGCCGCCCGCGCGAGGCCGTCGAGCACGCGCTGACGGCCGTCGACGCGACCCACGACAGCGGCCTCGTGCGGGCGTCGGCGTGGGCGTCGTGCCAGGTCGCGGCCTCGTGGCTCTACGTCGGCGATCTGCGTCTCGCCTCCGAGTGGGCGGTGCGGTCGTTCGAACAGGCCGGACCTGTCGGACTCGTCGACTGCGAGCGGCTCGCCATCAACATCGCGAGCGGCGCCGACGGCGCCCGCGGCATCCCCGCCCGGCCCGAGTACCTGCGCCGGCTGGCCGAGTTGCCCCCCGGAGTCGGCTACCTGCGGCAGCGGATGGTGGTGGGCGAGGCCTGGCGCGCCTACGCCGACGGCCGCCGCGAAGAGGCGCGCGGCATCCTCACGAGCGGCGCGCAGCGCGCGACCGAGGACGGCGCCTTCACCTCGCTCGCGTTCATCCTGCACGAACTGCTGCGGATGGGAGGTGTCGAAGGCGTCGCCGAGCAGCTCGCCGCGCTGCCGCACGGGTCGGGGCTGGTGTCGGCCCGGCTGCTGCTCGCGCGCGGACTCGAGGCGTCGGACGCCGAACTGCTCACCGAGGCCGCCGATGCCTTCGAAGAGGGCGGGATGCCGCTGTTCGCCGCCGAGGCCGCCGCCCAGGCGGCGCGGTATGCCGACGGACGCGGAGCCGCCGCGCTCCGCCAGCGCGCCGCCCGGCTCGCCGCCGAAGTCGGATCGCCCGTCACCCCGCTGCTCGAGGCCGCCCCGCCCGTCGACGTGCTCACCCGCCGGGAACGCGAGATCGCGGAGCTCGCGACCCGCCTGCCGAGCGCGGACATCGCCGCGCGGCTGCACCTCTCGGTGCGCACGGTCGAGAACCATCTCGCGAAGACCTACGCGAAGCTCGGGATCACCGCCCGCGGCGATCTGGGCACGGCGCTGGGCATGCGCGCCGCTCCGAGCACCTAGAAGCCGGAGCGCATCCTCGCCGTCGGGCACATCCGTGGGGGAACGGGGGCTCTCCCCCGGGGACGCTCAGACCGGGCGGGCTACGCTGGGCGGAACGTATCCGCCGATCGCGCGCGACCGACGACCTTGGAGCCCCACATGCTCAGCAACCTCCCCGCCGCCGTCTCCGGGATCATCCCGTTCCTCGACCCCGCGGCGATCCTCGAGGCCGCCGGCCCGTGGGCGCTCCTGGTCGTCTGCCTCATCGTGTTCGCCGAGACGGCGCTGCTGGTGGGCTTCATCCTCCCGGGCGACACCCTGCTCATCCTCACCGGCGTCTTCGTCAACCTCGGAACGATGCTCGCCGACCCGATCGGCATCCAGATCCCCATCTGGTGGGTGTGCCTCGCGATCGCCTTCGCCGCCTTCGTCGGCGGCGAGGTCGGGTACCTCATCGGCCACAAGGCCGGGCCGGCCATCTTCGAGCGGCGCGAGAGCGGGCTGTTCTCGAAGGAGAACGTCATGCGCACGAACAAGTTCTTCGACCGCTTCGGCCCCGCCGCCGTCATCGTCGCGCGCTTCGTGCCCGTCGTGCGCACCTTCACCCCGATCGCCGCGGGCGTCGGCCACATGAACTACCGCAAGTACTCGCTGTTCAACGCGATCGGAGCGCTCATCTGGGGCGCCGGACTTACGTTCGCCGGCTTCCTCGTCGCGTTCATCGAGCCGCTCAAGGACTTCATCGTCGAGTACATCGACCTCATCCTGATCTTCGCCGTGCTGTGCGCGATCGTGCCGACGGGGTACCACTACATCCGTCAGGTGCTGAAGGCGCGCAAGGCCCGCAAGCTCGGCCTCGACACGCCCCTCACCGACTCCGAGGCGATCCCGGACGTCTTCGAAGAGGGTCAGACCGGCAAGCCGAAGGTCTAGGTGTAGTGCCCAGGGAGGTTGCTCGAAAGGCGGCTGATGGGCGGGACCTTGCCGAG
>CAZPJC010000118.1:0-7601 GCA_964586645.1 uncultured Schumannella sp.
CCCGGAGGGCGTCGCGACGGCGTGCGCGATCAAGGCGCTCGGCGGGTTCATCCAGACGATGCTCTACCCGCAGACGGACGCCGAGCGCGAGAAGGGCGCGGCGGCCGGGCTGCGCTTCGGCGAGGTCTACGAGGCCGACGACCTCGTGAAGGGCGACAACACGTTCTTCGTCGCGACCGGTGTCACCGACGGCGCTCTCGTGCGCGGCGTCGAGCGCAAGGGGCCGATCCTGCGTACCGAGAGCATCGTGCTGCGGGCGCGCTCCGGGACGGTCCGGCGGGTCACCGCCGACCACCTCGTGCAGAAGTGGCTGGGCGAGGGGAGCTGACCCCGACCCGCGTCAGCCGGCGGCCGCCGCCTCACGTGCGGTGTGGCTCCGGGCGTGCGCGATCGCGCTCGGCAGGTCGTCGAAGAGGTGGCGCTGATCGCGGAGGGCGTCGAGCACTCCGACGGTGCGGAACAGCTCGGTGTGCCCCTCCCGGATGCCCTTGATGAGCACCGTGACGCCGCGCGCCTCGAGCCGATGCACGATCTCGCTGAGCACATGGGCACCGGTCGCGTCGACGAGCTCCAGCTGCGACATCCGCAGGATCACGACGGACACCCCGCCGACCGCCGTCACCGCGTCGAGCACCCGATCGGCCGCGGCGAAGAACAACGGCCCGTCGAGGCGGATGATCGCGATGCGGTCGTCATGGGGCTGCGGTTCGCCGTCGATCTCCTCGCGGTGCACGCCCGTCGCCCGGGACAGGCTGCGGAGCGCGAAGACGCCCGCCACGATCATCCCGATGACGACGGCGACGATGAGATCGACCGACACGGTGATCAGCGCGGTGATGACGAACGCGGCGGCGTCGGCGCGGGTCGAGCGCAGGATCGAGCGGACCGTCGCGAGGTGCACCATGCGCAGCGCGGTGACCATGAGCACCCCGGCGAGGGCGGCCAACGGGATCGCGCCCACCGGACCCGCGGCGGCGACGACGACGAGCAGCAGGATGACCGCGTGCGTGATCGCCGCGACGCGGGTCGCGGCGCCCGAACGCACGTTGACGGCGGTTCGGGCGATCGCCCCGGTCGCCGGCATCCCGCCGAACAGACCGGCGGCGACCGAGGCGAGGCCCTGCCCGACGAGTTCGCGGTCGGGATCGTAGGGCCCCGTGTCGGCGAGGCTGGCCGCGACGCGGGCCGACAGCAGTGATTCGATCGCGGCGAGCGCCGCGACGGTGAGCGCCGGGAGGAGCAGCCCCGGGAGGTCCGCGAGGCCGAACGCCGGGAACGCCGGGAGCGGGAGGCTGTGCGGCAGGGCGCCGATCGCGGCGAGCGGATCCGGCAGGACGAGGGTCAGCAGCGTCACGACGACGATGCCGACGAGCGACCCGGGGATCGCGCGGTGCAGGCGGGGGAGCAGGAGCATGCAGGCCGCGATGATCGCGACCGCCGCGAGCGCCCAGAGCAGGTAGAGCGGATCGGCGTTCCCCAGAGCCGTCACCGCTTCGACGACGACGTTCCCGTGCGAGCCCCGGGTCGCCGGTCCGGTGAGCGCGGGCACCTGCTGCAGGAAGATGATGACGGCGATGCCGAGGGTGAAGCCCTCGATGACCGGCCAGGGGATGACCGACACGGCGCGGCCGAGGCGCAGCACCCCGGCCGCGAGCACGAGGATGCCGGCCAGGATGCTCACGACCGCGACCGCGCCGAGACCGTGGGAGGCCACGATCGGGGCGAGGACCACGACCATCGCGCCGGTGGGTCCCGAGACCTGCACGTTCGACCCGCCGAACACGGCGGCGACGACCCCCGCGACGATCGCGGTGATGAGACCCGCCTCGGCGCCCGCTCCGGAGGAGATCCCGAATCCGAGCGCGAGCGGGAGGGCCACGATGCCCACCGTCAGGCCGGCGAGGAGATCGCGTCGCCAGGACCGGCGGAGCCCCGTGTAGTCCCGCGGGCCGGGCAGCAGGCGGCGCAGGTGCGCCCCGAGACGTCTCACCGCGGGGCCAGAGCGGGAAGGGACGAGACGCGTGCGAGTCGCTCGGCGTCGGAGGAGAGCACGGCGGCCAGCAGGCGCCGGGCCACGGTCAGGAGTTCGGCGACATCGGGGTCGGTGATCCGGTAGAAGACGTGGCTGGCACGCCGGGCGGATGCGACGAGCCGGTGCCGGCGGAGGACGGCCAGATGCTGGGACAGGTGCGAGGCCTCGAGACCCGTGCCGGCCTGGAGTTCGGCGACGCTGTGCTCGTCGCCGTCCGCGAGGAGTTCGAGGAGGCGGATCCGCAGCGGGTGGGCGAGCCCCTTGAAGAGGCCTGCCTTGACCTCGTAGAGCGGGCGCTCGTCGTGACTGAGTGACATGATGAAATCATCATATGGGTCGGGATGAAGCCGTGCCTCGCGTCGACGTCCGCATCCCGATCTCCCTGACGCCGGATCCTGACGAATCGGGGATCGCGCAAGAGGCATCTTCCGCGGCGCCGTCCTGACATCCTGAGCCGATGAAGGAACGCGCACGATCCACGGCCGCCCGGGCGCAGCGAGTTCCCGCGCTGCGCATCGCCGTGAGGGTCGGCTTCGCGGTCAACGGGGTGCTCAACATCGCGATCGGGCTCCTGGTGTTCGGCGTCGCGAGCTCGGGGGCGGGCGGCGGCGCCGATCCTCAGGGTGCGCTCGCCGGGCTCGCCGGACTGCCCGGAGGCCAGGTGCTGATCTGGGTCATCGTCGTCGGGCTCGCCGCGCTGGGCCTCTGGCAGCTCGCGTCGGTCGTGGGCGCGCGTGGCGCCGACCCCGCACGCCGTTGGGCGGCGCGGGCGAAACTGGCCGGGAAGGGCGTCGCGTACCTCGCCGTCGCCGCCGTGGGCGTCCGCGTCGCCGTCGACGCCGCCGGAGGTGGAGGGGCGGAGGAGGACCTCGCCGCACGACTGTTGTCGACGCCGGGAGGCGTGGTGATCGTCGTCCTCCTCGGACTGCTCGTCCTCGGCATCGGCGGATACCTGGTCGTGAAGGGCGTGCGCCGCACGTTCCGGGCGGACATCGACGTGCCGGCGGGCAGGCTGGGCACGGCGACCACCGTGGTCGGAATCGCGGGATACGTCGCGCGCGGAATCGCCTTCTCCGTCATCGGGATCTTGTTCGTCACCGCGGCGATCACGGCGGACCCGGCGCAGGCGGGCGGTCTCGATGACGCGCTCGCGGCTCTCGCCGCCCTCCCGCTCGGCTCGGTGCTGCTCGTCGCGATCGGCGTGGGCTTCGTCGCCTTCGGCGTCTACGGACTGGTGCGGGCGCGCTTCGCCCGCCTCTGATCCGCCCTTGCGGAGTGAGTGCTCACTCATTTAGTATCCCGCAGTGACGAAAGCCGGCGACGCGTTCACGGACACCCGAGAGTTCTCGCGGGAACGTGCGCGCCCGCTCGCGCCGGAGGACCGCCGGGATGCCATCCTCGAGGCCGTCGTCCCGCTGCTGAGGGAGAAGGGCCGCGAGGTCTCGACCCGCGACCTCGCCGAGGCGGCGGGGGTCGCCGAAGGCACCCTCTTCCGAGCCTTCGGCGACAAGGACTCGCTCATCGCCGCCGCGATCGCCCGGATCTTCGACCCCGTTCCGCTCTGGGCCGCCCTCGCTGCGATCGATCGCGACCTCCCGCTGGAGGAGAAGCTGTCCGCGGTCATGGCCCGCCTGCACGACCACTTCCGCAAGGTCGTGGCGGCCGTCGTCTCCCTCGGGCTGCGCGAGCGTCCGCCGGCGGAGCACGATCACGCGGGGCTGGAGCGCCGCCTCGTCGGCATCCTCGAAGAGCTCCTCGCCCCCGACGTCCACCGCCTCGCCGTGCCGGTCTCCACGGTCGCCGAGTACGTGCGGCTCGTCGCCTTCTCGTCCTCCATGCCCATGTCGCCGGATCTCGGCGACGACGTCCTCACCGAACTCATCGTCCGCGGGATCCTCCGGCGGGAAGGGGAGAACTGATGCTCGGCCGAATCCTCGTCCGATTCCTGCGACCCTACTGGCCGCTGCTGTTGCTGGTCGTGCTCTTCCAGGCGCTCCAGTCCCTCGCCAACCTGTGGCTGCCGAGCCTCAACGCCGACATCATCGACCAGGGCGTCGCGACCGGTGATCTCGGTTACATCGTGATGATCGGCGGCATCATGCTCGCCGTCACCCTCGCCCAGATCATCTGCGCGATCGTCGCGGTCTACTTCGGGGCCCGGCTCGCGATGGCGTTCGGCCGCGACCTGCGCGGCGCGATCTTCGCCCAGGTCGGCCGCTTCTCCGAGCAGGAGGTGTCGCGCTTCGGCGCCCCGTCGCTCATCACCCGCACGACCAACGACGTGCAGCAGGTGCAGATGCTCGTGCTGATCGCCTGCACGATGCTCGTCGCGACCCCGATCCTCGCGATCGGCGGCGTCGTCTTCGCGATCTCCGAAGACCCCGGGCTCTCCTGGATCATGGTCGTCGCCGTGCCGGTGCTGCTCGTCGCGGTCGGCCTCATCATCGCCCGGATGACGCCGCAGTTCCGCAAGATGCAGGTGCGCATCGACGCCGTCAACCGGGTGCTGCGCGAGCAGCTCACCGGCATCCGGGTGGTGCGCGCCTTCGTGCGCGAGCGCGACGAGACCGCGCGCTTCGGGGTCGCGAACGACGAGCTCACCGACACGGCGGTGCGCGCGGGCCGGCTGTTCGCGCTGATGTTCCCCGTCGTGATGCTCATCCTCAACGTGTCGAGCGTCGCCGTGCTGTGGTTCGGCTCCTACCGGATCGAGGACGGCAGCCTGCAGGTGGGCTCGCTCATCGCGTTCCTCAGCTACCTCGTGCAGATCCTGATGGCCGTCCTCATGGCGTCGATGCTCGCCTTCTTCCTGCCGCGCGCCGCGGTGTCGGCCGACCGCATCGGCGAGGTGCTCGACACCCCGTCGAGCGTCGTGCTGCCGGCCTCCCCGGTGACCGAGGTCACGACCCGGGGCGACATCGAGCTGCGCGACGTGACCTTCTCGTACCCGGGGGCCGAAGCCCCCGTCCTGCGCGACCTGACCTTCGAGGTGACCCCGGGCTCGACGACCGCCGTCGTCGGCAGCACGGGCGCCGGCAAGACGACGCTCGTGAACCTGCTCCCGCGGCTGTTCGACGCGTCGGACGGCTCGGTGCGGGTCGACGGCGTCGACGTGCGCGAACTCGACCCCGACCTGCTCTGGGGACGCATCGGCCTCGTGCCGCAGCGCGCCTACCTGTTCTCGGGCACCGTCGCGTCGAACCTCCGGTACGGCAAGCCGGATGCGACCGACGAGGAGCTGTGGGCCGCGCTCGAGGTCGCGCAGGGCAAGGAGTTCGTCGAGCAGATGCCCGGCGGGCTCGACGCCCCGATCTCCCAAGGCGGCACGAACGTCTCGGGCGGTCAGCGCCAGCGCCTCGCGATCGCCCGGGCACTCGTCAAGAAGCCCGAGATCTACGTGTTCGACGACTCGTTCTCGGCCCTCGACACCGCGACGGACGCCCGGCTGCGGGCCGCGCTGAAGAGGGCCGTGCCCGACGCGACCAAGATCATCGTCGCGCAGCGCGTCGCGACGATCACCGATGCCGACCAGATCCTCGTGCTCGACCACGGGGTCATCGTCGGCCGGGGGACCCATTCCGAGCTGCTCGAGTCGTCGGCGGAGTACGCCGAGATCGTCGCGAGCCAGCTCTCCGCGGAGGAGGCGGCCTGATGTCGGACACCGAAGCCCAGGAGCCCGAGGCTCCCGCACGTCCCGCGCCCCGTCGCGGCCCGGGCGGCGGCGGCCCGTTCGGCGGCATGGGGATGCCGGTCGAGAAGAGCATGAACTTCCTGCCGTCGGCGAAGCGGCTCATCGGCCGACTGCGGCCCGAGCGCATCCCCGTCGTGTTCGTGTTCGTGCTCGGCATCGCGAGTGTGGCGCTCGCCGTGATCGGGCCGAAGGTGCTCGGCATGGCGACCGACATCATCTTCAGCGGGGCCATCTCGTCGCAGTTGCCGGCCGGGGTCACGAAGGAGCAGGTGATCGCGGGGCTCGAAGCGGACGGGAACCAGCAGCAGGCCGACCTCATCCGCAACCTCGACCTCACGCCGGGCGTCGGGATCGACTTCGCCGCCCTCCAGGTGGTGCTCGGGATCGTGCTGCTGCTCTACGTGTTCTCGTCGCTGTTCCACTACGTGCAGGGCTTCGTGCTCAACGGCGTCACCCAGCGCACCGTGTACCGGCTGCGTTCCGACGTCGAGCAGAAGATCCACCGGCTGCCGCTGGCGTACTTCGACAAGATGCCGCGCGGCGAGCTGCTCTCGCGGGTGACGAACGACATCGACAACGTGTCGCAGAGCCTTCAGCAGACCTTCAGCCAGATGGTGACGTCGATCCTCACCGTCGTCGGCGTCGTCGTGATGATGTTCGTCATCTCGCCGCTGCTCGCCCTCATCGCGCTGGTCGCCATCCCGTTGACCCTCGGCATCACCGTGCTCATCGCGAAGCGCTCGCAGAAGCTGTTCGTCGCCCAGTGGACGCACACCGGTGCCCTCAACGCGCAGATCGAGGAGGGCTACTCGGGCCACGCGCTGGTCAAGGTCTTCGGCCGGCACCGCGAGGTCGAGGCGCGCTTCGCCGAGAAGAACGAGGAGCTGTTCACGGCCTCGTTCGGCGCCCAGTTCATCAGCGGCATCATCATGCCCGCGACGATGTTCGTCGGGAACCTCGTCTACGTCGGCATCGCCGTCGTCGGCGGGGTGCTCGTCGCGGGCGGCACGATGCGCATCGGCGACGTGCAGGCCTTCATCCAGTACTCGCGGCAGTTCACCCAGCCGCTCAGCCAGCTGGGTTCGCTCGCGAACCTGCTGCAGTCGGGGGTCGCGAGCGCCGAGCGCGTCTTCGAACTGCTGGATGCCGACGAGCAGCCGGCGGATCCGGCCTCGCCGGCCTCGCCGCCGGCGACCGCGGGACGTCTCGCCTTCGAGCATGCGTCGTTCAGCTACGACCCCGCGAAGCCGCTCATCCAGGACCTGTCGCTCGTCGCCGAGCCGGGCAGCACGGTCGCGATCGTCGGTCCGACGGGCGCCGGCAAGACGACGCTCGTGAACCTCATCATGCGGTTCTACGACCTCGACCGGGGGCGCATCACTCTCGACGGGGTCGACATCCAGACGATGACGCGCGACGACCTGCGCGAGCGCACCGGCATGGTGCTGCAGGACACCTGGTTGTTCAAGGGCTCGATCCGCGACAACATCGCCTACGGCGACCCCGAGGCGACCGAGGAGCAGATCCTCGCGGCCGCGCAGGACGCCTACGTCGACAGGTTCGTGCACGCGCTGCCCGACGGGTACGACACGGTGCTCGACGACGAGGGCGGCAACGTCTCGGCGGGCGAGAAGCAGCTCATCACGATCGCGCGGGCGTTCCTGGCCGACCCGGCGCTGCTCATCCTCGACGAAGCCACGTCGAGCGTCGACACCCGCACCGAGCTGCTCGTGCAGCGGGCGATGCGCGATCTGCGGCGTGAGCGCACCTCGTTCGTCATCGCGCACCGCCTCTCGACGATCCGGGATGCCGACCTCATCCTCGTGATGGAGTCCGGCTCGATCGTCGAGCAGGGCACCCACGAGCAGCTGATCGCCG